>JAXFOH010000070.1:0-33188 GCA_034180465.1 Opitutales bacterium
GCCTAAAATTCGGCTTGTCGTAGAATGGGCGGTTTTGCGCAAGCCACTCTTTGCACTTGTTTAAAAACGACATTATTAGTTGGTAGTCGCTGTCTTTTTTGTCTTTAAAAACTACGGGGTGCACGTTTTTTGCGGCGCGTCCGCCCGCGCCTTTTGCAAGCGGGGTAAGCACAAAAACCGAACGTTCGGGGTTGTCGAAATTAAACTGCAAATCGTGCGGAATGCGGCTAGGTTTGCCCTTTTTATCTGGGGTTGGCAGCTTGGCAACCCCGCCTATTGTCCAGCGCATTTGTCCGCCGTTTTTGTTGTGGCAACCCATACAGCGGCGTTTTATAGCCTCGTTAAAGGCCTTAGTTTCTGGCATATTGTCAAAGTTTATGCCCGTCATTGCCTTATAAAAGTTCATTCTTAAAAAGCCGGTGCCCTGTATGGCATATGTGCCCGACTGCATAGCCCCCGTGTCGAGCCACAGCATAACGCTTTCGCGCTCGTAGTCGCTAAGCTTTACATTGTGGTGTCCTCCCGAAATTTTGTCCATAAGCTTGCTAGAGCCCGAGCCGAAATAGTAGGGCTCCGATTCGCCCCAGCGGTTACGGCCGTCGTTATATTGGCCTTTTTTTGAAAGGGCAATATAGTTTAAAACGTTGTTTGTGCTAAGCCCCTTTTCAAGCGAAAGCGAGCCTTTTAAATCAACAGAGTTATGGCATTTTACACAGTGCTTGTCGAATATGGGCTGCAAGTCGCGCGTTAGGTCTACAACAAAGGGTTGTTTGCGCCCCTTAAACGGGGTTATTTTTTGCACGCCCTTTGTAAACGAGATAGGCGTGTTTGTTAAAGTTGGAGCCTCGGTGCGCTTTTCGTGGCAGCCTATGCAGCTTGTAGACGTTGCGGGCGAAAAGCCCACCGAGCTTTGCATTTTCTTTATGAGTTTTCCGTCTTTGTCTAACGCCGAAAAAGAAAGAGGCATGCCCGATGGAACTTCAAACATTGCGCTGCCGTCTTCCTCTACGGGAACGGTTCCCCAAATTCTTTCCAGAATAAATCCGCCGCCGTTTGAGATTGGGTGCATTCCGCCGTGGTAGTGCACGGGTTCGGGCAAAACTTCGGTTATTAAAAGTTTTTTTACAGAACCTTTTTTTACCGATTGCATTTCCCTGCCGTTGTAGATGTCTATAAGCGAAATTACAGCTGTTTTCTTTGTAAAATCGGCCTTGTCGGGTATAAGATATTCGCGCGGGCGCGGCCTTAGGGGCTGAACATCGCGCATAAACATTTTGCAGGGAACATTGTTTTTGTGTGTTAAAGTAAGCACTTTGTGTTCGCTTTTAAAGAGATCATCGGGCAGCTTAAAGCCCGTAAATATGTGCCCGAAGTCGTCCATAATTACAATGTTTTTGCCGTTGGTTGTAAGGTAAAAACCCTTGCCCAAGGGGAAGGGGTCGAAAAACTGGTTTGAGTAGCCGCCAACTAGAATATCGAACGCGTGTTCGTCGGAAGGGTCTGCCCCTATTTTCATTTTTGCGGGAAAGCCCCTCGAGTCGGTTTGCCCGTGGCCTGTGCCCAAGGTGAAAACAACTTCGTCTTTGTCGGGCACGGGCTTTGCCGCCAAGAAAAGCCCTCCGGGTCTTTTATTTCCCAAAAATACGGTGTTGTTCGAGCCGTCGGGGTTCATTGCCCAAAGATGGTGGAACGAAACTTGGCTGCGCTGGTTATAGTCCCAACGCATATACACAACGCGGCCGTCTTTCAAAAGGGCGGGGGTGTCGTCCTGGTCGGGGTTAACGCTTATGTTGCGTATCATATTTTCTTTTGAATACCACCTGTGAAGATTGTTTGCGGGCACAAAAAGGCACTGTACCGTTTTCGGTTGGCGGTTTGAAATGTAAAGAATGTCGCCATTTGGCATATAGCAGGGCTCAAAGTCGTCCCAGTCGCCCGTCATAGGCAAAAGTTTTAAGTTTTTGCCGTCTATATCTACTTCGTAAAGTTTAAAGTGGTCGCTGGTTCCTTTTCTGTACGAAAACAAAATTTTCTTTGCGTCGTAGTGCAGTCTGCAGTCGCGCACCGAGCCGTCGGGGTCGTCTACAATATATTCGTAGTCGCCGGTTTTTAGGTTGTAGCGCACAAGCTTGCCGCCCATGCGCGAAAACATTTCCTTGTCAAACCACAAATCGGCTTTAGAATTGCTTTCGGTAGTTTCTGCATACACGCTTTTGCCTACGTTTGCATACCAATGGGGGTCGCGGCTAGACGACCTTACGCAAAAAATAACTTCGTCGCAACCGAGAGCTTGCAGTGCCTTTTGCTCGAACTCTTTTTGGTGGTCTTTTATTTTAGGGTCTTGCTTGTCGTCGGAAAGGCTTATGTAGTCGTAGGCAACCCATCTTTCCGCGTTTGTGCTTTTAAAACGGTGGGGTTTTATTTCTATTAAATTGTCTTTTTCTTTCAGGCTTTTGGCGGGAATGTTTATTTTGGAAAGCGCGGGAATGCCCCATGTTTGGGGGTGATATGCAACCACCGCCGAAACGTTCGCCTTTTCGTAGTTAAGCTTGTGCGGATTTGCAATGCGGGTAAGCTTTTTTCCGTTCAAATATATGTACAAAAAATTGTCGTGGCGGCAATACGCGTCGGCTAGACCTATTCTCAATATGTAGGTTTTGTCGGGGTTGTTTTTCGCTGTTGGGGCGTCGAACTTAATTGCGTAGTCGGCAGCTTCCGTAGAGCCGCTCCAGCGGCAGCCCGAAATTGGTTGCACAAATGGCCAGTCTTTATCTTTGTTTTTGCCTACAACAAAAGTGAAACTGCGCTTTGTGTCGTTAAAGAATTTTATGCAGCTGTCTACGTCTCTAAACGTGCGCCGCGCCTGAGCATAGTCCTTATTGTAGGCAAGCCTGTCGTCGCCTAAATTTGCAAAAGTTCTAAATTCTTTTGCAAAAGCGTCGGGCCTGCCTATTTGGAATATAGTTTCGCATTCGGCATAATTGCAAAAAACAAACCCCAAAACAGCCGCAAATTTAAGCGTGTTTAAAATTTTCATAAATGCTCCCCGATAAGAATTGTAAATATCTTTCTTAAATTCCGTCTCGGGCACGTTACATTTTTAGCAAAGCTTATGCAAGCAAAATCAGCGGCGGTTTATAAGCAAATTAGGGTCGCTTTTTTTCATTACGCTTTTCGAAAGCTTTTTGCCGTCTTTGCCAAGCAAAAGTTTGCAGTGCGCATAGGCTGGAATTTTCCAATCAAAAGCGTTGTATATTGCCATTTGTTTTGCGGTGCTAAGCAAAAGGTCTTTGCCCCTTACAACTTCGCTTATCTGCATAAAATGGTCGTCTACAACTACCGCAAGCTCGTAGGAAGGGGCGTTTTCTTTGCGCCAAATAAGAAAGTCGCCAAAGTCTTCGCCCGCGGTAAATTTTTGCATGCCTTCAAATGCGTCGTAAAAGGCAAATGTTTGCGCATAGCTTAGGTTAAAACGCCAGTTTAGTTGTTCGAAATTGCTTGGAATAGTTCCCAATTTATACGAAGGGTCTATAAGCGATTTTTTAAATACTCTTTCGCCTGCGTCGTACCGCGAAACGGGGCAATTTTCGGCAATCTCTTTTCGGCTAAGACTGCACGGGTATGCCAAGCCCTTTTTTATCAGGGCTACCAAAATTTGCCTATATAATTCAAAACGCTCGCTTTGCAGATAGGGCGCAAACTGCCCGCCAATGCCGTAGCCTTCGGTGCATACAATGCCGAAGCGTTTTAGATCTTCTACACATTGTGCCACATATTCTGGCTTGCAGCGGGCTTTGTCTATATCTTCTATGCGCAAAACCAGCGCGCCCTTTGCCTCTTTTGCCCTTAAATACGCCGTTTTAAAAGTCTCTAAATGCCCAGCGTGCAAAAAGCCCGAGGGCGTTGGTGCAATTCTTCCCCTGTAAAACGCAGTAGCCATAGTTTTTTATTGTAAAAGCAAGAATGTATATTTAGATTCCTGTTTCAATGAAATTTACAGCCTTACTTTTATTATTCGCGTGCGCGATCATTCCCCAACTGTGCGCGGCGTCTATGGGAACAGACCTTAGGTGGCAAAGTTCCATATCAAGCTTTAAAGAGTACGATTCGGAAAATTCGTATCCAAAAAACGCCGTGCTTTTTGTGGGGGCGGACATTATAACTATATGGAAAACAGCCGATTGTTTTCCCGAATTTGGCGTTATAAACAGGGGCTTTGGCGGCTCGAATGTGCAGGATTTGTTTAGATATTACAACGATATTATCTTAAAATACAAACCCGCCACAATAGTTATAGGCACGGGCGACGCCGACTGTGCCGGCAAACGCGCAGCCGAAATGATTGTTAGCGACTTTAAGTCTTTGCTTGAAAAACTGCGCGCCGATTTGCCTAATGCAAAAATAATTGTTTTATCGGTGCCAAAAAGCCCAGCGCGCAGCGTATATTTTGGCAAAATAGACGACATAAACTCAAAATTGGCCGAGTATATAAGTCAAAAGGGCGGCAAAAACATTGAGTTTTTCGATGTAAACACCGTTGTTTGCGACCAAAACAAAACGCCGCTAAAGGGTATGTTCAGGAAAAATATGCTGCACTTTAGGCGCGCAGCCTATACCGAAATTTCAAAAAACTTGCGCAGCTTGTTGAAATAACAGTGCTTGTGCAAGTAATAACGCTTTGTAAAAATTTATCAAAAAAAGCTTGAACACAAATACTATTACCGTTTTAATCAAACTTATGAATTATCGTATTTTTGCTTTACTTTCCCTATTGTTCTTTTGTGTGTCGGGTTCGGTTTTTGCGCAAAATAAAACGCAGAATGCCGATTCCGACGATATGCAATTAGAGACTTCCTCTCAGAAAGCTCCCGCAAAGCGCGGTGCAAAAAAGGGCGCAAAGGGCAACCAGAAAGACCCTGTTGTGCTTACAAGTGCAGTTAAGTTTGAGAAGGTGAATATTAACGGCAACAACAACTGGATAAAGGCAACGGTTAAACTTCGCTGCATAGAAAACCCCGACGCGGAAAAGAACGACCTAAACCCAGACTGGGTTCGCAACGTAAACATAAAGCTTGTTTGCGCCTACGAAGACGCAAAAATGAGCACCTCTTCAAGCCCCAAGTTTGTTTGGTTTAGCTCTAGCGCAACATTGTTTGCAATGCAGCGCAACAAGGAAAGCACAATAACATTCTATATTCCGTGGGAAGCCTATTCGGTATACAGAATTAAAGACGCGCCCTACGCCTGGTTGGTAGACCTTACCGTAAACGGCACAAACTACCCGCTAACAAAGAGCAACATAAAGCAGCGTTGCAGCTTGGGCACGCAGGGCAAAACATTTGTGGAAAAGGCAATGGCTAACCTAGACGCAAACAAGGGCGTAATGGTTCCGTTCGAAAAAGCCCCCTTTGCGGTGAAGATAAACGAGTACAAATCGGCAAGGAACGATTCTACTTTGGTTTTGGAATAGCATAAACTTTTAAACTGGGCGCAAGGCACGGGCTTTGCCGCCCAAATTTTATAAAAAAACTTCAAAAAAATGGCTTCAAAAAGCAAACTAATAATAAATTGCGGAACAACCTATCTAACAGCGGGGCTTTTTAGCTACGACTCGAAAAAGCTTGTTCTGGAAAAGTTTTACGCCGAAGAGTTGGTTTACGATTATTCCGACCAGTCGCAATGGTTGCCGGCTCTTACAAGCGCGCTAAAAAAAATGAACCTGTCGGGCAAGGCGGTGGTTATTGCTCCCGCAAGCATAATTTTGCCCAAAACAATTCAGGTTCCCCATGTAACTGGCGACAGACAAAAGGAAGTTATCGGCTTTGAGGCCGCAAAGAACATTCCCTACGACCTTAGCGAAGTAACTTGGGACTATCAGGTTATTTCCGACGACGGCGTAGAAACCGAAGTGTTGCTTGTTTCAATGCGCAAGTCGGCGGCAAATGATTTTTGCGACGCTATAAGCCAGGCGGGTGTTGTTCCCGAATCGTTGGAAGCTTCGTCGGTGCTGGACTATAACACTTGGAAGCTATTCTCTTTACCCGAAAATGCGATTATGCTTAATGTGGGGGCAAGAACCACAAATATGATTATCTCGCGCGACGAGGGGCTTTTTGTAAGAAGCATTCCTATTGGCGGCAACTCGCTCACGCAGGCTATTGCCGACTCCTTGGGTAAAAACTTCCAGCAAACCGAAGGCATTAAAACAACTTTCTATTCGAACGAGGCAAACTATAATTCTTCGGACGCGGCGGCCGACATTTTCAAGAACAACGAAAAGGCTGTTATCAAGCGCATCAGCATGGAAATCAAGCGTTCCATATTGGCTTACCGCCGCAAGGTGAAAGACCCTGTTTCAAAGATTTTCCTTACCGGCCGCGCCTCGCTTTTGCCCGACTTTTCGCAAATTTTGTGCGAAGACCAAGGCGTAAGCGTAGACTACCTTAACCCGCTCGAAAACTTGGCCATTAGCCCGAAGGTAGACGGCAACATTTTAAATGCAAACGCCGCAGCCTTAAGTGAACTTATAGGCGAAGCTTCGCGCTTGGTGTTGGGCGACAAGGCAGTTGGCGTAAATCTCTTGCCCCCCGAAATTGGAGCACATTTGGCATTCGAGGCGAAACGCCCGCTTTTGATGGTTTCGGCATTGATTTTGGCGTGCTCTACAATTTTGCCCTTTGTTTATATAAACAATGCAATTTCGGCTCGCAAAAGCCTAACTAAGGAGCTCAACAAGGCCGTTCCCACAATGAACGAACGCATAGAGCAGGTTGCAGCCAACAAGGAAAAGGTAGACAAACTTATAGCCAAAATCGGCGACTTGGAGGGCTTGGCAAACACAAAGTCGAATTGGATGAATTTCTTTGTAGACCTCGAAAAGCGTATTGTAGACGCTAAAGACGTATGGCTTGAAGGCCTTAACGTTGTAAGAACAGCTCCCGTAAAGGACTTAAAAGGCAATATTCGCAAAAAGGCGGAATATAAGCTTGAGGTAACCGGCCGCTTGCTTTTGCGCGATGTAGACCCAAAAGATCCCTCGCGCTACGACTCGGCCGCTGCTACCAAACGCATAACCTATTTGCTGAAAACTTTCAAAAATTCGGATTTCATAACCGACTATCTGAATGTAAAGACAGACCCAACCAATCCGAGGGTTCTAAAGTTTACATTCACACTGTTGGTAAACGAGAAAAAGCCTATATAGTCTGTTATCGGCGCAATCTTGAATAGAAAAAGGAATTTTAAATGAATTACATAAAAAAGCACCCTCTATTTTTTGCCGTAGTAGCATTATTGTTGGCGGCATTTGTTGGCGGCGCGGCATACGATGCCGTTTTGCTGGGCGATTTGTCTAAAGCCGAAAAGGCCTACAACAAGGCGGCGTCGGCATTTAAAGCCGCCCAAAACGAAGACCCTTCGGTAGAATCGGTAGAAAAGTCTGAACAAAACATTAAATACATTCAAGGCAAGCTCGACAAGCTTGTAAAAAGCTTAAGCCCCGCGTCTTCAGACATTATAAAGCCAGCCCCGATGAAGGAGGGCTTTGCATTCGTAGAAGCCTTGCGCGGTATGGTAGATTCTTGGACGGCGGAAGCCAAAAGCAAAGATATTTACTTAAACGAAAACGAAAATTTCGGCTTTAAGAAATATTATGTTGCAGGCTCTAACCCTCCCAGAGACGAAGCTGTTCCCGAATTGTGGAAGCAAGCCTCGGTTTTGGGCTACATAATGCACCAGCTTATAGATTCTAAGGCAGAAAACGTGCCTATGAAAATAAATAGCGTTATGCGCGAAGTTATTCCCGTAGAAATCTCGAAGGAAGAAGCCGCCGCCGACGCCAACAAGCGCAACACCCGTTCCAGAAGGGTTCGCCAGAGAACTCAGGCGAGCACCGACACTTTTAAGATAGACGACATTGTTTCGGCAAGGGTAGACGGCAGCATAGACACTTTGGCCTATAAAATTACGTTTACTTCGCAAACCGACGTATTGCGCAATTTCCTTAACAAGCTTAAAGATTTTAATATTATGCTTGTTGTGCGCTCGGTAGAAGTAAAATTGGGCGGTCCCGTTACCGACGAAGCCGCTTCGGTAGATTCTTTCGAGCAGGAACAAAAAGCCCGAGACGAAGGTGCGAAGGGTAAAGACGCCGCTAAAGAACCCATCATTACAGACAATTTGTCGGAATTTACGGTTGTAATAGAATATGTTGAAATGGCTAAAGACGAACCTACGCCTGAAGCCGCCGAAAACAACAAATAACGGCAATTTATTGAAGGATTTTTATATATGAACAAACATTACGATAAAATTTGCTTTGTGTTGGCGCTACTGGTGTTGGCGGCAAGTGTAGCGTTCTATTTCTACAATAGCCCGAATATTTCAAAATTCGAAAAGAAGGCGAAAGCGGCGTTGCAAAGCGGTCCGCTAGGCGAAAAGTGGGTAGATAAAGATGCCAAGTTTACAATTTCGCAGTCGATGGCGTGGGAAAACCCGCCCGCGCAGTCGGAAGACGCAAACTGGCTTTTTGAATTGTTTACACCTCCCAAAATTTGGGTAGACAAATCGGGCAAATTCATAACCGAAGCTCCCGTTACCGTTGCCGAAGAAAAAACCGCATTCGAAATCAAATTCGCGTCGGTTACAAGCGCAGTTTACGGCATAAAGCTTACCGGCTACATTGGCTCGGCAGAAAACCCGATTTTCCAATTCCAAAATGCAGACAATAATATGGAATTTACAGGCAAAAAGGGTGTGCCCATATCAATTAAAGACCCTACCGACATTAGCGGCAAAAGGCGCATAGACCTTGGCTTTAAGGTGTTAGACTTTAAAAAGTTTACAACCAAAAATGCCGACAATACAATTACTATTGGCATGACGGTTGTTTTTGAAGACAAACGCCTAAGCAAACCCGTAGAAATTTCTACGGGCAAGCCCACGCTTTTGCCTGCCGAACGCCGCATAGAAATTGTGTCGGCAAAAGACCCGAACCAAAAATGGCTTATAAAGAACAAGGGCGAAAAAATCGAGTATAACAATTCGGTTTACACGGTAAAAGACCTTTCGTTCGACAACGCTTTTGTTGTTGTTGAACAGACTTTACCCGAAGGCAAGGGGACTGTTACCAAGAAGCTGGACGCTTCGGGTGCGCAAGACATTGAAAATAAGTAGTTCTTTACTTGTAAAAATTTTACAAAATAAAGCTTTTAAAAAATAAAAAAGACGTTATAGTCTGAATTATTAACTAAACGAAAATATACAACTAACAGATATGAAAAGAAATCGAGTTAAAAAGCTGCTTGCTTTTGCAGTGGTGTTATTCGCGGGCTTGTCGTTCGCGGTATCGTCGTACGCGCAGGCAGACAAAACCCAGCAGAAAATAAGCCTAATGGTTGCGGCTGTACAGGCTAGAGACAGCGGCGACTTGGCCACATCTAAAAAATCCCTCGAAGAATTGTTGAAAATTGCTCCCAAAGACAAGGCGGTTCAGCAGCTTCTTATGGATGTAAATGCTGCTATAGAGGCTCAAAACAAGGCAGTTGCCGAAGCCAAGGCAAAAGAAGCTGCAGCAAAAGCGGCTGAGGCCAAGAAAGTAGCCGAAGCCAAAAAGGCGGCCGAAGCTAAAGCAGCCGCCGAAGCTAAAAAAGTTGCAGACGAAAAGGCCGCTATAGACCAGGCATTGGCTGCCGCAGAGCACAAGCAAAAGCTTACTGTAGACAAGGTATACGAATTGATTGACGAATCGTACGCTTTGATTGACGACGAAAAGTTGGCGGACGCAGCTCAAAAGATTTCTACAGCCGACGCAAAGTTGGCCGAATGTGATTCTGCAACCGAATTGGTAAAGAACGCCAAGAAGGAAATTAAGGCCGTAAAAGCAGTTTTGGCAAAAGAAAACGCAAAAGCGGCTGCCGCCAAGGGCGACTTTGCAAGCGCAAAACAATATGCGCAAGACTATGCCGAAAAATCCGACAATTCCTCCGACTCGAAACGCTTGGCAGACAAGATTGCTAGAGACGACGAAAACCCCTACAAGAACACTTTGGAATCGGTAAGTCCCGAATATGTTGAACGCCAAAAGGAAGTTAAAAACCTTATCAAGCGCGGCAAAATTCAGTACTTGTACGGCGACTACGACGGTGCGGCAATAACATTCCGCTCGGTTGGCACATTAGATTCCAACAACATAGAATCTTTGGCATACCTTAAGCTTATCTCCGAAAAGCTCAACAAAGTTGGACGCAAAACGGTTGAAAGCACAAGGGCTTCGATGCTTAACGACGTAAACGAAGCTTGGAGATTGCCCCAAGTTTATTCGGGCACTTTGGCAACAAACGAAAAGGGTGTAGTAACCTCTCCCGTAGCTGCCAAGTTGAAGGAAATTGTTATTCCCGAAGCTAACTTCCAGGAAGTTCCCTTGGCAAAGGTTGTAAGCACACTCTCCACTTTGTCGGTTGAATACGATAAGTCTACCGACGGCGAAAAGGGTGTTAATATGGTTCTTTACGGAGCCGAAGGCAGCAACGCCAAGAATGTTTCTATGGTATTGCGTGGTGCAACGCTTGGTCAAATCTTAGACTTTGCAACACGCCAAGTAGCCTATACATACGATATTGAAGACGACGTTGTTGTAGTTCGCAAGGGTGCGGAAAATCAGCCCACATTGCAAACCGACACAGTTTCGTTCCCCTTGTCGCAGGCAACCGTAACCCGTATGTTGGGTATTTCGGGCACTAAGGCAGAAGGCGAAGGCGGCAATGATCCCTTTGCTAGCAACGCGGCTGCTTCGGCAGACGGCGGCGATAAGAAAGACGATATGATTAAGCAATTCCTCACCAAAGCGGGCGTAGAATTTGGCCCTGCAAGCGGTTTGGTATTCGACGGTACTACAATTATCGTAACAAACACTCCCCGCAATTTGGATAAAATCCGCAACATATTGCAGCGCTATAGCGAAGTAAAACAGGTTGAAGTTGAAACCAAGTTTATGGAAGTAAACCAGGGCAACTTAGACCAGTTGGCATTCAACTACAATATGTCCCGCGTAAGACCCGATGGCAGAACCGAAACATTGTTCCAAACCTATAACACTGAAATGGGTAAGAGCTTGGACTACTCGAATAACCGTTTGCTTTCGATGACTAAGTCGCAAACAAATGCAGGTTCGGTTCCCACAACCATCATCAATACCGACCCGACTTTGGCAGCACCCACAAAGGATCAAGTTGCACAAAATATTCCCGACGTTCCCTCGTCGATTAACTTGGCAAAGAATGCAATGAGCACAGCCGACACAATACTTGGCGTAATCAACGGTTTTGAAGCCAGAATGGCAATTACTGCAATCAGCCAAGAACAGGGCAGCGACTTGCTTTGCGCTCCAAAGGTAACGGTTCTTTCGGGCGAAACAGCCCAAATCAGAATCTCGCAAGAATTGCGCTATCCTGAACAATGGGGCGATGTTCAATCTAACGTAGGTCAATCTTCCGGTACAGGCACAAGCGGCGGCGCAGCCGGTGTTACAATCACCCCCGGTACTCCGCAAGACTTCGTAAAGTACGATGTTGGTGTTGTAATGGAAGTTACCCCCACAGTTGAAGAAGACTCTTCTATAACACTATTGTTGAACCCCACAGTAAGCGAATTTGAAGGCTTTATGGAATACGGTGGCGTTGCGGTTGCCTTGTCGGGCTATGTAACTGTTACAGTTCCCTCGGGCTTCATTCAGCCTGTATTCTCGGTTCGCGAAGTTCGCACCAAGGTTACAGTGTTCGACGGAGCAACCGTTGTATTGGGCGGCTTAACACGCGAAGAAGTTAAAACAGTAAACGATAAAGTTCCCGTTTTGGGCGATATCCCCTTGTTGGGGCGTCTCTTCAAATCGAAGGGCGAAACCCGCCAAAAGAGAAACTTGTTGATATTCGTAACGGCAAACAGAATCTCTCCCGGAGGCAGCATAGCAAACGAACAGTTCTCGGCAATGCGTCCCGGCAGCCTGTATCAAAGCCCGATAGTTGTATCGCCTGGCGGAGCTATCAAGCGCATCAGAGCTGTTGAAAAAGAAACGGCCGCTACAAAATAATTAGTTAGTTATATTTTCGAAAGTGGGGCTTGCCGCGAGGCAGGCCCTTTTTTTTTGTGCAAAAATTTTGCATAAAAATTGCGCAAAACTGGCTTTTTAGCGATTTTTACGAGGGAATTTTTTTGCGAATTTATGTTTGCGGGCACTTATAGGTTGCAAGGCTTAAAATATCCGAAATAAAAAAACCGCCCCAAAGTGGCGGCAAATTGCAATGGGCAATTTTTGTTTGGCAGTTGAACAAGCAAAACCCAAAAAATTTTAAAATAGGCTAAGCTGGTTGTCGTTTGCTGAATTTTGGGCAAGCCACTTAACTGTTAGGTTTTCGAACCCTTCCAGTTTTGAAAGGGCAATAATAATTTCGGCGCAGGCAAGGGCATCGTATGGGGCACAGTGCCATTTTTGGCGGGTTTTAGGGCAAAAGCGTTGTGCGTTTTCGTTTAACCTATCTAAAAGCCCAAGGCGTACTATTACATCGCTTAAAGCCGCGCTTTTTAGCATGGGGAATATTTTCTTTACCAAAACAAGCGTATCTATAAAAGGCGACCACGAAAAGGTGGGGGTATTGTTTGTAAAATCGGTAAACGCGCTGGGATTAGGGAAATAGCTGTTTAGCATAGAGCTTTCTGCCCCCTTATTGTGGGCGGCAAAAAGGCCAGCTTTACGCATTTGTATAAAATCGTCTGCAAAGCTTTCAAACTTAGGCGCGCGCTTTAATTCGCTTGGCGAAAAGCCGCACATATCCATTGTCTTTGGGGCAACCTTTTGCCTCGGCGCGCACAGCGACGTTTTTAGCGAAACAATTTCCCAATTTCTGATTTCTGCAATGCCAAATTCCACAATGCCGCAAGCTATTGCCCCCTCGAAATCAAGGGCAAAAATTGGTATTTTATCGCTTGCGTAATCCTTTGGCATTTGCAACTATAAGAACATATATGGAAATGGAAATTTTCAAGAAATTTATTAACGAATTGGGCGATATTACCGAAAATTATATCGCAGGCGAATTTAAACAAAATATAAGTTGGGACTTAAAGAACGACCACTCGCCCGTTACCCGTACAGATAAAAATACCGAGCTTATGCTTAGGGAACGCATTAAGGCGAAGTTCCCCGACCACGGCATTATTGGCGAAGAATACGGCAACGAAAATACCGACGCCGAATACGTTTGGGTGTTAGACCCCATAGACGGAACAAAGTCGTATATAACAAAAGTTCCACTGTTCGGCACGTTGGTTGCCCTAATGCGCAATAACCAGCCAATTTTGGGTATGATAAATCAGCCCATTTTAAAACAGCGTATGATTGGCGACAACAACGAGTGCCTGTTTAACGGCAAGCCCGTAAAAGTTTCGCCCGAAACCGACATTGCAAAGGCAACAGTTTTAACTTCCGATACAAGAGGCGTGCCCTTTTTACACAGTCGTCAGGGCTGGTGCGATATGGAAAAGAAGTGCTACATTTTGCGCTCGTGGGGCGACTGCTACGGTTATATGCTTTTGTGCAGGGGGCTAGCCCATGTTATGATAGACGCACAGCTTGAAATTTGGGATATTATGGCACTTTTGCCTAATCTAAAAGGGGCGGGTGCAACAGTTGGCGACTTGTGCGGCGGCAATGACCACAAAAAGCACGGCTGCATGGCGTGTTGCACAAAGCAGATGTTCGACGAATGCGTTAAGATTTTAAACCCCAAAGAATAGCAAAAAATTTTTTATGAAGCCGTTTGCCAGAGCCGTTATTGCTGCGCTAAAAGCCGTGTTGGGTTTTGCCGCAATATTTTTGGCGGTAAACGTGCCTTCGTATTTTTCGGGCATTTCAAAGTCGCAGTTGCTTAGCGCAAACAATTCGCTAAACCGCCAGACTCTTGCCGAATTTTATTTGGGAACGGCAAAGCCAAGCTTGGCAATAGACCTTTTAAAATACGACAATTCGCCCCGCGCAAAGGCTTTGAAAACCGCAAGCGGAAATATGCTAAGCGAAAAGGGCGTTTGGCGCGTAGCGGGCGGCGAAGAAACTTTCTTTTCGGCGTTATATTCAACATTTTCGCTTAAAGACGAAACTCCGCAAAGCGTATATGCGCTGTTGGCTACGCCCCAAATAAGAAACGCGTTTTTCGATTTCCTTTCGCAAAGCGAAATGCCGCTTGTTTGCGAAATTTTAAAATTGCGGAATTTAAACACAGTTTTGCTGCCTGCGGCCTCCACTTCGGCAGGCGTTCCATATTCTGCAGCGGTTGCAATAACGGCTTTAAGCGTTCAAAGCGGCTCGTTTAACGCCGAATTTTTAAAAGATTTTGCCCTAAAGCTAAGCAACATAAAAAACGACGACATTTCGCGCTTTAAGTACGAATCGTATTGCGTTGGATTGTTGTCGTTTGCAAAAAAGCTTAACTGGATTGAATTGTGCGAGCTTAACTGTAAAATTGATTCGATGGCAGACTATGCCGACTTATCCATTGCGTTTAAAAATGCCGCCGATTCAAAATCTTTCGACTTGGCGTATTCGGCAGTGCTTTTGTGCAAAGACGTAAAGGGCGTTTGCAAATATTTGTCGGACGGCAAAAAAAACGCCTTGGGCGATTTTATTTATGCAAGCGATTTGGGTTCGGGGGCGTTGGAACTTTTGTTGAAAAACAACAAGCCCATACACAAAATGCCAAAATATCTGCAAGCTTTTGATATTTGGCAGATTGAAAATTCGGTTCAAATGGGGGCGTTTTGTGCGGAGTTCCACGCGTTTTCAAAGCTGCTAAAATTTGCGCTTGCGCTATTTGGCTCCTATGTGATTATTTCGTCTATTCGTGGGCTTTTTTCAGGCAAAACGCCAAACGGCGCATTGTTTATTTGGCGCAATTTGTTTACGGCAAGCATTGTCGCAATGCTTATAATTTTGGCGGCAGAGCCGGCGGTTTTCGACATAAGCTTTGGGGCGCAAAAATCTCCCGAAATAAAATTTGCATTTTCAAACATAATAAATTCTAACAAAGTAAAATCGGTTATGGACTTCAAACTTGATATGCCAACAATAGTGTCGGTTTCGGTATTTCTGCTTTTGCAGTTTGCCATATTTGTAATGAGCCTGATTAAAATTGCGGCGGTAAAAAAATTAAACGCCCCCGCCTCGCTAAAAATAGAGCTTTTAAACAACGAGGAAAACCTGTTCGATCTTGGGCTTTACGTGGGTTTGGCGGGCACTGTTCTTTCGCTTATAATGCTAAGCCTAAATTGGGTAGATGCTGGGCTTATGGCTGGCTACACTTCAACATTGTTCGGCATTATGTTTACTGCGGTTTTAAAAATTTCGTTCGTTCGCCCGTACAAGCGAGCCTTGCTTGTGCAGGCCGCAACCCAAACACAAAACAAATAGAATTTTAATTATATGATACACTCTACTGCAATAATAGGCGAAAACACAAAAATAGCCGAAAGCGCAAAAATTGGCGCATACGCAATAATAGGCAGCAACGTTGTTATCGGCGAAAATGTTGTTGTTGAAGAGCACGCAAAAATTTGCAGCCATAGCATTGTGGAAAACAACTGCCGCATTTGCAGCTTTACTACAATAGGCGGCGACCCGCAGGACCTGCATTTTGACACTGCAACCGTAAGCGGCGCAATTATAGGCGAAAATTCGGTAATACGCGAGGGTTCTACAGTGCACAGGGCAACAAAGCCCAACGAATTTACCAGAATTGGCAAAAACTGCCTTTTTATGGCAAATTCGCACGTTGCCCACGACTGCCAAATTGGCGACAACGTTATTATTGCCTGCTTTGCCGCCGTTGGCGGACACACCAAAATAGAGAAAAACGTCTTTGTAAGCGGCGGCGTTATGATTCACCAAAACTGCAAAATAGGCGAGGGCGCAATGTTAAGCGGCAACAGCGCATTTTCCGAAAATGTGCCTCCCTATGTAAACGGCACAATCCGCAACACAATTAGGGGGCTTAACCTTATAGGCCTTATGCGCAGGGGATGTCCGAGGGCTTCGATTGCCAATTTAAAAGAGCTTTACAGCTTTATTTTTATAAAAAGCAAGTCTATTAAAACAAACGCCCAAGAGGCGAAAAAGCTCGGCATGGCAAAAACCCCCGAGGGCGAAAACTTTTTAAACTTCATTCTCGACAGCGGCGAAAGACCCATTGCCCAGCACGGTTTAAAATAAAATGAAAAAGCTTGCCATAACCATAGGCGATCCCAGCGGAGTAGGTCCGGAAATAATTTTAAAATGGGCAAGGCAAAACCCGCAGTTGGCCGAAAAGTGCGAGGTTATAGGCAACGCCCAGCTTTTAGATTTGCTGCCAAGCTGCATAGGCAAAAGGGAAATTTCCGGCGAGGTTTTCGCTTTCGGGCAGCCCTGCAAAAAGGGCGCAATTCTTGCCCACAATGCGCTGGAAGAAGCCGCCAGTGGCTGCAAAAACGGCGAATATTGCGCGGTTGTAACCGCGCCCGTTTCGAAGGTCGAAATGGTAAGGGCAGGCTATAACTTTGTAGGTCAAACCGAATTTTTTGAATCTAAATGGGACGGGCGCGCCGTTATGTGCTTTGCCGGCGAAAAGATTTTGCTTGCCCTTGCCACTTGGCACATTCCGCTTTCGGCGGTTTCCAAAGAGTTAAGCTTCGACAAAATAGAAAGGGCAACAAATTGCCTGAACGAAATGTGCCAAGCTTTGCGCGAAAAACAAAACCCAAAAATTGCGGTTTGCGGCCTAAACCCACACGCGGGCGAAAACGGCATTTTAGGGCGCGAAGAAATTGAAACAATAAACCCGGCCCTAAACGAATTGCGCAAAAAATACCCGAATATTTCCTTGGCTCTTCCTCCCGACACGGTTTTTATGCGCGCACTAAAAGGCGAGTTCGACGGCATTGTTTCGATGTATCACGACCAGGGCTTGGCTCCTTTAAAGGCGTTGGAATTCGACAGTGCTGTAAATGTTTCGATGGGGTTGGAGTTTGTGAGGACAAGCCCAGACCACGGAACGGGTTTCGATATTGCGGGCAAAAACATTGCAAGCTGCAAAAGTTTTGCGGCGGCGGTTAACGTTGCTTTAAAATTGGTAACAAAAAAATAAAATGAAAATTTTTGCATATACGCTTTTTGTTTCGATTTTGTTTCTTGTGGCATCGTGCACAAAACAAAAGTCGCCAGAAGAAAATTTGTTTTTCGGTATTCCCGAAAGCGTTGCAAAAACAATAGAATGCAATGCGCAAAAATATTTTGCAAATTCGCCCGCGCATAAAAAGCAGTATATAGAAAAACAGGTTTGCGCCTACAACGAAATTCAAACCGCGCAAATAAACCTGCCTGCCGCCACCTACGCAAAAATTTTGGCGTACGCCGAATCTAAATTTGCCGACGACTTTGTAGAGCGCAAAAACTGGCTTTTTACCCAAACGCTATCGTGCGCAAATTTAAACGAATACAAATTGTCGTATCCAAAAGAGGTCTATGACGAAACTGTTTCGGTTTTGGAGAAATTTTACAAAGACGACTTTTTTAAGATGGAAAGCAACTTTTCGGAATGGGCTTCGTTTTTGTCTAAAGATTTGGACCCAAAAAGGGTGCTTACAAAAGAGGCCTTTTCTTTCGTAAAAAAGCTTGCAATAGAAAACAGCAAGGGTATTGCCTCTAACGCGAAATCGTATATGGAAACGCAGATCAACGCCGCCCGCAGGCTTGAATCCATAAATGCCCCAAGGGCGTCGCTTAAAAACGACTTCGATTCTTTGCGCGATTTTGTAAAAACAAAATACCCCGACCAATACGAAAAACAGCTTGCCGAATTCGAAACCGGCATTCAGGAAATTCTTGCAAACGACAATCAAATACGCTCGCAAATTAAGGCCGAAAAAATAAAACGCGGCAATTTACGCCTGCGCGAGAACGAAACGCTTGTAGACGCAAACTATTCTAAAAAGATAGAAAACATTTTTCAAACATCAATATTCACCAAGCGCGGCAAGCTTGAAACCGTGTATACGGCTGTTCTTGCAAAAATAGGCGAACACCCCGTAATTTTATGCACGCAGGAATTTTTAGAGGGCAACCTTCCCGTAAAAATATCAAACAGTTTGGGCGAAATTGTGTGCTCTAGGGCGTTGATTTCAAAAAACTATCCGTTAATTGCGCTTATCCCAGACAATCTCGACAAGGCGTTTATTCCGCTTAAGATTATGGAAAAGTTTTCGCCCGATGCCGAAAAGGATTTGTGCCTGGTTTCGCACGATTCGGGTGCAATTAAAGCTGGCTATGTGCGCATATTCTCGGAAGACGACAAATATTTTAACCTTGTGTTCGGCAAAATTCCGCGCTTTGAACGCGACGTTTCCGTAAAGCCCATAAGCCGTGACGGCACAAAATTTATGGCAACAGTTTCGCAAACTGTTCCCGGCATTTCGCAGTCGGTTATAATAGATCCCGAAAATATGACGGTTATCTCTATGGCGGTAAACCGCTACAATTCTGGTGTTATAGATTATTCGGGTAAAACGGGTTCAATTATCGGACACGAAGATATGGATTTGCCCGACTACGATACTTTGGTAAGGCAGTTCGACGCTTCGCTAAAATCCGAAAAGCCCTTCGGCACAATAGACTTTTTAAGGCTTAACAACCTTAAAGAGTGGGCCAAATTCAGCATACAGGAACTGCAACGCCAAAAAACCGAAATACGCCGATATACCGATTTGAACAACGACTTTCTTGTTTTCTTTAAGCGCAACCTATACGGATATGCAATGCGAAGCGGCGCGCTTGGCTCTATTGCCGAAAAGCATTCAATAGACTTATTAAAGCGCAAGATGTCAAAAGAAATGTATGCAAAATGCTACCGCAGCTATATGCTGGATGTATTGATGGAGCTTAAGCGCAATATGCTAAGCCCCGTAGATGTAGACCGCTATTACAGCGTTTATAGAGACGCCTTGCGCTACCAAATAAACCTAAGAAAAGCCATGGCGCAATACGTTTCGGAAGGCATAAAAGACTACAACATTATAAATATTTTGCATACAGACTTGCTTACAAGATATAACAACCCGTATTCTGCCATAGACATAACGCAGTTTGGCGGCGCGATGGGTATGTAAAATACCGATTTTGCAAAAGGCAAAATGTTGGGCTTGTTGCGCTTTTGTTAGTTTGTTTGTTCTTGACGAGGCGGCAAAGCGGCGCGATAATTTTTGTATGATTACAATTACTTCCTATTCGATTGCGGTTGTGCTTTGCATAGTAACTATGCTTTGTTGGGGCTCTTGGGGCAATACCCAAAAACTTGCCAGCAAAGGCTGGGCGTTTCAGCTCTTTTATTGGGACTATTCAATAGGCGTTGTTTTGTTTACGCTTATGTTGGGGCTTACCATGGGGTCTATGGGCTCTACGGGGCAAAGCTTTATTTCCGACTTAACTTCGGCTTCGCCAGAATTTGTAATTTCGGCTTTGGTTGGCGGCATAATCTTTAATTTATCTAACATATTGCTGGTGGCCGCCATAGACTTGGCTGGCATGGCGGTTGCATTCCCAGTGGGCGTAGGTTTGGCTCTTGTTTTGGGGGTTATTACAACATATATGGAAAACCAAACGGGCAATGTTCAAATGCTGGGTGCCGGCGTTGCCTGTGTAGTTGTTGCCATTATTTTAGACGCCTTGGCGTATAAGAGGCTGGGCAATATTAAAAAAGATTCGGCAAATTCCGACAGCAAGAAAATTGTTAAGGGCATAATTGTTTCGATAATTTCGGGCTCGCTTATGGGGCTTTTCTATAGCTACGTTGTTGCCGCGATGGAAAAGACCGACGAGCTTGGTAAAGTGGTTAACGAAAACGCCCTAACGGCATACAGCGCGGTATTTATTTTTGCCATAGGCATATTCCTTTCAAACTTTGTGTTTAATACCTTAATTATGCGCTTCCCCATTTCGGGCGGCAAAGTGGGCCTGTTAGACTACTTTAAAAAGGGCAATTTAAAGCTGCATATGATTGGCATTTTGGGCGGCGCAATTTGGTGCTGCGGTACAAGCCTTAGCTTTTTGTGCGCCGATGCGGCTGGGCCTGCTTTGGCATACGGCTTGGGGCAGGGGGCTACTATGGTATCGGCTTTCTGGGGAGTGTTTATCTGGAAAGAATTTAAAGGTGCCGACAAAACAACAAATATATTGCTTGCCCTTATGTTTGTAATGTTCCTTTCGGGCTTAGGCATTTTGGTGGCTTCTAAGCTGTAATATAAAAATATTACCTATTTATGAAAAAAACAGACGTTTTGGTTGTAGGCAGTGCCAATGTTGACATGGTTGTAAACAGCCAGCGTATACCGCTTGCGGGCGAAACTTTGCTTGGCGGCGTGTTTGCATGCAACAACGGTGGCAAGGGCGCAAATCAGGCATGGTGGTCTTCGGCCTTCTGCAAAACCGCCTTTTGCGGCGCGGTTGGCAACGATGTTTTTGGAAGGGAATATATTGCGCACCTAAAAAAGCGCAATATAGACGTTTCGAATTTGAAAGTAGTTAAAGGCGTAGCCACGGGAGTGGCCCTTATTGTTGTTGCCAAAAACGGCGAAAACATAATAACGGTGGCGTCCGGTGCAAACGAAAAGCTTTCGACATCAGACATAAAAAAGGTAAACTTTAAAAACTGTTCGGTTGTTTTGTTCCAGCTGGAAACCCCGTTAAACACTGTAAAAGAGGGGCTGGCTTTGGCTAAAAAGGCGGGTTGCACTACAGTGTTAACGCCAGCCCCAGCAGTTAGCCTGCCAAACGAAATCTTAAAGAATGTAGACTTTTTAGTGCCAAACGAGCACGAAATTTTGCTGTTGCAAAAAAAGCGGTATACAGACTTTAAAGAGGCGGCAAAATCGCTGCTTAAAAAAGGCGTTACAAACGTTGTTATAACGCTCGGCAAAAAAGGGTGTTTGCTTGTAAATAAAGACGGCGAAAAGTTCTTTAAGGCGTTAAAGGTAAAGGCTGTCGACGCCGTGGGCGCCGGCGACTGCTTTACTGGCAGCTTTGCCGCAGGGCTGACATTGTTCAACTACAATATCGAAAACGCAATAGAGCTTGCAATTAAGGCGGCTGGAGAATCGGTTACAAAGCGCGGGGCGCAGCCCGAATAGCACTTTTGCAACTTATTGATAATTAACGGAATATTTTTGCGGTTTAATAGCCTAAAAAATATTCCGTTTTTTTGTTGCATTTTCCTTTGTAAGTGGAAAATCTTTCTAGTATAAAAAATATAGGCGAGGCCTCCCAAAAAAGCACTTGGCCGAATACAAGCGAAAGAAGTTAACATATTGAAAAACGAAAAACTTTCTCAAACCCGCGCTCCCGTTTACGAAGCGTTGGAAAAGTTGAAAAAGCTGCGCATAGTTCCATTCGATGTCCCGGGGCATAAAAGGGGCAAGGGCAATCCCGAATTGGTCGAGTTTTTGGGGCAAAGCGCGCTTAGTGTAGACGTAGGCACAATGAAGCTTGTCGACAGCCTTTGCCACCCCGTTTCGGTTATTAAAGACGCCGAGGCCATTGCGGCAAAAGCGTTCGGCGCAAAAAACAGCTTCTTTATGGTAAACGGTACCACAAGCGCGGTACAAAGTATGATTTTATACGCCTGCAAAAGAAACGATAAGATTATTTTGCCGCGCAACGTGCATCGCAGCGCAATTAATGCCGTTGTTTTATGCGGGGCAAAACCCGTTTATGTAAATCCTGCCATAGATAAAAATTTGGGAATAGCTTTGGGTATGTCTATTGCCGATGTAGAAAAGGCCATAAAGGAAAATCCCGACGCAAAGGCGATATATGTAAACAACCCAACCTACTACGGCATTTGTTCGGACATCAAAAAAATAGTAAAGCTTGCCCATAAACACAATATTCTTGTTCTTGCCGACGAAGCCCACGGCGCACACTTTTATTTCGGCAAAAATTTGCCTATAAGCGCAATGGCAGCGGGGGCAGATATGGCGAGCGTAAGTATGCACAAAAGCGGCGGCAGCCTAACGCAAAGCTCGTTTTTGCTTTTGGGCAAACGTGTAAACGCCGACTATATGCGGCAGGTTATAAACCTTATGCAGACAACAAGCGGCTCGTATCTGCTTATGTCTAGCTTGGATATTTCGCGCCGCAAGCTAGCCTTAAACGGGCCCGAAATTTTCGGCGGCGTTTTGGAATTGGCCGAATATGCGCGCCGCGAAATAAACAAGATTGGCGACTACTACGCATTTTCGTCCGAAATAATAAATTCCGACAGCATCTACGATTTCGACCGCACAAAGCTTTCGGTGCACAGCCTAGATTTGGGGTTGGCGGGCATAGAAGTTCACGATATTTTGCGCGACGAATACGGCATACAAATAGAGTTCGGCGACATAGGCAACTTTTTGGCGTACATTTCCATCGGCGACAGGTTTAGAGATGTCGAGCGCCTTGTAAGCGCACTTTCCGAAATACACCGCCGCTACAAAAGGCCGAAAACGGGAATGCTTACGCAGGAATACATTACCCCCATTGTGGTGAAGTCTCCGCAAGAGGCCTTTTACGCCGAAAGCGAAAGCCTGCCGCTCGACAAAACCTGCGGCAGAATTTGCGGCGAGTTTGTAATGTGCTATCCGCCCGGAATTCCCGTGTTGTCGCCCGGCGAAATGATTACCGAGCAGATTATAGAGTACATAAAATACGCAAAAGACAAGGGCTGCTCGATGACTGGAACCCAAGACTTATACATAAACAACCTTAACGTTTTAAAGGAATAGTTATGGAACTTTGGTTTACCGAGAGGCACACTCCCAACGTGAGCTTTTCTATTAAAGTGCAAAAACAGCTATGCAGCGTAAAAAGCCGTTTTCAGCAAATAGATGTTTTCGATTCGAAAGAATTTGGACGTTTTCTTACCTTAGACGGCTCTATTATGTTTACCGAGCGCGACGAGTTTATCTACCACGAAATGATTACGCACATTCCGATGGCAGTTCACGAAAACCCCGAAAACATTTTGATTATAGGCGCGGGCGATGGCGGCGTTTCCAGAGAGGTATTAAAGTATCCGTCGGTAAAGCGCATAGACGTTGTAGAGCTTGACGAAAAGGTTACCGAAGTTTGCAGGCAGTTTATACCGCAAACGGCATGCGGGCTAGACAGCCCCAAAGTTTCGCTAATCTACGAAGACGGGCTAAAGTTTATAAGAAGCGCCGAAAACGAATACGACGTAATTATTGTAGATTCTTCCGATACGACCGGGTTTTCGGAGGGGCTTTTTACAAAAGAGTTTTACGGCAACTGCTACAAGGCCTTAAAAGACGACGGCATTATGGTAAATCAGCACGAAAGCCCATTTTATTTAAGCGATTCAAGTGCAATGGCGACCGCGCACAAAAGAATAGGGCAGGTTTTTGCAGTAAGCAAAATTTATCAGGCACACATACCTACATATCCTTCGGGCGAATGGCTTTTCGGTTTTGCGTCTAAAAAATACCACCCTGTAAAGGATTTCAACAAAAAGCGTTTTAATTCGCTAAAAATTAAAACAAACTACTACAACGCAAAATTGCACAAGGCTTCGTTTGCGTTGCCCACTTATGTGGAAAAAATGTTAACCAGGCAGGATTGGTAAACTTTTTTGCTTTACACAATTTGCCGGCAAAACAAGAATTTGTTTTCGTATGAAAAGAAAACTTATTCTTGTGTTTGCGGTTTTTTTTGCGGGCATAGGTTTGCTTGCTGCCAAAGAAAACTTAGATTATGTAAACATGTTTGTGGGGGCTTCCGGCTACCACGTTACCGCCTATGGCGGCACAACGCCTGCTGTCGGCAGCCCCTTTGCAATGACGCAGTGGTGCGCCGCCACCCGCGAAAACAAAATTTCGCGCACGGTATACCATTACGACGACAAAACATGCATAGGCTTTATTGCAAGCCACCAGCCCACAATATGGATGGGCGACTATGGTTTTTTTACCCTTATGCCGCAGTTGGGCGAACCCAAGCTTGGCGTTGAAGAGCGCGGCGTAAAGATGGACCATAATAGGGAAGTAGCTACCCCCTACTATTATAAGCTTGCCTACGACGTTCCCGAAGGCGGCGAAATTACAACCGAAATTACCGCAACTAGCCGCGCGGGATTTTTAAGAATACACTATCCGCAAAACGCAAAGGCAAAGCCAATAATGTACATACAGGCAGCCCGCGCCGAGCAAAAACCTTTCGGCGGCGAAATTGCGGTTTTCCCCGACAAGCGCGAAATAAGGCTTTTTAATCAGGAAAGGCACGACGCCCATTTAGGCCCCGAACTTAAAAATTTAAAAGGCTACTACGTTTTGAAATTCGACAAACCCTTTAAACTTTTGGGCGTATACAATAACGGGCAAAAGAAAGACTACGTAAATTCGGTTTCGGGAGGCTACGATGTTTCGTGCGCAATAGAGTTTGCCGAAGATGTGGGAACCGTTCTGGTAAAATCGGGATCTTCGTTTATAAGCTACGAGCAGGCAGCAGACAATCTAGAAAGGGAAATAGGGGACAAGTCTTTCGACAAAACCAAAGCTATTGTAAAAGCCCAGTGGCAAAACTATTTCGATAAGATAGAAATCGAGGGAGCAAGTGAACTCGACAAGAAAATATTTTTTACAGCTCTTTTTAGAACATTGCAGCTGCCGCGCGAATTTTCGGAATACGGGCGTTATTACAGTGCTTTCGACGACAAAATCCACGAGGGCGTTTCGTACAACGCATATTCTTTGTGGGACACTTTCCGTGCGCAGCACCCGTTTTTGCAGATAATAGCCCCCGAAAGGGTTTCGCCAATGGTGCAGGCTTTGGTGCAAATGTATAAGGAAAGCGGCTGGTTGCCTAAATGGCCGAATCCGTCGTTTACAAATATTATGATTGGCACACATGCCGACGCCGTTATTGCCGACGCCTATATAAACGGCTTTAGAGATTTTGATGTAAAAACCGCCTACGAAGCTATACGCAAAGACGCAACAGTGCCCCCCAGCAACGATGAAAAGAGCCGCTGGGTAGACCGCGGGTTGTGGAGGGAAGGATTCGGCTACGAGGCGCGTTCGGGGCTTACAAGCTATTTAAAGCGCGGCTATGTTACAAGCGACTATACAAACGAGTCGGTTTCACGCACGCTGGAGTTTGCCCTAGACGACTATTGCGTAGCGCAAATGGCAAAGGCTTTGGGCAAAGACGACGACTACAAAACCTTTATGCGCCACAGCGAAAACTACCGCAATTTGTTCAACAAAGAAACAAACTTTTTCCATGCAAAAAAAGCAGATGGAAAGTGGCACTCGAATCGCCACGAGGGTATGACCGAATCTAAAAACTGGCAATACCGTTTTTGCGTTATGCAAAACCCCTACGGGCTTATAGAGCTTATGGGCGGCGAGCAAAACTTTGTAAAAAATCTCGACGAAGTTTTTGAAAAGGGCCACTACGCCCACAACAACGAGCCTTCGCACCACTATGTATATTTATATAACTATTGCGACAGGCTAGACATTGCTCAAAAGCGCATTCCAAAAATTATGTTCGACAACTACAAAGACGAACCCAAAGGCCTTACGGGCAACGACGACTGCGGGCAAATGAGCGCGTGGTATATATTTACCGCAATGGGCTTTTACCCGATGTGCCCTGCTTCGGGCGAGTATGTTTTGGGATTGCCGCGCTTTAAACGCATAAAGGTTGCCTTGCCAAACGGCAAGTTTATAGAGGTAAAAGCCGACAAAGCGGGCGTTGCAAAAACAATGCAAAATATTTACTTTAACGGCAAGATGGTTGAAAAGCCCTACACAATAAAAGTAAAAGACGTGTTAAACGGCTGCTTGCTTGAGTTTAAAGAATAGCAAAGAACATATAATTTATAACGGCACAAAACCCGCTGCTTGCAAAAGTTGGCGGGGTTTTTTGTGCGCAAAGTTGTATTGCAAAAAAATTTGTTTTATTTGCGACAAAATAAAAAGGCGTTGCTTAATTTGCAGCCAACGCCTTTAGTTTTAAATTTGCCTGTTAGTTATTATTTTGCAACGTTGTATTTGCAGGGAACAAAAGCAGATTTTTGCAGGTATTTTATGCTTTTGTCTATGCTTTCGAGGGGCTTAAAGTTGTATCTTTCAACTTCAACAATAATGTGTTCGGTGCCCGCTTTGTCTACGTTGTTGAATATTGCATCGAAGCCTACCATACCGCTTTGTCCGAGTTCCTTGTCGTCTTTAATGTGCAAAAGCTTAAAGCGTTTCGGATATTTGTTAAAGTATTCAACGGGGCTGCATTCGCCGCGAACCGTCCAGTAAACGTCCATTTCAAAGAATACATATTCGGGGTTGGTGTGTTCGAGCATATAGTCGTACATAACCTTGCCTTGAATCTTTTCGAATTCGAACTTATGGTTGTGGTAGCCGAACTTTATGCCGTTTTCCTTGCAAAGCTTGCCTATTGCGTTGTAGTAGTCGCAATATACCTGCAATCTTTTAAGGGTTTTAAGCTGCTGGGCGTTGTGCATGCTTGGCACGCAAATATATTCCATACCCGCGGCTTTGTGTGCTTTAACGGCGTCCTTCCACCAGTTAAGCGATTCTGTAAAGTCGCCACTTTCAAGTTCCTTTTCGCTAAGCCTTTTTGAAGTGTGCGAGCTAAGAACCTTCATATTGTTGCTTTCTATGGTTTTTCTGAACTGTTCGGGTGTCATACCGTAGAACTTGCCGTTCGAATAGCCGGCGGCTTCGACCGAAGTAAAGCCCATTTCGCCCAGCGCTTTAACCGTTTTCGAGTAGTCGGCTTTAATGTCCTGCCTTGCCGAATACATCTGAACGGAGATGTCTTTTTGTCCGCAGCACATACTTGCGCACGCGGTGTTTAGTATTGCAACCAACGAAATGGCCGCCAAAGAAGTTAATATTTTTGTTTTCATCATATAATCCGTTGTTTGTTAAAACGCGTTTGAAATTCAATCTAAAAGGGCGGCGGTTTTCAAGTATATATTAAATAAAAAATCTTATGTATATGTATCCCGAGCTTAACGCCAAAGAGATGAAAACCGTGATTATTCCAAAGCCCATAAACTTTAAAAAGCCTATGGGAAAGCCGTATTTTGTTGCATTTTCCGATACGATAACGTTGGCTGCCGCCCCTATAATTGTCATATTGCCGCCCAAGCAGGCTCCAAGCGAAAGACACCACCACAAAGGTTTGGCGTAGCTTGCGCCCAAAACTTTGCTAATTTCAGCAATCATAGGCGACATTGTTGCGGTATAGGGAATGTTGTCGATTATGCCCGAAATTATGCCTGAGCCCCACAATATCAGCATAGACGCCGTAAGTTCGGAACCTTTTGTAGAGTTTATAAGCCATTGAGCCATAATCTTAATACCGCCCGAGGCCTCCAGCGCGCCTATTATTATAAAAAGCCCTATAAAGAAAAATATGGTGTTCCACTCAACGTCTTTCCATACGTTTTGTGGGTTTTCGAATATAAGCAAAACTGCAGCTCCCAATAGGGCAACAATGCTGGTTTCTATATGGATAAAGTCGCGCAGCATAAAGCCCATTATAACAAGCAGCAAAACGCCAAGCGAGCGCGCCGCCAAAAGTTTGTTTATTTTTGGGGTTGCCAGTTTTACTTTGCATTCAGCAGTAGTTTTAAGGTCTTTTTTAAACACCAGCGCGATAAAGGCGGTTATGCAAATTTGTATTACTATTACAATGGGGATAAGCTCGTTTATAAAATCTAAAAACGAAAAATTTGCGGCACTGCCAATTATTATGTTCGGCGGGTCGCCAATCAAGGTTGCAGTTCCCCCTATGTTCGACGAAAATATTTCGCCAATCAAAAATGGCATAGGCTTTAAATTTAACGATTTGCAAATAGAAAACGTTATCGGCATAAGCAAAATAACGGTTGTAACGTTGTCTAAAAACGCGCTTACAGCGGCCGTAAAAAAGCAAAGCGACACCAAAATTTTAAGGGGGTTTCCCTTTGTAACCCTTACAATTTTTACGGCCGCATACGAAAATATCCCGCTTCGAGATGTTATTGAAACAATAATCATCATCGATATGAGCAAGAACACCACGTTAAAGTCTATGTAGTTTACATAGTATAAAGGGTTTGGCAGGTTGTCTACAGCCTTGTCTTGGCTTACCATGCCGAAAATAATCGCCAAGCTTGCCCCAATAAGCGCAACCGTAACTTTTGGGATTTTTTCCAACGCTATAAATATGTATGCAATTATCAGCAAAACGGCTGCCGAAGCCGCTGGATATTGCGTCGTTAAATTTTGCATTAAGCTGAACATTTTTATCTTTTAATATGTTTGGGTTGCGCACTTTATGCGGCTTTGTCGTGCGGTTGGCGTAAAAAATATTCCGTAGAGGGTACATTTGCCGCTTTTTTTGTCAATAAATTGATTGTTAGAATTTCGCGCAAACGGCGCATGGTCTTTTTTTTAGCCGCTTTTGTGCGCGAAAAAAAAGCTTTACAAATCGTCAAAAAATGAGATGATTTTAACTTTATATAAATTTTATTTACTCGAAAAGAAAGACTGGATAAAAGATGGCAAACTTGAAAAAGAAGAGACGCTTGAAGATGAACAAGCACAAGCGTTCGAAGCGTTCAAAGGCTAATCGTCATAAGAAGCGCACATGGGACTGCTAGGTGCGCAGTCAGAGCAATTTTCAAGCCGGCATTTTATGCTGGCTTTTTTTATTGCCAATTTGTTTTCGCATTTGGCTTTTGCCCAAAAAAATTCGGCATTTTATGCAATAAAAACGGCAACCCAAGAGGTCGCCGTTTTTTGTTTATATTATGCAATAGCTGTTTTAAAGCTCTGTGCAAAAGCGTGTTAATTCGCTCGCGGTAATTTTCCCTTCGTATACGGCTTTGCCCGTTATTGCCCCGTTTAGGTTGGGGTATTTCTTTGCAAGCTCGTTTAACGCCAAAATATCTTTGCCCGATGCAATGCCACCCGAAGCTATAACCGACGTATTAAACGGCAGTGTTTTTTCTAGCATTTTGCTTTGGGCTGCAATGTTCGGGCCCGTCAGCATTCCGTCGGTATCTATATCGGTATAAATCACGGTTTTTACGCCTCTTTTTGCCATATCCAACGCAAAATCAAGCGCGTTTTTGTCGCTTACGTTCACCCAGCCGTTAGTGGCAACTTTGCCGCCTTTTGCGTCTATGCCGACTGCAATCTTTTCGGCGTATAAAGAAACTAGCTCGGAAACAAATTCGGGATTAGTGCACGCCTTTGTGCCTATAACCGTGCGGCTTACACCGCATCCCAATGCGGCTTGAACCGACAAAACGTCGCGCATACCGCCGCCTAGCTGCACTTTTACGCCCATTGCGCAAATTTTTTCTACAATGCCAAGCACCGAAGTTTTTGCGTCGAACGCGCCGTCGAGATTCACAATATGTATCCATTTCGCATTGGCGTCTACAAACATTTTTGCGGCGTCTATGGGGTTTTCGAAATACACCGTTTGCTGGTTTGCCAGGCCCTGTTTAAGCCTAACGCATTTGCCGTTTTTTATATCTATGGCGGGGTATACTATCATAATCTTGTTTGCAAATTTTTTAAATCTGTAAACTATAATCTATGCATTTTTATATTAGTCAATTTTGATTTTATGAATAGTCTCCCAAAAGCGGCGTCGGTTATACTCTTTAGCGGATTCGGCAAAGAGCTTACATACATTGTGCCCGATTCGCTTGTTGGGAAGGTTTTGATTGGCTCGCTGGTTAAAGTGCCCCTTAGGGGAACTATGGCGGAAGGCGTTGTGTGCGATATAAAAGACTATAAACCTTCGGACTATTCGGGCTTTAAGCTTAAGAATTTATACTCCGTTGAGGGAGAATGCCCCGTATTGACAAAAGAGCTTTTCGATTTGGCCAGATGGATTGCTTCGTATTATGCCTGCACCGTGCAGCAGGCGGTAGAGGCAATGCTGCCTGCGGTTGTAAAATCGGGAAAGGAGGTTCAGCGCAACCTTGAAATTCGTCTAAGCGAAAACGTAAAGCAAAGCGATATAGACGCCTTAAAAAATCGCGCAAAAAACCAGTATAAAATATGCGAATATTTAAGCAAAAACAAGTTCCCCGTTTTAAGGGCGGCGTTGTGCAAAAGCCTTAATGTTTCGCCTTCATCGGTAGACGCGCTTATAGAAAAAAACATGGTTTGCCAGCGCGATACCGAGCTTTTAAAATTCGCCTTCGACGACGATATTTCGCAAAACGAGGTGGTTGCGGCAAAAGACTTGCCCCTTAACGAGCAGCAGCAAAACGCACTAAACGACATTTGCGCGCAGCTTGCCAAAAACAAATTTAAAACGCATTTGCTATATGGCGTTACGGGTTCGGGCAAAACCGAAGTATATATAAGGGCAATGCGCAGCGTTTTGGAAAACGGCGGCTCTTGCATTTTTATGGTGCCCGAAATTTCGCTTACCCCTCAAACGGTGGGCAGGCTTAGAAGCAAACTCAATTTAAGCGCAAGCGAGCTTGTTGTTTGGCACAGCAACCTAAGCGACGGGCAAAGGCTGCAGGCTTGGCGGTCGATGATAAACGGCTCCGCGAAGGTTGCCGTTGGAGCGCGCTCGTGCGTATTTGCCCCAATGCAGAACCTAAAGCTTATTATAGTAGACGAAGAGCACGACACCGCCTACAAGCAGGAGAATATGCCCCGCTACAACGCAAGGGATTTGGCGGTATACAGGGCGTCGCTTAACGGGGCTTTGGCGTTGTTGGGGTCGGCAACGCCTTCGCTTGAAACTTTATACAATGTTCAAAACGCGAAGTATTCGATTAGCAAGATGACCTCGCGCGTAGACGACAGGGCAATGCCGAAAATTATGCTTGTGGATATGAAGCGCGAAAAGCCCAACGCCATATTTTCGAACATATTGCGCGACAAAGTGCTTGCCAGGCTAGACTGCAAAGAGCAGGTGATTTTGTTTTTAAACCGAAGGGGCTACTCAAAACTTTTCCAGTGCCCCGATTGCGGATATGTTGCAACGTGCCCTAATTGCTCGGTTAGCCTTACTTGGCATCGTAAGGAAGACTACGTTATGTGCCACATGTGCGGACACAAAGAAAAGGCTCCGCAAAAGTGCCCGAATTGCGGATCGCTTAAGGCAAAATGGAAAAGCTTTGGCACGCAAAAGGTAGAAGAATATATTTCGCAGACGTTCCCCCAGGCAAAAGTGGCGCGCATAGACGCCGACACAATGAAAAAGCGCGACGAATACCGTCGCATTTTCGGCGAATTTAGAAAGGGCAACATAGATATGCTTGTAGGCACGCAGATGATTTCGAAGGGGTTGGATTTCCCCAAAGTTACGCTTGTGGGTATATTGAACGCCGATATAAGTCTGAATATGGAGGATTTTCGCGCTAACGAGCGAACCTATCAGCTCGTTGTTCAGGTTTCGGGAAGGGCGGGCAGAGGCGCAGGCGGCGGCGAAGTTATTGTGCAGACAATGAACCCCGATGCTCCGCCAATACAATATGCACGCAAAGACAATTTGGAGGACTTTTTAAAGGAAGAGCTGGAAAATAGAATGAGGTTTTCGTATCCGCCTGCAAAGCGTCTTATCCGGCATATATTCAGGTCGCGCAATCCCGACAAGCTTGCGTTTTATTGCGAGCACTTTGCAAAAAAGGCCGAGCTTGAACTTGGCTCTTCAGTTTTAATGCGCGGGCCCGCGCCCGCCCCGATAGAAAAAATTCAGGAATATTACCGCTGGCATTTGTGGTATTTTTGCACTAATGTAAGAAGCACCGTCGAAAAAATTATGCGGGTAAGAAATTCGTTTACATTCGACAAAGGAATTGAAGACGTTTTGGATGTAGACCCTTATTCTACAATATAGCACGGCTTTGCACCAGGTTTGCGCACTTTCAAATATTGCAAACAAAGCAAACCTACGTTTGATCCGTTTGCCGCGAGGCTTTAAATTCGGCAGATGGAAACGCAATCTTCAGAACTTTTGGGGTTGGCTCTTACGGCGGCCACGGCTTTGCTTGGCGCATATTATTTGGCTTTAAAAATTAGGGATATGCAATCCGAAAAGCCAGACCCGAAAATAACATATGTAACATACACAAATATGGAAAAGATGCGCAACGAGCTAATGCGCATAATAACCGAATCGGGAGGCGAGCTTAGGCTTTTGCGCGCCGAAATTAGGGAGGACATTCGCCTAATGCAGCGGCAATATGCCCAAAGCCTTGGCGAAACGCGCGAGCTTATAAGCAAAAACGCGCAAAACATAAGCGCCTTGGTTGCTCAAAGTGCGCTTGCAAACCAGCGCATTGGCGAGCTTGGCGTTAGGGTGGAAAAAATCGCAGCAAAGGCGGCAAAATGAGCTATAGTAAAATTCTTGCGCGCACGGCAATTTTGCTTCAGCTAAGAGAGGCAAGCCCCGTGCAAATGCCGCTAAAAAATCTTTTGTGCGGGCTAAAAATTGCATCTTTTCAAATAAGCGAGCCCGAGCTTTTGCGGGAGTTAGACTACCTTGAAAAGAAAGGCTACATTAAAATTAGCGAAGACGAAATTTCGCCGTCGTACAAGCGTTGCGCGCTAATGGCATCCGCCTACGATTATCTTGAAAGAAGGGGTTTTTAGTATGTCGCCAAAAGCGAAAGACAGCATAAAAGCAGCAGCCAAAGAGACTCTTGCCGAAAAGCCGAAAAAGCGCGCAAAAAAACGCGTGTTGGGCAGTCCGTTTTGCGAGTATCTTGAAAAAATACGCACGGCTCGCGAAAATGCAAAAACAGCTTCGGAAATTGTTTTGGGCTCGCTATGCGATAAGCGCAAAGTTTTAGTCGACTTAATTTTGGAGGCTTTGTTCGACTATTTTTGCGAAGGCGATATTGCAGAAATTACGCCAAGCGCGCTTAACGCCGTAGCGGGAGTTGTACAAAAACTTTCGGCGACGGCAAAAGAAGAGGCGGCCAAAACGCCTTCGGGTGAAATAGGCGGCGAAACCCTTGCCCAAATAGAAGACAAACTTAAACTGCTATGAGCTTTTTTTTGCCGTATCAGAAAAAGTGGCTTTTGGACAATTCGCGAATTAAGCTTATGGAAAAGAGTCGCCAAATAGG
>JAXFOH010000093.1:0-10950 GCA_034180465.1 Opitutales bacterium
GTTTGGCCTATGACAGAATCTATCTCTTTTGCCCTGCCAAAAAATGTGCCGTTTATAAGGTCGCGCCTGTTTATTGCATATAAAACAGCCTGACGGAACAGCTTGTTCGAAAACCAGCTAACTTTGTAGCTTTTTAGCGCGGAATTTTTCTTTAATGCAGCCTGCATATTTTGGTTGAAGCACAAAAACTGAATGCCCGAATCGGGGCCGCGCTCGTAGATGTCGAAATTGTATGTTTTAGCGAAGTTTTTTACCCAGACATAGTCGTTTGCCGAAACATTTGCGGCATCGCTTTGCCCAGTTGCAAACAGCACCGTTGCCGTGTTTGCGTCCGAGACAAATTTAAATATCAAAAAGTCTATGTAGGGCAGTCGTTGATGCTTTTTGTCGGCCTTCCAGTAGTGTGGGTTTGGCTCTAAAACAAGCCTTTCGCCTGGGCGGTAAGAATATATTTTAAAAGGGCCAAGCCCCACAATTTCGGCGGGGGTTTCTATTGCGGTTTGGCTTGTCCAGCTTAAGGTAAGCGTTCCGTCTTTAAAGGCTTTAAGCAGTTTGTGCTTTGGAAGAATTTCAAGATAGCTTATGTCGTTTATAAAGGGGGCGTAAACCGTGTTGGTTTTAAATTCAACCGTGTAGTCGTCTATCTTTTTGTACTTAACATATTCGCCGCCTATGGTATATTGCCCTGCGTTTCGGGTAGGGTATCTAAGCAGTGCCTTGCCCGTTTTCGGGTCTTTTTCTATATTTCCGTTTTTGTCGAGCTTGGGGGCAAAAATGCAGTCGAGAGTAAAAATTACATCGTCTGCCGAAAGGGGGGCACCATCGCTGAACTTTACGCCTTCTCTTAAATTGAATACATATGTTTTGTTGTCGGGCAAAACGCGCCACGATTTTGCAAGGGCTGGCACAATCTTGTCGGCAATGGGATCGTAGTCTACAAGCCTGCCTGTTGTGCAGCCTACGGCAAAGGCAGAATATGCATCGGTTATGGTTAGAGGGTTAAAAGTTTTTGGCTCGCCGAAAATGGGCAAAACAAAAATGCCGCCGTATTTGCCCGCATTTGCATTGCTTATAAGTGCATCTTTGGGTAGCTCGAATTGGTTGCGAACAACCTTTGCCGACGGCGAACAAGCGCATAGCAGCATTGCCGCAAAAAGCGGGGCTAGCAGCGTTTTGCTAATTGTTCGAAGTATTGGCATCGTTTGCAGATGAAAAGTCGGGGAATAGGTTTGGCTCGTTTAAGTCCCAATCGGGAAATAGCGCGGATTTCTCTTCGGGCTGATCCTGTTGCATGGCGTCGTACTCTTCGTCGTAGCCGCGGTAGTTGTAAGACTCGGCGTAGTCGTCGTAGTTTTCCGAATCGTATGCGCGGTCGCCGTAATAGTCGTTGTAGTTGCCGCGGTCGCCGTCGCCGTAGTCGGTCAGCTCCTGGTTTGTATTATCGGAATTTTCATCGGCAATTTCGCCTTCTTGCTCGTTGTTTTGTTCTGCGGGGTTGTTGGGGGCTTCGCTTTCGTCTTCAATAGGTTTGCCGCTTTCTAACGCCTTTTGTTTGCGAAGCTCCTTTTGCCTTAATTCCTCTTGGCGTTCGAGTTCTTCTTGTTCTTTTTCACGCTGCTCTTCCTTTAATTCGGCAGCTTCTTTCTTTTTGCGCAGTGCCGAGCCTACAATTAATGCAAGCTCGAACAAAAGCCAAAGTGGAACTGCCAAAACTATTTGTGTAACAACGTCGGGCGGGGTTATTATTGCCGCTATTGTAAACAAAATTACAATAACCCAGTGTCGGCATTTTTTTAGAACTTGCACCTTAAGCACGCCCAGATAGATAAGTATTACCTGTAAAAGCGGGACTTCAAACGAAAGGCCTATGCCCAAAATGGCCATGCAGACAAGCCCGTAATACGACTGGGCGTCTACAAACATTTCGGTTTGCAGATATTGGGCGGAAATGTTTGTTGAAAAGTATAGCCCCAGCGGCAAGATTAAATAATATGTCATTGCAGCTCCTATAAAGAACAGCAAAATTGCCGATAAAATGCCCGGTATTAAAACCTTTTTTTCGGATTTTGTAAGGGCTGGAGCTATAAACGAGGCAACAAAATAAGCCGTGAACGGAATGGCCAGCGCAAAGCCCGAAAGTATTACCATATATAATATGATGAAAATGGGGCTTGTAAAGTTTGCCATTCTTATTGGGATTTTCTGCCCTAGCATTGCTTCTGCCGAGTGCAGGGGGCCGAGCAGAAAATCGTTTACATACGAAAAGAAAAAGAAAGTGCCCATGCAGCAAACGAAAAGCGCAATAAGGCTTTTTATTATAACCCAGCGCATTTCCTCGAGATGGTCTAAAAAGCCCATCTCTTTGTCGGCCGCCATATCTTTCAATTTCTGCAGCATATTTTGTTAGGCCCTAAGTTGGTATTTATTTGCCAATTCGGCGCAAACGGCGTCGAACACTTTTGCGACTTCCTCCGTCTTAAGTGTTTTCTCTGCCGAGCGCATTGCAATCGAAAACGCCAAGCTTTTCTTGTTTTCGGGAAGCCCTTTGCCTTGGTATTCATCGAAAATATCAACGCTTTCGACATCGCAAAGCCCCTTTGCCTTTGCCTGCGCAATTTTTAAGATTTCAAACGACAAGTCGCTTGCCTTTGCGCTTTGGTCTACAATAACTGCAACGTCTCTTGTAGAAAGCGGGAACAAGCTAAAGCTCTTGAACTTTTCTGTGTGCTTTTTGCGCGAGCATACGTCGCTTTTAAGAATAACTTCGCCTGCGTATACGGGAATATTTATGCCGTTTTCGCGCAACATTGCCAAGTTAAGCGCGCCGCATTCAAAAGCATAGCCTTCGCGACCTATAAAGCCTCCGCGGGCTGCAAAGCCTTTTTGGAAGAATTCGCTTTCGTTAACGTCGAATGAAAATCTGTCTATGCCCAAAATCGAGAATATGTCGCAAACTAGTTTCTTGGCGGTGAAAAAGTCGGGATTTTCCCTCTTTGCCCACATTCTTCTTTCGTCGATTGCGGGGAATACAAAGGCAACCGACATAAGCTCTATTAGGCCGTCTTTTTCGGTTCTAAAAACTTTGCCTACTTCGAACAATCCCTTAAAGGAATTTTGCGCATCTAAGTTTAGGCGAACCGCGTCTAGCAAACCGTCTATAAGCGAGGGGCGAATGCAGTCTTGATCGCTTGTAAGGGGGTTGTCTAGCTTAAGTGCTTCTACGTTCAAATCGCTATGAAGCTTTGCTGTAAGTTTAGAATCCCTTAAAGTGTAGTGCTGGCATTCGCTAAAGCCCCAGTCTGCCAAAAAGTCCGAAACTTTGCGTTCGAAAACAAATGTTTTGTCGTCGTCTCGGTGGGTAGCTGCAACCATAACCCTTGTTTCGGGGATTTTGTCGGAACCGAAAATTCTTATAAATTCTTCAACCAAGTCTATGGGGCGGTCCACCTCGCTCCTAAACGACGGAACTAAAACCTTGTAGTTTTCGCCGTTTTGCTCTACCGAAAACCCCAGCGATTCGAACACCTTTACAACATCTTGACTGCATACTTTAAAGCCCAATTTGTCGCAAATGTAGGCAAGCGAAATTTCTATTGTGCGGTCGCCGCGCGGGGCCTTGCCTGCAACGTAGGTTGCTCCCTCCTTTTTGCCGCCTGCAATTTGCTCTAAAAGCTCTACAGCCCTGGCCGATGCGTCGAAAACGCCTTTGGGATCCACATCTCTGGCGTAGCGATAGGCCGCATCAGTGCTAATTGCAAGCTTGCGCGAGGTTGCCCTTACATTGCCGGGGTTAAAGTATGCGCTTTCCAAAATTACATCGCATGTGGTGTCTTTAATTTCCGAATTTTCGCCGCCCATAACGCCCGCAAGGGCAACGGGAGTTTCGCCGTTGCAAATAAGGGTGTTGTTTGCGCAAAGCGTGTGTTCTTTGCCGTCTAAAGTTTTTATCTTTTCGCCGTCTCGGGCCGCTCTTACAACAATGCTTTTTGTTGTAATGTCGTTGGCGTCGAAAGCGTGCAAGGGCTGTCCGTATTCCATCATAACAAAGTTGGTAATGTCTACCACGTTGTTTATGGGGCGAAGCCCGACGGCTTCCAAGTCCCTTTTAAGCCAGTCGGGGCTGGGAGCTATCTTTACATTTCTTACAACCGCCGCAGTATATAGCGGGCAGTTTTCGGTTTTAAGCTCTATGCTTTTTAAAAGCTCGCTTTGTGGCTTGTCGGAATATTCAACCGCTTTTAATTGCGGGGTTTTAATCTTTAAGTTGAACTTTGCAGCCAACTCGCGTGCCACGCCAATGTGGCTTAGGCAGTCGCCCCTGTTGGCAGTAAGCTCTATTTCGTACATCGTGTCGGAATCTTTAAACACATCGTTTATGGGTGTTCCCACTTCGGGGCGCATTGTAAGAATTAGCAGGCCGCTATGGTCTTGCCCCAAGCCCAATTCCCTTGCCGAGCACATCATGCCAAAAGAGTCTATGCCCCTGAGTTTAGATGCCTTAATTTCGAAAACCGAACCGTCTTCGCAGGGGAGTTTAGCCCCTATCAATGCAACGGGAACCCTGTCGCCCACAACATAGTTGTGCGCTCCACAGACAATCTGAATTGGGTCTTTATTCGGGTCTACCAAAACTTTGCAAACCCCCAGCTTGTCGGCATTTGGATGCGGGTCGCGGCTTAAAATTTCGCCTACAACAACGTTGTCTAGCTGCTTTAAACCGAGCGTTTTTACGCTTTCGATTTCAAGCCCCAACATGGGAAGCGCGTTTTCGATTTCTTCGGGTTTTACGCCGCTTAAATCAATGTAGTCGTTCAACCATTTTAAACTTATATTCATTGCCTTATTTGCGTGGAAATTGTTTTAGGAAGCGAAGATCGTTCGCATAGAAGTGGCGAATGTCGTCTATCGAGTGCGTAAGCATTGCAACGCGTTCGACTCCCAAGCCGAATGCGTAGCCGCTGTAAACTTCGGGGTCTATGCCCACGTTTTTAAGAACGTTAGGGTCTACCATTCCGCAGCCCATAATTTCTATCCACTTATTGCTAAGCTTGCCCATATCCGGACTCATAAAGTCTACTTCAAAGCTGGGTTCCGTGAAGGGGAAAAAGCTTGGGCGCAGCCTTGTTTTTGCCTTGTCGCCGAAAAGCTCTTTAAACATATAGTCTAGCACGGCTTTTAAGTCGGTTAAACGCACGTCTTTGTCGATATACAAGCACTCTATTTGATGGAAGTTTGCCGAGTGGGTTGCGTCTACCGTATCTCTACGGAAAGCGCGGCCTGGGGCTACAATCCTTACGGGGGCACCCTCTTTAAGCATTGTTCTGATTTGCACGGTAGAAGTGTGGCTGCGCAGCAAATACATTTCGTTTGCGTGCTTGTTTACGTTTAAAAACTTTGTGTCTTTGGGCATAAACAAGGTATCTTGCGCGTCTCTTGCGGGGTGGTCGGACGGGGTGTTAAGCGCGTCAAAACAGAACCATTCGGTGTCTATTTCGCAGGCTTGTGCCACTGAAAAGCCTATTTTTTTGAATATGTCGCAAATGCGCCTTACAGTTTGCGTAAGGGGGTGTATGGTTCCCATTTTAAAGTCGGGCGTAGGCAGCGAAACATCGCGCTCTGCACCCAAACTTTTTGCCATTTGCAGGCTTTCGGCTTTGGCATAGGCTGCCGAAATTGCGCTTTCGGCTGCAACTTTTGCTTTGTTTATAAGTTTGCCCGCAAGCGGTCTTTCGCTTTTGTCCAAGGTGGGTATTAACTTCATAAGGGCTGTAAGCGAGCCTTTTGGCCCTGTTATTGCAGCCGATATTTGTGAAATTTGCGCCGCGCTTGAGGCATTTTTTAAACCGTTTTCAAGTTCGGCAATAATTGCGTTGATTTTGTCTTCCATATCAAAGCCGATACAGTCTCAAATATTGAGGAAAATCGCAAGTATTTTATTGCATATGTTTGTCGCGCAAACGTAGAAAATCTCCAAGCGCATACGGTAAAAATCGCCACAGTTTGCTGGGCAAGGGTGCCGTTAAACAAAAACGCAAAAAGTTTTGGCAAAACCTTATTTTGCGGCATGGCAAAACTGCCAAATATAAATGCAACTTGCGCATAATCAAATTATTGCATTTATAATGACAAAAAATAAACCCCCGCCCATAATAGTAAAGCGGAGGTTTTTTTCTAACCATAAGACTTTTTGAAATTAAAATCGGGATTTCAAAAAAACAACTACGACAATTAAAATGAACGTTTGTTCATTTTTGTCAAGGTATAAAATGAACAAAAATTCATTTTTATTCGAGGCAATTAAAATCAAGGGCAAAAATTGCCCGTTTAGTAAAAAAGCAAAAATTGCAATATACGGCTTGAAAAGCCCGGTAAAATATGCGATTTTAAGCAGATAATGTCTGCAACTACAAAGGAAAAGATTTTAAAAACCACCTTTTTGCTGCTTTTAGAAAAAGGCTACGACAGGGTTTTGGTTAGCGATATACAACAGGCTTTGGGAATTTCCAGAGGCTTGATGTATCGCTATTTTTCCTCCAAGGCTGACTTGTTTTTACAGGCTTGTACGAAATATTTCTACACACGCTACCTTGAAAAGCTAGACTACGAAAATATGTCGCTTAGCCAGTATTTAGACTACGCAAAGTTCGCGCTGTCGAAGATTGTTGATATAGACGGCTCGCCGGTTGAAATTTTAAAATATAACACGTTGTATTCCGCCTATATGCAGGCCGACGAAAATTTTAAGCAGCTGCTTTTTGCGGGCTTTGCAAGTGCCAGAATGGTAATACACAACGCTGTTTTGCGCGGCGAAATAAAGAATATTTCCGAAAGTTTTGTGGGGGCAACGCTTCTTGCCATATTTGGCAGAACAAGCTATATTAGCGAAACGCCGTCAAACGAATATGTATGCAAGCGCATTGTGGAAGATGTGGACATTTTCTACAATCTTATAAAAAAATAGGGGCGTTTTGTCGCCTTTTTGGTAAAATTTTTGCGGCAAAATTTCCGGGTTAGTCGCCAAGCCAAAACTGCAGTTTATCGAAAAATTCGCTTGCCGAGTCTTCGTTTTTTTGTGCTTGGGCGTTGTCTTTTTCGTATATGGACGAATTGTCGTATATCCAGCTTTTATTTTGCGAAGGCTGCAAAAATTCTTCGCTTTCGGCGCAGGCGTTTAGGAGTATGGCGGCAATTATAATAAGTGCAATTCTTTGCATAGCAAAACGGGATTTTTGTACAAGGGGCATTTCGGTCAACAAAATTTTTAGATTGAAAATTTGCGTTTGCAAAAAAATAAAAAAGGCCCGCAAAATTTTTGCGGGCTAAAATGTAAATTAAAAAGCTTATTTCATCAGCTTTTCCAACGCGCTCGAATAGCACTTTATCGTGTTTTCTATTACGTTTTCGGGCAGAGCGGGAACAGGCGGTTGTTTGTTCCACTTTAAATCTTTTTCCAGGTAGTCGCGAACATACTGCTTGTCGTACGAAGCTTGCGCTCTGCCGATTTCGTATTTGTCGGCCGGCCAATATCTGGAAGAGTCGGGCGTTAAAACTTCGTCTATAAGGAATAGCTTGCCGTCTTTGTCGGTGCCGAACTCGAATTTAGTATCGGCTAAAATTATGCCGCACTTCGCCGCCTGTTCGTGTCCGAATTTATAAAGCTTTATGCAAGATTCTTTAATGTTGTTAAACAGGTCTTGTCCCAAAAGCTTTGCGCATTCTGCGTTTGTAATTGGCAAATCATGGCCTTCCTGCGCCTTGGTTGTGGGGGTAAACAAAACTTCGGGCAGTTTTTGGCTTTCCTGCATATTTGCAGGTAGTGCAAATTCAAAAAGTTTGCCAGTTGTTTTATATTCCTTCCAGCCGCTTCCCGCCAAATATCCCCTTGCAATGGCTTCGATTGGCATGGGGTTAAGCTTTTTAACTATCATAGACCTGTCTATAAGTTCGGGATAGTCTTTTAAAAGCTCTTTAACCCTTTGGTTGTGGTTTTCCACCAAGTGGTTTTGCATTATCGACTTTGTTTGCTCAAACCACCAAAGCGAAATTTGCGTAAGCAAAACGCCCTTGCCCGGAACGCCGTTGGGCATAATGAAGTCGAACGCCGAAATTCTGTCGGTAGCAACTATCAACAGCTCGTCGCCCAAGTCGAAGTTTTCTCTTACTTTTCCTTTCGACACTTTTTTGAAGGGCAGGTTGTCTACGCTCATAAGAGCTTCTTTTGGCATATTAAAGTTCATATAATTCCTTTTTTGAATTTATTAGAACGAATCGGGAAGGGTTCTTTGTTTGATGTCGTTTACAATCATTTCTACGGCGTCTTTGTAGTTGTGCTGGCCGTCGAAACTTTTGTGCAGGCGCGAGCGAACCGATACAAGTTCGGCCTCGGCCTCCTTTTTGCCTATAACAAACATATGCGAAACTTTTTCAGTTTCGGCCCTGCGTATTTTCCCGCCAAGCTTGTCGCCCGAAACGTCTATCGAAACGCGAACGCCAGCGTCTTTCAACGCTGCAAACACCTTGTCGGCAAAGGGAATAACTTCGTCGTTAAGGGTTAAAATGCGAACTTGGTCGGGAGCCAACCAGGTGGGGAACTTGCCGCCGAAGTGCTCTATAAGCACGCCCGTAAATCTTTCGAGCGATCCAAAGGGCGCGCGGTGAATCATAATCGGGCGGTGGGGCTTGTTGTCGGAGCCAATGTAGTTGATATCAAAACGCTCCGGCAGGTTATAGTCTACCTGAACGGTTCCAAGCTGCCATTCTCTGCCTATTACGTCTTTTACAACAAAGTCGATTTTCGGCCCGTAGAATGCAGCTTCGCCCAATTCCTCCGAGAATGGAACGCCCAAAGATTTCGCTGCTTGGCGTATTGCGTTTTCGCTCTTGTTCCAGTTTTCGTCCGAGCCTACATACTTGTCGCTTTTCGGGTCTCTCAATGAAATTCTTACGCGGTATTCTTTCATGCCTATTGTTGCGAATACCGTTTTTACCAAATCCAAGCAGCCCTGAATTTCGGCGTCGAGCTGTTCGGGTGTGCAGAAAATGTGCGCGTCGTCTTGGGTAAAGCCGCGAACGCGAGTCATGCCGTTAAGCTCGCCCGACTGCTCCCAGCGGTAAACATTGCCGAATTCGGCAAGGCGCACGGGCAAGTCTCTGTACGAGTGAGGGTCGCTCTTATAGATTTGAACGTGGAACGGACAGCTCATAGGCTTAAGCAAATAGCCGTCTACTTCGCCAGATTCAAGCTTCGTTTCGTAGTTGGCAATGTCTTCGTGCTTTGCCGCCATTTCGCGCAGGTCGTCTCTTTCGATAATCGGTACAAACTGCGAGTCTTTGTAGTAGGGGAAGTGCCCGCTTGTGCGGAACAGCCCCAATTTGCCGATTACGGGCGTAAACACCTGCTGGTAGCCCTGTTTGTTCAAAAGCTCCAAAATGAAGTTTTGCAACGACTGTCTAATCGTTGCGCCTTTTGGCTTCCACAAAATAAGGCCTTGGCCAACCTTGTCGTCTATAAGGAAAAGATTCATTTCCTTGCCGAGTTTGCGGTGGTCGCGCATCTTGGCTTCTTCAAGCTGTGTTAGGTATTTTTCAAGCTCGTCTTTAGATGCAAATGCAGTTCCATATATGCGCTGAAGCTGTTTGTTGTTTTCGTCGCCCCGGTGGTATGCGCCCGCAACCGACAAAAGTTTAAACGCCTTTACCTGCTTTGAATACTTAACGTGTTCGCCGCAGCACAAGTCGCAAAAATCTCCGTTTTTGTAGAACGAAATTTCTTCGCCTTCGGGAATGTCGGCCAGGCGGCCTAGCTTGTATTCAGCTTGTCCCAATTCCTTTATTTTCTTTTCGGCGTCTGCTCTCGAAAGGGTAAATTTTTCGAAGTGCTGGTTTTCGTTTACAATCCTTTTCATTTCGGCTTCAATTTTTTCCAAATCTTCGGCCGTGAATTTATGGTCCAAATCAAAGTCGTAGTAAAAGCCGGTTTCGGTTGCGGGCCCGATGTCCAACTTTGCTTCGGGGAACAGTCTTAAAACCGCCGTCGCCAAGATGTGCGAGGCGCTGTGTCTAATCTTTGCTAATTCGCTATCCATTTTGTTATTCTTTCGATATTTTAAAAAATGTATGAAATCGAGAAGGTGCCGTATACGTTCATATCTGGGCCAAAGTCTTCGCCCAATGGGCCGCGGCAGCCTTGCCCGTCGTTATTAACGGCGTAGCCTACGCCGCCGCTAAATTTTATGTGCTGGTTTAAAACCCAGCTTAGTCCGCCGTAGGCTTGAATGTAGCCGTACGAATTTTCCCAATACTTGCCGCCAACCGTGCTTTCGGCGGAAAACCTTTCGGCTTTCGCGTACGAGGCGTATACTTTTATGTCTAAAGAAAGATTTTTTATGGCGGTAAGCTTTTCTAAATTATAAGAGGGGGCAAAGCCCGCCATAACGCCATATTGGTAAAAGCTAAAATTGTAGAATCCGTAAATAAAGGGGCTTAAAAAATGGTTGCCTATAAAGCCCACATATATGTCTCCCGAAAATCTTTCGCCGCCGTCTATTGCTATGCGAGAATCGGCGTTAATGGCATCTTCGGTAAAATATAGCGTGCCACCTATGTCGAAATCTACATACTTTGAAATATTGTATACCCAGCCGCTTAAAACGCAAAGGCTTTTTGTGTAGTGTTGGTTATCGGGCAAAACGCCGGTTATAACATTGTAGCCTTCGCCTGCAAACAGGGGGCCGCGGTCTTCAAAAACTGCGGCCAAGGCGTTGCACGAAGCCTTTTTGCCCTTATAGATTGTTGCCGACCTATATTCCACGCCCAAAGACGTATAGCGCTCTTTGTCTACGCCGAAAGCCTCGTTAAAATCGAAGTTTTCGGTTACGTCCCAGCACGAGGGGTTTATTTCGTACCACGACTTAAAATTGTAGCCGCTAGTGCCATCGAACAAAGCCAAAC
>JAXFOH010000112.1:0-7044 GCA_034180465.1 Opitutales bacterium
CCTAAGCTATGCAGGCGGCGCAATGCGACCGGGAATTGTACACAGGCTCGACAAGGAAACTTCTGGCATTATGATTTTGGCTAAAACCGACGAAGCGTATTTTAGACTTGTTGAAATGTTTTCGAACAGGCAGGTAAAAAAGGAATATTTGGCGATAATTTCGGGCGTGCCAACAGTGCGCAGCGGAACAATAAAAAAGCCCATTGGCAGGCACCCTACATTTAAAACAAAAATGTGCGTTTGCGATTTGGAGTCGGGAAGAGACGCACACACCGACTGGGTTGTAGAACAGACCTTCGGCAATATGGCCGCCCTTGTGCGCTGCCGCATACACACGGGGCGCACCCACCAAATAAGAGTGCATATGACAGACATGGGCTACCCAATTATGGGCGACTATACCTACTCTTTTCAAAAAAACAAATTTAAGGAGCTTGCGCCCCCGAAAAGAGTTATGCTGCACGCAAAAAAAATATCTTTCGACCACCCTGTAATAGAGGGCAAGCATTTAGAGCTTCAGGCAAAAGAACCGCAAGATTTTATTGATTTAATTAACGAATTAAAGGAGTTGAACAAGTAATGAAAAAGAAAGAATACAAACTCGACACAATAGCCGTTCAGGCAGGCTACGAACCAAAAAACGGCGAACCGAGAGTTGCGCCCATTGCGATGAGCACAACATTTAAATACGACTCGGCACAAAGCCTAGCCGATTTGTTCGACCTAAAAGTAGCGGGGCACTTTTACACGCGTCTTAGCAACCCAACAACCGAAATTCTCGAAAAGAAAATGGCGGCCCTCGAAGGCGGAATTGGCGCGATTGCGTTTTCCAGCGGGCAGGCGGCGTCTACTGCCTTGGTAATGAACCTTTGCGAAGCCGGCGACCACATTGTAAGCGCAGGCACCATATACGGCGGCACATTCAACCTTTTGGGGCATACAATGAAAAAGCTCGGCATAGAAGTTACGTTTGTAGACCAGGAAGCCCCTGAAAAAGAAATCTTAAAGGCAATACGCCCAAACACGAAGCTGATATTCGGCGAAACATTATCGAACCCCAGCGTTAAGGTTTTGGATATAGAAAAATTTGCGCGCATTGCAAAAAAAGTAGATTTGCCCCTGGCTATAGACAACACCTTCCCCACACCCGCCTTGTGCAGACCCTTTGAATTCGGGGCGAACATTGTGCTGCACAGCCTTACAAAATATTCCGACGGGCACGCATGCAGCACGGGCGGCATTATTGTAGACAAGGGCGACTACAACTTTGCCAACGGCAAGTTTAAGGGGCTAAGCGAACCCGACGAATCGTACCACGGCTTGGTATATACAAAGGCATTCGGCAAATTCGCCTTCTTAACAAAGGCGCGCACCCACGTTTTAAGAGACACGGGGGCTGTTATATCGCCCATGAATGCGTGGCTTACCAATATGAATTTGGAAACTTTGCCCCTTAGAATGGCAAAGCATTCGTCTAACGCATTGGCTTTGGCAGGCTTTTTGGAAAAGCACAAAAAGGTTGCGTGGATAAACTACCCGGGGCTGAAAAGCTCGCCGTATAACGCGAGGGCAAAAAAGTACCTAAACGGTCAATGCAGCGGCGTTTTCACTTTCGGCATAAAGGGCGGCTTAAAGAAGGCCGTTAAGTTTATGGACTCGCTTAAATTGGCGGCCCAAGTTATACACGTTGCAGACGCAAGAACCTGCGTGCTGCACCCCGCAAGCACTACGCACAGGCAGCTTAGCGACGAGGAAAAGTCAAAAACTGGTATTTTGCCCGAACTTATTAGGGTTTCGGTTGGCATAGAAAACCCAGCCGATATAATCGCCGACTTTGAACAAGCTTTAAAGAAGTGCTAGTATGTTTACGGGTTTAGTGGAAGGCACTGCAAAAGTTGCAGAATTTAGCGAACAAAAAAATGCCTATTTGCTGCGTTTGGAAATCCCCAAAGACGTTGCCGAAGACTTAAAGATAGGCGACTCTTTGGCGTGCAACGGCTGCTGTCTTACAGTTGTCTCCAAAACCGGCAACATTGCCGATTTCGAGCTTTTGCAGGAAAGCCTAAGGCTTACGTCTTTCGAGTTCGTAAAAAAAGGCGACTTAGTTAACGTAGAACGCCCCTTGGCTGCAAACGCGCGCTTGGGCGGACATTTTGTAAGCGGTCATATAGACACGCGCGGAAAGATGGAAGTTTTTGAACAAAGGGGCAAAAACTACTATTTAAAGGTTTCCTTCCCCGAAGGCTTCGGCAAATGGGCGGTCTACAAAGGCTCTGTTACAATAGACGGAATTTCGCTTACAATAGCCGAGGTTGAAAACAACAGCCTTGCAGTTTGGATTATTCCGCACACCCTGCAGGCTACAAACCTTTCGCAAAAAAAGGCAGGCGACATTGTAAATCTCGAATTCGACATATTGGCAAAATACGTCGAAAAAATCGCCATTTGCAACCGCCAATAATTTTGTATGGCAGGCACAAAGTTTGCAATTCTATTTATTTTATGGGCGGCGTTATCTGCCGCCCTGTTTTTTTGCGCGGTAAATTTGGGGAACAAAAACGAGGCGCGCCGCCAAAATTTTGCCGCACAAAATGAGCCAAGCGAAATAAAAGTAGCCAGCTGGAATTTTGAAAACTACTCTTCGGCTTCAAGGATTATAGACGGCAAATTCTCCCCAAAATACCCGAAAGCCGAAAGCGAAAAACGCCGCATTGTTGAAATTATATCCCAAATAAACCCCGACATTTTATTTATACAGGAAATCGGCGCGGAAAATTTCGGCGAATTTTTGGAGAGGCTAAAAAGTGCAGGATTAAACTATCCTTTTTGCGAAATACTGCAAACAAGCGACACCGCGCGTTGCTTGGCGGTAGTTTCGAAAGTGCCGTTCGGAAAAGTCTTTAAATTCGATAACCTGCAGTTTGCCTATATGGGCAAAGCGCAAAAATGCCCACGGGGGTTGCTGGGAGTAAAAGTGGGCAATTTTTATTTGTTTACCCTACACCTAAAAAGCAGGCGCAACAGCAAAAATACCGACAAGCACTACAAAATTTTCAGGAAGGCACAGGCCGCACAGATAGCCAAAAAACTTGCCGCGTTTTCGGGGCAAAAGCTGATTGTTTGCGGCGACTTTAATAGCGAACCGAACGACACATGCATAGACGAATTTAAAAACACCGCCCGCCTCTCTGTTTTGCCGCAAGCCGATAAAGACGGCGAAGGCTATACTTTAATCTGGAAGCAAGGCAAAAAGCGCGCTATGTTCGACTTCTTCCTTTTAAGCGAAGCCGCCAAGCCCTGCGCACAAAAATGCGCCCTTGTATACGACACAAAGGGCGCAAGCGACCACAGAATTGTTGCGATAAAGCTTATATGCTGCGGCAATCAGAAGCGTCTTTAGTTTTATAACCGCTGTCCTGTCTTTTGTGGTTTATCGAGTTTTTCTTCGTATACGCGTCAAAAAAGTCCTGCGCCGACATACCCAAAACCTGGGCAATAGACACCAAAAAGTGTAGAATGTCTACGGCTTCAACTCTGGCGTTTTGCGCGTCGAATTTCTGGTATTTCGCCCACCATTTCCACGGAACCGAATCTATAAGTTCGGCGCATTCCTGCTGCAGGGCGCGGCTATAGTTTAAAACCCACTTAACGCGCTCTTCGTCGCTCATATTTGCAGTGTCTATGCCTATGCGCTTGTTAAGTTCGTATTGTTCCTTAAAGATTTCTTCCAGTTTATCCATAGTAGCGTATATTCTTTATTGCGTTGGGGTTTTGTCAAAATCTAATTGCAAAAATGCGTCTTTTATTTTCGCGTCAAGAGTTTTCGAATTAAACTCGTCCCAATCTTTTGGGGCTATTGCCGATAAAAAGTTTTTGCCGTATGGCTTGTTTAAAATTCTGGAATCTAAAACAACGGCAACGCCCTTGTCGCTTTCCGAGCGTATTAGCCTGCCAAAGCCCTGCCTAAATTTCATTACGGCCTCGGGCAGCGAAAGTTTTTGAAAGGGGTTTTCGCCCAGGCTTTCAAGCATTTCGCATTTTGCGGCAGCCAGAGGATGGTCGGGGTTAACAAAGGGCAGCTTTGTTATTACAAGCAAATTAAGGGCATTGCCTGCAATGTCTACGCCCGTCCAAAAGGCGTCGGTGCCGAGCAACACGGCGTTTGCCGAATTTTTAAAGTTTTGCAATGCCTCTTTAGGAGACATTTCGCCCTGCGCAAACATTGCCCTTTTCGGGAATTTTTCCCTTAAAATTTTAAGCGTTTTGTTAAGCTCGTAATAGCTTGTAAATAAAACAAGCGTACCGCCGTATTTGTTTGCCGAAATTAACCGCCCAATGCTGTCCGCCAAAAATTCGGCATTCATTTTTTTGTCGTCGCCCATATTCGGGGCGTCTCTGCACAACAAAAGCCTGCAATTTTTTTGGTAGTTGAAGGGCGACTTTTCCATGCCTTGCTGGGCAATTTCGCCGCCGACAGAATCGGCAAAGTCGTTTAAGTCTTGCCCGTTAAGCGAAAGCGTTGCCGATGTCATTACAACGCTTGTTCCCTTTGCAAAAAGCCTTTGCCTTAATATGCCAGCCACGCTAAGGGGTGCCGAACAAATTTTTGTGTAGTCTTTGTTCTTGCCCGAAGTTTCAAGCCAATAAACCTGTTTTGGCGTGCTTAAATAAAGGGCGTCTTCTAGCGACAATGCTATAGAAAATATCCTTTTTGCGCAGTCGTCTATGTCGGCTTTTTGCGACTCGCTTGTAGCTTTCGATGCCAATGCGTCGAGCCTTTGTTTTAGCGATTTTAAATCTTCGCAAATATTCGAATTTAGCCACTCTTCGGCGGCAAGCCTTGCAATGTCTTTGCCCGTAAGATACATTGCAGAAGCCTGCGCAAAAAATTCCGACACAGTCGAAATGCACTGCAAAACCGAGTCTATATCGTATTGCGTTGCATACTTTATTTTTTTAAGCAGTCCTTTTTTGGTGCGCGGGTTGTAGATTCTTTTAAGTTCGCGCAAAATGCCGTAGTCGCTAAGTTCCATTCCGAAAATTTCCTCGGCAACCTTTGCAACCAAATGGGCTTCGTCGAAAACAAAAAAATCGTCGGCAGTAAGTATGCCCTTTGTGGAATTGTCGGCCGATTGCGCCGACGCCATAATCGAAAACACAAGGCTGTGGTTTAGAATAACAACATCGGCTTTGTCGAACAGCTTTTTTGCGTTTTGATAGAAACAGTCGCAGCACTTGTTTGGCGTACACAAACCGCTTTCGGCATTAACCCAGCTCCATACCTCCTCGTCGGGCGGGGGAACAAGCTCGTCTCTTAAGCCCGTTTTGGTTTTCAATGCCCAGCTTGCAATGCGCTCTAGCTCGGATATTTCGCTTTGCATAAACAAGTCGCCCTTTTCTGCCAATGCCTTTTTTAGACGCGTAGAGCACAAATAGTTGCGCCTACCGTAAAGCACGGTGTACTTAAAGTCGGCGTATTCCGCCAACTCGGGGGTTTGGGCAAAAAACTTTTCTATAAATGGCAGGTCTTTTTTTACAATCTGCTCTTGCAACGCCATTGTGTGGGTAGAAACATAAAGCTTGCGGCCGTGCTTTTTTGCAAAAATTACGGCGTTTATCAAATACGCAAGCGTTTTACCCACGCCCGTGCCCGCCTCGAACAAAAGGGGCGAATCGCTTTCAAAGCTTTGGGCGCAAAAATACGCCATATTCTCCTGCTGGCTGCGGTGACACATAAAAGCCTCCTTTTCCAGCAGGCCGCCTTTGCAAAAAATGGATTCGCTCGTAGTGGGCAAATCCATTCTTTCCGATTGGCTCGGAGCTATCATAGCGTTTTTGTGCTATTCGCCTTTTCTGAAAGCGAAAAAGTTTTTAGCCGCCCTAATCAAGCCGCCAAAGCTGCCAAAGGTGTCGCACACCGCGCTGGGCTCGTAGCCGCAGTGCAACATACAATCTTTGCATTCCTTTTGGGTGCCGTTTACGCCCAAAGAATACCCTTCTATGGCGTCCATCAATTCCTTATATGTTTTGCAATAGCCGTCGTTTATAAGGTAGCAGGGTTTTTGCCAACCAAATATAGAGTAGCACGGGTTGCCCCACGGAGTGCAGTCGTAAACCTGTTTGCCCTTCAAGAATTGCAAAAAGCTGGGAGAATGGTTGAACACCCATTTCTTCGAGGGCTTCGACAAAATTTCGTTAAAGAGCTTAATTGTTTTGTTTCTTTCCAAAAACTGGTCTTGGTTTGGAGCCTTTTCGTAGGGGAACCCGGGAGAAATCATCATACCTTCAACGCCCAAGTCGGTCATATCGTCGAAAAAGCGGCGAACGTCGTTGGGGTTTGCGTTGTTGAAAATAGTAGTGTTAGTTGTAACCCTAAAACCGCGCTTTAAGGCTTCCTTTATGCCTTCAACTGCTATGTCGTAGGCACCGGGTTTGTTTACGTTGCCGTCGTGCATTTCCTTTGTGCCGTCTAGGTGAACGCTAAACGAAAGGTATTTGCTGGGTCTATATAAATCTATTTTGCGGAGCAAAATTTGCGCGTTTGTGCACAAATAAACATATTTGCCGCGCTTTATAAAGCCGTCTACCATACGGGGCATTTCGTCGTGCAAAAGGGGCTCGCCGCCCGCAATGCTAACCATGGGCGCACCGCATTCTTCTACCGCAGCCCAAGCTTCTTCGGGGGTCATTCTCTTTTTAAGAACGTCTACCCCGTATTGTATTTTGCCGCAGCCCGAGCATTTTAAATTGCACTGGAAAAGCGGCTCTATCATCATTACCAAGGGGTACTTTTTTTTGCCCTTAATAGCGTTTGATATTGCGTATTTTGCTACTGTTAAAACTTGAGATACTGGAACTGCCATATTGCGCTAATATCCAATATATTTATTTTATTTTTTCAACACTATTTTTCAAAGCGGCAAAAAGGCTGAGGTAAAAAATCCTCCGCAAATTCGGCAAATTAAAGCATCAAGTCGCCTAAATCGGCGGGCGAAAGCTCTTTTAATTCGCCGCTTTTTTTGCCGTCGGGCAAAGGCGCATTGC
>JAXFOH010000001.1:0-3038 GCA_034180465.1 Opitutales bacterium
TTCTTTTTTACGAGCCGAAAAGCGCAAAAACCGATATTGCCGCCTGCATAGACGAAGCAAACCGCGTAGTAAAACGCAGGGCAATTATGGTTGTTGTAAGCGACTTTTTGCAGGGCAAAAACGGAATGTTGCCAACCGACGACAACGGCGAGGTTGTCAGGGCATTAAGCCTTGCAAACCGCAGGCACGACCTTATTTGCGCAAGCGTTAGCGACCCGCGCGAGTTCGAGCTGCCCAATGTCGGCACTCTGTTTTTGGAAGACGCCGAAAGCGGCGAGTGCGTGCAGATAGACACCTCTAGCGCGAAGGTAAGAAAGGCGTATTCGGACTACAATTTCATAAGAAAATCGCAGTTTGAAAAGCAGCTTGCAAAAGTCGGCATAGACCTGCTTGAAGTAGACACAACCGACGACTATATTTTTAAACTTAAAAAGTTTTTCGAAACAAGAAAGAGCAAAAGATGATTTTTGTTTTTGCAGCGGCTTCGGTATTCCCCGAAATAGATGAAAGTTTCGGCAAAATAGGGCTTACTTTTTGGCAGGCAAACTGGCAATGGTTTGCGATAGGCGCTGTTGTTGCTGTTGCGGCTTTTGTTGCAGGTTTTTATTTAAGACCCAAACCAAAACAGCCAACGCCCTATCAAAGGGCTATGCAAAAATTGGGCAAATTGGGTGAAACCGAACTTGAAGACGAACCCTTTGCAAACGAACTTAGCGCAATTGTAAGGGAGTTTATAGAGGCTCAATATAATCTGCCAGCCCCCGAACGCACAACGCAGGAGTTTTTAAAAATAGCTTCGGCTTCAGAAAAGATTTCGCCAAAAGTAAGGGATAAATTGGCGCAACTGCTGCAGGCATTCGATATGGCAAAATTTGCAAAAGGCACTTTTTCTAATTCGGAAAAAAGCGAAGTTTTAACATCGGCAAACGAGTTTGTAGAAATGTCGAATATTCCCGATAAAAAAGAGGATAGCGACAAAAACGAAGATTCAAAAAAATGACATTCGAATTTGAAAGTCCGCAACTTTTATGGCTTTTGCTGGCATTGCCTATATTGGCTTTGCTTAGGGGTGCGCGCGCAGGCAGGGCTTCGGTTTTGTTTTCGAGCGTAGCCATTGCAAAAACCGCGGCGAAAAAAAGCAGGGGCAGCCCTGGCAAATGGCTTTTCTTTTTAAGGCTGCTATGCTTGGCTCTTTTAATTGTGGCAATTGCCCGCCCAAGGCTTGGCAGCGGCTATAGCGAAAGAGAGGAAAGCGGCATAGATATTGTGTTGGCTTTAGACGTTTCGGGCTCTATGGCGGCGCTGGATTTTACTAAAGATTACGCAAACCCCATAACAAGGCTAGACGCCGTAAAAGAGGTTGTTGCAAACTTTGTAAAAAAGCGCCCGAACGATAGAATAGGCGTATATGTTTTCGGGGCAAATACCTTTTTGCTTTCGCCTATTACGCTTTCGCACGATTGGCTTACCCAGAATTTGGAAAGAGTGCAGCTGGGCATTGTAGACGGCTCTAGAACCGCCATAGGAATGGCGATTGCAAACGGGGCCAACAAGCTTAAAGAGCTGAAAAATTCGAAATCGAAAGTTATAATTTTGCTTACCGATGGCGAAAACAATTCGGGCAAAATTTCGCCCTTGGCCGCCGCCGAAGCCGCCGCCAGTTTAGACATAAAAATATATACGATAATGGCGGGCAAGTCGGGCATAATTCCCTTTGCGCAGGTGGACGACAACGGCGCATTGATAAGGGACAGGCGTGGCCGCCCGATGTTTGCCGGCAACGTGCAAAGCTATGCAGACGACAGCGAACTTAAAAAGATTGCCGAAATTACCCGAGGCAAATTTTACCATGCAGAAAATTTGCGCGAGCTAAACGAAATTTATTCGAACATAGACAAGTTTGAAAAAACAAGCGTAAAGCTAAGGCAGTTTACTTCGTACACGGAATTGTTCTATATATTTGCCGCAGCAGCTCTTGCTGTTTTGGCCTTAGAGCAAATTCTTGCCAACACAAAATATAGGAGGATACCATGATTTTCCGCGATTATGTTTGGCTTTATGCGGGGGTGTTTGCCCTTGTCGCCTTTTTTGCCCTTTTTGCGGAAAGCCAAAGACGGCGCAAAATTGCGCTGCAAACTTTTGCCGCAAAAAACCTTTTAAAAACTCTTTGCTACAACTATAGCAGCGCCGCGCAAAAACTTAAATATGCGCTGATACTGCTTTCGATAGCATTCGTTTTTATTGCATTGGCGCGCCCGCAATGGGGCTATAAGTGGCAGGAAACAAAAACAAAGGGTATAGACGTTGTTTTTGCCGTAGACTGCTCTAAAAGCATGCTTGCCGACGACATTAAGCCCGACAGACTGCAGCGTGCAAAATTGGCCATAGAAGACGCCGTTGCAAAGCTTGGCGGCGACAGAATTGGGCTTGTTGCCTTTAGCGGGCAGGCCTTTTTGCAGTGCCCTCTGACTCTCGACTACGACGCCTTTAAAATGTCCCTAGACGAGCTTAAAATAGGCATAATTCAAAGAGGCGGCACAAATATTTCGGCGGCAATAGAAGAAGCCGAAGCAGCCTTTAAGGAAAGCTCGAACTACAAAAGTATAATTTTGTTAAGCGACGGCGAAGAGCTTGAAGAAAATGCTTTGGCAACCGCAAAACGTTTGGCTAAAAAGGGAGTAGTTATCTACACAATAGGCGTTGGGCTAAACGACTTAAGCCCAATTTCTATAACCGACGAACGCGGCAAAAGCGATTATATAAGAGACGAGCAAGGCAATATTGTAAAAAGCAGATTGGACGAAAAAACGCTTATGCAAATTGCGCAGGCAACAAACGGTTTTTACGCTTCGCTTACCGACAACGGAATAGAAAAGGCGGTATCGCACCTAAAGGAAATTCCCAAAAGTGAATTGGAATCTAAAATGAGACAAACGGCAATAGATCGCTTTCAGATATTTTTGGCGATAGCTCTTGTTCTGCTTTCGCTTGAAAGCCTTATCGGAACAAGAAAGCTTTTTGCAAAATTGTCGCGCAGG
>JAXFOH010000011.1:0-54884 GCA_034180465.1 Opitutales bacterium
ACGCCTTTTTGCCGCGCAGGCTTTCGCGCGCAATTTCAAGACATTCGGCAAAGCTTTTGTTTTTTTCGAGTATGCCTATTGCGGCCGCCGAATTTGCCAAAACGCAATTTTCCTGCTGTGGCGTTGCGTTGCAGTTTAAAACGTCTATAAAAATTTCCTTTGCAATTTGCGCGTTGCTTTGGCAGCCCAAATCGCCTTGTTTGCAGCGGGGCAGCCCCAAGTCTTCAGGGGTAAAAACGCCCTCGTTTTTAGACGATGCAATTTTGAATTTGCCCGTAAGCGAAATTTCGTCGTAGCCGTCTAGCGAATGTACAATGGCGTAGTTGTCTACCGTGTTTTCGAGTATGTATTTATAGAGCCTTACGAGCTTTAGGCTGTATACGCCAAGCAGCATATTTTTGGGCTTAAGCGGGTTTAGCAGTGGGCCCAACAAGTTAAAGAATGTTCTCACCCCAAGCTCTTTTCTGGCAGAAGCAACAACCTTTAACGCCGAATTGAAAAGGGGGGCGTGCATATAAAGCATATTCGACTCGTCTAAAGAGCGTTGCAGAATGTCGGGGTTGTTTGTGAATTTTGCCCCGCAGTTTTCCAGCGCGTTCGAAGCCCCGCTTGCCGAGCTTGCGCCGTAGTTGCCGTGCTTTACAACCTTATACGACGCCCCCGCCAAAACGAAGCACGACAAAGTAGAGATATTGAAAGTGTCTTTGCCGTCGCCGCCCGTGCCTACAATGTCTACCGCGTTGTCGGCGTTTATGTTAAGCTTGGTTTGCGTTTCGCGTATTGCCGCCGAAAAGCCCGAAAGCTCTTGCGGGGCAATGGCGCGCATAAGGAAAACCGACATAAACGCAGCCAGCTGCGCGTTATTGTAGCCGTGGGTGGAAACGCCAAGCATTACGTTTTTTGCCTCGTCAAAACTTAGCGTTTTGCCCGAAAAAAGTTTTGTTAAAATAGCCTTCATTTTTTTAAAGCCTTAAAAAATTGTCCAATATTTTAGCGCCGTCGGGGGTAAGGATTGATTCGGGGTGGAATTGCAGCCCGAATACGTTGTATTGTTTGTGGCGCAACGCCATGATTTGCCCGTTTTCCTCTACCGCGCTAATTTCCAGGCTGTCGGGGAAATTCTCTTTTGAAACCACCCACGAGTGGTACCTTCCCGCCAAGAAGCCGTCGCTTAAGCCGTTGAACAAGGGGTTTGTTTTTAAGATTTTCATTTGCGATTGTACAGCATGGAAAGGCCTGCTTAGGTTTTCCAGCTTTGCTCCGAAAACTTCGCCTATTGCCTGGTGCCCCAAGCAAACGCCCAATATCGTTTTTTCAGGGGCAAGCTCTTTTATTGCGCTTTCCATAATGCCTGCGTCTTTGGGGATTCCGGGACCGGGTGAAAATATTATCTTGTCGAAGTTTTTCATTTCTTCGACCGATATTTTGTCGTTTCGCACAACGCTTAGGTTTTCTATGCCGAGCTCCCTAAGGGCGTTTGCAATGTTGTATGTAAAAGAGTCGTAGTTGTCGAACAATAGGATTTTCATTTTGCTATTCCTCCGAAGCCTTGTCGAGAGCCGCCATTAAAGCGCCGAGTTTGTTGTTTATTTCCTGCAATTCGCTTTCGGGTTTGCTGTCTACAACAATGCCAGCGCCCGCCTTAAAATATAGAGTATTGTTTTTGCTAAAGAAGGTTCGTATGGTTATTGCCTGGTTTAAGTCGCCGTTAAAGCCAATAAAACCTATGCAGCCGCCGTATACCGAGCGCCTGTCCCCTTCAAGCTCGTCTATAATCTGCATAGCCTTGATTTTTGGCGCGCCGCTTAGCGTGCCAGCGGGGAAAGCGTCGGACAGAACATCTAGCTTTTTGTCGGGGCTTGGCACTTTTGCCGAGACTCTCGAAACCATATGTATTAGGTGCGAGTAGTATTGAATTTGCTTTAAGAATTCAACCTTTGTGTGCAGGCAGCTGCGCGAAAGGTCGTTGCGTGCCAAGTCTACAAGCATTGTGTGTTCTGAATTTTCCTTGTGGTCTTTTAATAGGGCGGCAGCCAATAGAGAATCTTTTTCGTCGTTGCCCGTTCTTTTAAATGTGCCGGCAATGGGGTCTATGCTGGCGGTGTCGCCTACAATTTTTAGGTGCGTTTCAGGCGAGGACCCGAAAATTCTGAAATCGCCAAAATCGAAGTAGAAGAGATAGGGCGAGGGGTTAATGCGGCGCAATGCGCGGTATACTTTAAAGTCGTCGCCCTTAAAGCGCGTGTTAAACCCGCGCGAAATTACAATCTGGAAAATATCGCCAAGCTTTATTCTTTTTATGGCCTCGGCAACGTTTTGTTTGAACTTTTCGCTCGAAGTTTCGTAGTTGGGGGAGCCCACCCTCTCAAACGAATATTCGGCAAAACTGTTGTTATGGATAAGCGCCAAAAATTCGTCCATTTGCGAGGCTTCGCCTTCGGGCAGGTTTTCTACAACAACAAGCTCGTTGTTAAAATGGTTTAACGAAACCGTAAAGCGGTATAAAACGTAGTACATTTCGGGTGCGTCCTTTTCGTTGGGGGCGCGCTTTGCAAATTTTACGGCGTCGAAATGTTCAGCGCAGTCGTACGAAGTGTAGCCGAAAAACCCGTTAGACGGCAGGGGTGTACCGCCTTCAAATTGGTAGCTTGCCAAATATTTTTTAAGCAGCGATACCGCGGGCGTTTCTCCTTGCACTGTTTCGCGCGCGGTTTCGCCGTTAGGATACGCCGTTTCGCACACGTTTTTGTCGAGCTTGAAGTGGCCTATTGGCTTTGCGCACACAAAAGAATAGCTGTTGTTTTGTGTGTGAAAATCCGAACTTTCAAGCAATGCCGACTTTTCACCAATATCCCTTATTTTTAGATATAAACCTACGGGCGTTTGTAAGTCGCCCGCAACCTTGCGAACAATTTGGGTTAGCTTAACCATTTTATTTGACAACCTTTCTATTTGCCAAGTAGGTTGGCATATCTTTGTCGCCGCGGCCAGATACGTTTACAACAACAATATCGGTAGGCTTAAACGCGATTTTTTCGAGCATTGCGAGGGCATGCGCCGATTCCAGGGCAGGGATAATGCCCTCTTTTAGTGTCGCCAAATAGGCGGCCCGCAAGGCTTCGTCGTCGTTTACGGCGTAGGGGGTCATTTTCTTTTCCTTTGCCAAATATGCGTGAAGCGGGCCAATCCCCGGGTAGTCCAGCCCGGCCGAAATGGAATAGGGCTCGATTACCTGTCCGTTTTTGTCTTGAATTACAATGCTTTTAGAGCCGTGCAAAATGCCGAGACTGCCCAATGCCAAAGTGGCCGCGCTTTTGCCTGTTTCTACGCCCATGCCTCCCGCTTCGGCTGCAATAAGTTTAACTTTTGGGTTGTCTAAAAAGTTGTAGAAAGCCCCCGCCGCATTGCTGCCGCCGCCTACGCAGGCAATTACATAGTCGGGGTAGTCGCGCCCCTCTTTTTCGAGCAGCTGTTTTTTTATTTCTTCGCTGATAACCGATTGGAACTTCGCAACAAGTTCGGGATAGGGGTGCGGGCCTACAACCGAGCCTATAAGATAGTAGGTGTCGGGATTGCAGCACCAATATCTTATCGCCTCGTTTGTGGCGTCTTTAAGGGTCTTGTTGCCGCTTGCAACCGAATATACTTTAGCTCCCAGCATTTGCATTTTTTCGACATTTGCCTTTTGGCGTTTAATGTCGGTTTCGCCCATAAATACGGTGCATTCTAGCCCCATAAGCGCGCAGGCGGTTGCGGTGGCAACCCCGTGTTGGCCTGCTCCGGTTTCGGCTAAAATCCTTGTTTTGCCCATTCTTTTTGCCAAAAGTATTTGCCCTATGGCATTATTTATTTTGTGCGAGCCCGTGTGGTTTAAGTCTTCTCTTTTAAGATATATTTTAGCTCCATATTTTTTAGTGAGCTTTTTTGCAAAGTATAGAGGGCTGGGCCTTCCTACATAGTCTCGCAAAAGCGCGTAAAATTCGTCTAAAAAGCTTTGGTCTTTCATCGCCGAAAAGAAGGCTTCCTGCAGTTGTTCCACATTCTTGCGCAAAATTTCGGGGATGTAGGCGCCTCCGAATTCGCCGTAATAACCGTTGTTGTCTACCTTGTAGTTGCTGTCCATTTTTTGTTTTTTCTTTGTTTTAAATTTTGGTTTGTTTTTAAATTTTTTAACAGGGCAAGTTTGCAAAAAAAAGAGGATAAGGCGGTTAGCCTTATCCTCTTTTTTTGGTTCTATTTTTTGTAAACCCAAACGCTTTGCGTTTTAACAATAGGATAGCCAGCCGCCTAATATTTTAGCCGACCAACGCCACCAGTTGTTGTTTGTAAACGCGATTCTCATTTTGTATTTACAAAGGAATTTACTTTTTTTGCTACTTGTCAAGAGTTTTTTTCACCATGTCGTAAAAATTGTCGAAAACGTACGAGGCGTCTGTGGGACCGGGTGCGGATTCGGGGTGGTATTGCACCGAGAACAAGGGCAGGTCTTTGTGGCGCAAACCTTCTACAGTATGGTCGTTTAGGTTTATTTCGTTTACAATAGCCCCCGCATTTTCGATAGACTTTGCGTCGGCCGCAAACCCGTGGTTTTGCGAGGTGATGTTAATTTTGTCCGTATCGAGATTCTTTACAGGGTGGTTGCCTCCGTGGTGGCCAAACTTAAGCTTGTAGGTTTTTGCGCCTATTGCGTGCGTTATAACCTGATGTCCGAAGCATACGCCGAAAGTCGGGTAATGCTGTATAAGCTTGGCAACGGTTTTATGCGCATAGGTTGTAACTGAAGGATCGCCTGGGCCGTTGGAAAGGAAGAGGCATTCGGGGCCAAATTCCATAATTTCTTCGGCACTGGCGGTTGCGGGGAACACCGTTACATCGAAGCCGCTATACGCCAGGCTTTTTAAGATTGAAAGCTTCGCGCCATAGTCTATGGCCGCGCACTTAAACAACTTCTCCTTGCGGGGCTTTTTATTGATGTGCACGCCGCTAAGCTGGAAAGGCTCGATATTGATTTTTTTTGTATCGAAATAATAGGGTTTTTTGCAGGTGATTTCCTTGATATAGTCTACCCCCGCAATTCCCTGCCAACCTCTGGCAAGCTCTACGGCCTCTTTGTCGGAAATGCCTTCGGTAGACAAACACGCCTTTAGCGCGCCGCCAACCCTAAGCTTTTTTGTGATTGCGCGTGTGTCTATGCCGCTAATGCCGGGAATATCGTTCTTTTTAAGATATTCGTCGAGCGACATTTGGCTGCGCCAGTTGCTGGGGGTTTCGCATTCCTGCGCAACAACAAGGCCCGAAACTTTAACCGAGTCGCTTTCAACGTCTTCTTCATTGATTCCGTAGCAGCCTATTTCCACAAATGTCATTGTAAGAATAAGCTTGTAGTTGCTCGGGTCTGTCAGCAATTCCTGATAGCCCATTTCCGATGTATTGAAAATGGCTTCGCCCAAAGTTGTTTTTCTTGCGCCAAAGGACTTGCCCCTAAAAACGCTACCGTCTTCAAATGCCAATACTGCGTCGTTCATGGTCTTATTTCTTTAACTGTTCCATATATTCCTGAAGCGATTTTACGCTTAGGTCTTTGCTTCGCATCGCTTCTATGCCCTTAATTGCAGCGTAGGCTCCCATCATTGTGGTTATAATGCAAACCTTCTTTAAAAGAGCTTCCTGTCTTATAAGGTTTTCGTCCAGCAAGGGATACATTCCCGAAGGCGTATTGATTATAAGCGACATTTCGTCGTTTTTAATCATATCTATAACATTCGGGCGCGCCCCTTCGTTAAGCTTGTAGGTTCTCGTTACGGGAATGCCGTTATCGGACAAAAGCTTTGCGGTGCCCGCTGTCGAGAAAATCTTAAAGCCAAGCTTGTCTAGCGATTTTGCTATTTCAACCGCCATTTCCTTGTCGTGGTCTTTTACCGACAAGAATACGTTGCCGGAACTCGGCAAGCCGGGTTGCGCTGCAATTTGGCTCTTTGCAAATGCCGTTCCCAAGTCTTTGTCTAACCCCATAACTTCGCCGGTAGACCTCATTTCGGGGCTGAGCATAATGGTTGTGCCGCTAAAGCGCACAAAGGGGAATACGCTTTCCTTTACGGCTATGTAGGGGATTTTCACTTCTTTTGTAAAGCCCAAGTCTTTCAGCTTTTCGCCCGCCATTACGCGCGCCGCAATCTTTGCCAAGGGCACACCTATTGCCTTCGATGTGAACGGAACCGTTCTCGAAGCTCTGGGGTTTACTTCCAAGATGTAAACTTCGCCCTTTTTGATTGCAAACTGAATGTTCATTAAGCCTACAACCTTAAGCTCTTTGGCCAAGTCATAGGTTGCCTTGCGCACTTCGTCTAGCACATTTTCCGAAAGCGTGTGCGGGGGCAATACCATTGCCGCATCGCCCGAGTGTACGCCAGCATATTCGATATGCTCTAGCATGCCGCCTATAACGGTTGTTTCTCCGTCGGAAATTGCGTCTACGTCAAGCTCTATGGCGTCTTCAAGGAATTTATCGAGCAATACGGGTTTGCCGGGGGCGGCTTCAAAGGCGTCTCTTATAACCTTCTTCATGTCGTCCATTCCGTATACTATGAACATACCCCTGCCGCCCAATACGAACGAAGGCCTCAGCAAAATCGGGAACCCAATTTGTCCCGCAAGCTTGTAGGCTTCTTCCGGGGTGGTTGCCGTTGCGTTTACGGGCTGCCTTAAGTGCAGCTTTTCTATTATGTGTTTGAAAATTTCGCGGTCTTCGGCCGCGTCTATCGACTCGGGCGAAGTGCCTATTATATTTACGCCGTTTTCCTGCAATTCTGCCGCCAAGTTTAGGGGGGTTTGCCCGCCGAACTGAACTATTGCGCCGTCGCACTTGTTTTGTTTGTAAACTTCAAGTACGTCTTCAAGGGTTAGCGGTTCGAAGAAAAGCTTGTCGGAAGTGTCGTAGTCGGTCGAAACCGTTTCGGGGTTCGAATTTACCATTATTGTTTCATAGCCGGCTTCTCTAAGCGCAAAAGACGCGTGCACGCAACAGTAGTCGAACTCTATGCCCTGACCAATCCTGTTGGGGCCGCCGCCTATAATCATGATTTTCTTCTTGTTGCTGGGCTTAAGCTCGTTTTCTGCTCCGTACGAAGAGTAGTAGTAGGGGGTAAATGCCTCGAATTCTGCTGCGCAAGTGTCTACCAAGCGGTATACTGTGTTTATGCCGAAATCCTCGCGCAATTTTTTGATGTTTCTGATTTTTGTGTTGCAAATGGTTGCAATCTGCAAATCGGTAAAGCCAGCCTTTTTCGCCTTTTCCAAAAGGTCTTTGTTGAGGCCCGAAAGGCCTTCTTTTGCCAAAGTTTGCTCTATGCGAACAATGCCTTCAACTTCGCGCACAAACCATGGGTCTATTTTTGTAAGGTCGCTGATTTGCTCGGTTGTCATACCCGCCAAAATGGCGTAGCGTATATAGAAAATTCTTTCGGCAGTGGGCCTTACAAGCCCTTTGCTTATTACCGACATGTCGGTAATTTCGTCGCCGCCAAATTTGCCGCCACCGCCCAGGCCGCGCGCGCCAATTTCCAGCGAACGCAACGCCTTTTGCAAGCATTCCTTAAAACTGCGGCCAATCGACATAACTTCGCCCACGCTTTTCATCGAGCTTGTAAGGGTGTTGTCGGCGCCTGCAAATTTTTCGAACGCAAAGCGCGGAACTTTTACCACAACATAGTCAATTGCGGGTTCGAAGCTTGCGGGGGTTTCTTTTGTAATGTCGTTTCTTAATTCGTCTAAAGAGTAGCCAACCGCCAACTTTGCGGCGAATTTTGCAATGGGGAAGCCCGTTGCCTTCGAAGCCAATGCCGAAGAGCGCGAAACACGGGGGTTCATTTCTATGATAATCATTCGCCCGTCTTTGGGGTTAAGCGCAAACTGAATGTTCGAGCCGCCCGTCTTTACCCCGATTTCCCTTATTACGGCAAAAGAGGCGTCGCGCATAAGCTGATATTCTTTGTTTGTAAGCGTCAACGCCGGCGCAATTGTTATAGAGTCGCCAGTATGTACGCCCATGGGGTCGAAGTTTTCGATAGAGCAGATTGCTATACACTGGTCTTTGCAGTCGCGCATAACTTCCATTTCAAGCTCTTTCCAGCCCAAAAGTGATTCTTCAACCAAAATTTCGTTTGCGGGAGATGCGCTCAAGCCGAAGGCCGCCATTCTTTCGAATTCGTCTCTATTGTAGGCAATGCCACCGCCTGTGCCGCCCAATGTAAAACTGGGCCTGATAATTAGGGGGTATTTCTTGTGCGAGTCGGCCCATTCAAGAGCTTCTTTTAACGAGTGCACAACCTTGCTTAGGGGAACGTCCAAGCCGATTTTTATCATGGCTTCGCGGAACTTTTCGCGGTCTTCGCCCTTTTCGATTGCTTCGGCGTCGGCACCGATAAGCTCTACGTTGTATTTTTTTAAAATGCCCAGTTGGTGTAGCTTTAGCGACAAATTTAAGCCTGTTTGTCCGCCAAGTGTGGGCAATAGGGCATCGGGACGCTCTTTCGCAATAATCTTTTCGAGAATTTCCGGCACAAGCGGCTCTATGTATGTAACATCGGCCATTTGGGGGTCGGTCATAATCGTAGCGGGATTGGAATTTACCAATATAACCTTGTAGCCTTCCTCTCTTAGTGCTTTGCAGGCTTGGCTTCCCGAGTAATCAAATTCGCAGGCCTGACCTATAACTATAGGGCCCGAACCTACTATTAAAATAGACTTAATATCTGTGCGTTTTGGCATATTAAGGCTACATTTCTGAACTTATTTCGCCCAAAGTCAAGTTTACTAATAATTTTTGTGCAATAAATCAAAAAGACTACAGATTTGTCGATTTTTTCAAAAAATACCCAAAGGGTAGTTTGCCCGAAAATATCAAAGTTGGCAAACTTTTATATCTTGACGCTTTTCGCAAAATAACTGTATCCTTGTTGAAATATTAAACAATTTATATATGAAACCCACATTTACCAATAAATTTTTGGCCGCCGTAGTCGCCGTGGGGGCGTTTATGTCGGCACAGCAACTTGTGGCCGAAGAAGCCCAGTCGTTCAACGAAAAGGCATTTGCAGATGTTCCAGTAGAATTTAGGGCGGTTCCATTTTGGAGTTGGAACGAAATTATGCAGCCCGACGAAATTAAGCGTCAGGTAAACGAAATTAAGCGCGGCGGTTGGGGCGGAGCCTTTGTGCATAGCCGCGAAGGTCTTATTACCGAATATCTTTCCGACGACTGGTTTAAGGGTGTAAGCGCGGCAATAGACGCCTGTATGGAAACGGGGCTAAAAGTTTGGCTATACGACGAAGACGGCTGGCCGAGCGGATATAGCGGAGGGTCTGTTCCCGCGGCAAACGAAGACTACCGCCAAAAGTCTTTAGTTGCGCGAAAAGTCGGCGAAAGGGTGCCCAAACATTGCGAACCCATTGGCGAACCGCGCGACGGCATTCAAGTGTACAAATATATAGCCCCCATGGGCAACGACCGCTACAACGGGGCAACCTATATAGATACAATGAACAAGGCTGCTGTTGGCAAATTTATAACCGACGCCTACGAAAGCTACTACAAAAGGTATTCCGAATACTACGGCAAGGTTATTGTTGCCGAATTTACCGACGAACCGAGTATGTCGGACCGCAGCGCAACCATAGGCGGCGGCATTGCCTATTCTTCGAATTTGGTAGAGACATTTAAAAACGAATACGGTTTCGACCCAATCCCGCATTTCTATAAATTGTTTACCGACACAAAAGGCGCGGAAAGCTTTAGGGTAAAGTATTATAGAACGCTAAACAAGATGTTCGAAGAAGCGTATCCCAAGCAGATTGCCGATTGGTGCGGGCAGCACAACATTTCGCTTACGGGGCACTTTATGCAGGAGTTTCCGCTTTCGGGCAGCCAGTTGGCTATGGGCGATGTTATGCCCTATTACAGGCACAACCAAATTCCCGGCATAGACCACCTTTTAAGACAAATTGGCGAAAGACCCGCGGCAAAGCAGTGCCAAAGCGTTGTAAACCAATTCGGCAAAAAGAGAATGCTGTCGGAAATGTACGGCATAGGAGGTGCTGCCCTAAGCTTTGAAGACCGAAAATGGGTTGCGGTAGAGCAGGTTTTGCTTGGCGTAAACTTAATAAACCCGCATTTGTCTTTATATACTATGGCGGGCTGCCGCAAAAGAGACTATCCGCAAAGCATATACTATCAGCAGCCGTGGTGGGGCTTAAACAGCACTTTAGACATTCCCCTTGCAAGGCTTTGCTATGCAATGGCGCAGGGAAAATATTGCGCAAAGGTTTTGGTAATACACCCAATGGAGTCGGTTCGGGCAAAATTTATACAACCTTGCGACAACAACGCCCCCGTTTGGGATAGGGCGGGCACGAATAAAAGATATAAAGCCTACGAAGACGGCTTAAGCCAGGTAACAGACAACCTTTTGGCAAACAACATAGGCTTCGACTATGCAAGCGAACAGATTATGGCAGAAGACGGTTCGGCGGGCAAAGGCACAATATCGGTAGGGCAATGCACCTATTCTATTGTGGTAATTCCATCGTCGTGCACGCTAAGAATGTCTACAGTGCAGATGCTGGAAAAATTCCAAAAAACGGGTGGTTTGCTTTTGTTTGCAGGCAACGAATGTCCTCTTATGATAGACGGCGAAGAAAACCCCAGAATTATGGAGTTGATGAAAAACGTTGAAAAACTTGAGGCTTTCGAATTGTCGAAAAGAATTATTCCCGTAATGGAAAGGGAGGCTGCAATAGAAACAAAAAGCGGAAATAAAGACTTGGTGTGGTCGCACGCAAGAGATTTGCCCGACGGTTCTAGAATTGTATTGATTGCCAACCTCGACAGAAATTCGCCTTTTGAAGGCGTTGTCAAATTCGGCGGCATATATAATAGCATAAAAGAGCTAGACATAAAAACGGGCAAAATAACCGAGTTTTTTGCAGAAAGGAAAGCGGGCAGTTTTGTTATGCCGCTTAATTTGCAAAGCGTGCAGACGAAGCTTATAATGCTTTCTAAAGATTCTCCGAAAGCCAAAAAGGAAAAGCCCGAAACGCTTGTTTCGCAAAAGGAGCTTAAGGTTTTGGCGGCGGGCCCCAACGAATGGAACAGTCTTACGCTAGACTACGCTTTTTACAAAACCGACAATGCTGGCGAAAGCGGCGAATATGCAGTTCCAGTAATAGAAATTCAAAACTATTTAAACCAAATTCGCTACAATGGCAAGCTGACGCTAAGGTATCCTTTTAAAGTAAAAGGCCTTAAAAAAGGCCTACCAATGGCGGCCGTAATAGAAAACCCCTTGCGCTGTTCCGAAATAAGGGTAAACGGCACTCTTGTTAAGTACGAAGGTGCAAATTTCTGGCGAGACTTTAGGTGGCTACCTGTAAATATAACAAAAGAAGTTGTAGAAGGCGACAATGTGCTGGAGCTTGAATTCGACAAATTCGAGTGCGGCATAAGGGGCTTGGCAAAACCCGAGTTTAAGAGGTACGGTACGGAAATAGAGTCGGTATATATAATAGGCAACTTTGCAGTTAACGCTTCGGCTACGGGCGAAAATCCCTTCGACAAAACATTGTTAAAAATGGGGTTGCCCGCCCCCGCAGTTTCCAGGGCAAAGGCCGATTCGCTGTATATTTGCGACCAAAAACCCGTAACCGAGGTTTGCGATATAACATATAAGGGCTATCCCTTCTATACAGGCGCCTTTACCTATTTGGTAAAATTGGGCAATGTAAAGCCGGCGGCAAACAAACGCTTTGCAATAGCTTTGGGCAAAACAGATTGCGCGGTCGTTGCGATCCGCGTAAACGATGTTCTTGCAGGCGTTATCTACGACGCTCCCTACGAGCTAGATATAACAAAATATGTAAAAACCGGCAACGAAACCGTTGCGGTTGAGTGCTACCCGACTTTGCGCAACCTTATGGGGCCCCACCATAACATAATAGGAGAACCCAGAGGCGCGTGGCCGCATTCTTTCCAAAGTCACCAAATGGGCGACAGAAGAAAGTCTTTAAAGGCCTGGACAACGCAAAACAAAGTTCCCGGCGACTGGACCGACAACTACAGCCTAATTTCCTTCGGCAATGTGGGAAAGATTTTGCTTAAAACATACGAAAAATAGTCTGTAGGCATTTTTGCAAAACAAGGGCCCCTAAACGGGGCTTTTGTTTTTTTTGCAAACTTTTGCGGTTTCGGTTCGGCTTGACTAAACGCGCAAAGGCCTCATTATGCAAACGATAAAACAAGACATATAAATATGGGCGAAAAAAATACTCTTTGGAGCAATGTTCATCAGGCGAGCAAGATTTATCTCTTGCCCAATTTCTTTACGGCGGGGAATTTGTTTTTCGGATTTTCCTCGATGGTTTTGTGTATTTTGGGCAGGTTTTGCCCCATAGAGGGTTCGGGCTTTCACAAGCTGTCGAATATGCTAGCTCCTTCGCTTTCGCTTAACACCGACATAAGCCAAAGCTACTACCTTTTGGCGATTTTGTGCATTTTGCTCTCGGTATTTTGCGACTGTCTAGACGGCAGGGCGGCAAGGGCTTCGGGCAAGTCTTCGCTTTTCGGCAAGGAATTCGACTCTATTGCCGATACGGTTTCGTTTGGGGTTGCCCCCTCTTTGCTTATGATATTTATAGTGCTAAAGCCCGTAAGCGAATTGCCCGACTTTTTGCAGGCCTATATGGGCAGCGTGGGCTTTTTTGTGGGTTTTATATATCTGCTTTGCGCATGCGTAAGGCTTGCGCGTTTTAACGTGCTTACAAACCCATATATTATGGGGCACGAAAAGTACGAAAAGGGCGATTTTAGCGGTTTGCCCGCCCCCGCGGCCGCTGGCGTGGTTGCCTCTATTGCGCTTACGCTTTTTACGCTTAATCTAAAATTTTACACAATATTTTTAATTCCGCTAATGTTGCTTATTGCGTGGTTTATGGTAAGCAGCATTCCGTATCCCACCTTCAAGCACATAAATTGGAACACCAGCGCGAAGTTTAGAACCTTTGTTGTTATAATTGCGTGCATATTTTTAATCGTATACTTTAAAGAATACAGCTTTAGCATAATTTTTTTAAGCTATGCGTTCTATTCGCCCGCAAAATATATGCCGCGAATGGTAAAAATTTTGCGCTACCTAAAAAAGCGTTCGGGCAAATAGCGGTATGTTAAGGCGCATTAGGTTTTTGTTCAGGCTGCTTGTTGCCGTTGTTGCGGCTATGTTAATGTATTCGCTTTGCGGCGTGCAAAACATAAACAAGATTGACGAAAACGAAAACTTGCCCGACTTCGACTATTATTCGTACGCCAAAAAGCAGTGGGAGCAGGGAAACGATTTTTCTGCCTTGGCAGCTTTGGAATATGTTGTGGAAAACAAGTTGGGCGATTCTGCCGCCTGCGGAGAGCTATATAACAGCTACTTAAAGCAGATTGCCGAGCGCAAAAGCGCAAAGGGCAGAGTTATTGCCGTAGGCAAGGGCTTTATTACGGGCAAGGCCGACGGCGTAGACTCGCTTTCGGGCTCGGTTTTGGGAGACCTTCTCGTTTACGGCGACATACGCGACATTGTAAGGGAATCTTTTTTTGAAGACAAAACCGATTCTTTTATTGTGGCGTTTTCGTCTATAGGGCTTTTAACTTCGGCATTCCCTCCCGCCGACGTTTCGGCATCGGCGTTAAAGGTGCTTAAAAAAACGGGCAGTTTGTCGAAGCCCATGTGCGATGCTTTTCAAAATACTGTAAAAACCGCCTTAAAAGCCCCCAAAAGCGAGGCCGCAAATATGGTAAAAGAGGGCATTGTTCCCGTTTCGGATTTATGGAAAAACTCGCACAGCTTTGGGCAGTTTTCGCTGGTAATGAAAAACGCCAAAGATATGGCGGCGGTAAAATATTTTACCCGACTGCTTAAGCAAAACCCGGCAAACGCCAAAAAGTTGGAAAAGGTTCTGGCTTTGGGCGGCGACTATTCGCAGGAGGTTTTCGATTTTGTGGCAAAAAACGGGCAAAGGGGAATGGACGCCGCCTACGGCGCACTTCGCAAAGGGCCTGCCGCAATGGCTTTAGCCGCCCGACACCCAAAGGCTTTTTCGCTTTTTGCAAAAAATTCGGTAAAATCTTTTTCGGCGTTAAAAGTGTGTGTAAAAGACCAGCTTGCCTACGCCGTTTTTAGGTATGGCGAAATTTTCCGTTGGGGGGCATTCTTTGTTTTGTCGATAATACTTTCTTTTGTGTTGCTGCCGCGAAAATATTTGGCGGAAAGCCTTAAAGACGAAAACGGCAAAAAGTCTAAAACTTTTTCGAGAATGGCGGTTGTTTATGTCTTTTGCGCCGTATTTTTTGCGGGGGTCATTGTGCTGCTTTTTGCGTATTTAAAAAATCCGCAACAAAATACTGCAAATGCGGCTTCTCCTTTGGCTTTTTCGGGGCAGTCGCCCTGGAATGTGCAAATAGACATTTTAGAAGACCACTTTTTAAACGAGTCTATGTCGAAAAAAACAAGCGCAATTTCGGTAGGCATTCGGGGAAAGTCATATATTGCAGTTTCGTTTAAATCGCTTGGCCTAGATTGGCGCGAAATAGGCAAGGGCGGCGTATATTCGCTTTCGGTTTTGGCAAGAAGGCAGTGCACAACAAAAACGCTTTCGTTTAAGGCAACAAAGCTTTTGCTTTGCGGCGAAAATTTCGATTATATTTTAATAGAAATCCCGCAACAGATGGCAAAAATGTCGCCCGAGCTTGAATTGGCTATGGCACCGACTGCAAAAACGGCTTCGGTTTTATATGCTTCGGGCTTAATAAAGGAAAATTTTGCCGAATTATACCCACTTTCGGGCAGCGTATATGGGGTTTCGGGAGGCAATTTAGAAGGTTGCGCTTTGTTTAGCGGCGAAAAGTTCTACGGCATTGTGGGCATTTTAGACGGCAAAGCGGCATTGGACTTTTTGTCTAAAGAGCTAAACGGTTCGAAATTTATGGAAATTCCCTTAACAAAAACCGAAAGCGCAACGTATTATACCGACTTTATGCAGGCGGTTTTAAAGTGCCAAAAATTGCGCGAAGCTAAAAAGTAAGCAAACAAAGATGCTTTTAAGTTAATATTAAAAAAATAGACGCTGCACTCAGAATTTATTTGCAAAATGGCAAAAAGACGGCAAACTTTACCAAACATACACAATTATGAATATTAAAGATAAAAAAGACTGCGCCTACGATATATTGTCGCTCGGCGAAATTATGCTTAGGTTGGACCCCGGCGAAGGCAGAATTAGAACCGCACGCTCGTTTAAAGTATGGGAAGGCGGCGGCGAGTACAACGTTGCAAGAGGTCTTAAAAAGTGCTTTGGGCTTAGGGCTGGCGTACTTACAGCTTTTGCCGAAAACGAAGTTGGCTATTTGCTTGAAGATTTTGTATGCCAAGGCGGGGTAGACACTTCTCTTATAAAGTGGGTTCCCTTCGACGGCATAGGACGCACTGTAAGAAACGGCTTGAATTTTACCGAACGCGGCTACGGGGTTAGGGGCGCGGTTGGCTGCTCCGACAGAGGTTTGTCGGCGGCTTCGCAAATGAAGGTAGGAGATTTCGATTTCGACTATATTTTTGGCAAATTGGGCGTTCGCTGGTTGCACACTGGTGGTATTTTTGCGTCTTTAAGCGAAAATTCGTATAATTTGGTTATAGAAGCCGTTAAAAAGGCAAAGCAATACGGCACAATTGTTTCGTACGACCTAAACTACAGGCCTTCGTTGTGGAAAAGCATTGGCGGTTTGGAAAAGTGCAGGGCTGTAAATAAGCAAATTGCCCAGTATGTAGACGTTATGATTGGCAACGAAGAAGACTTTACCGCCTGTTTGGGTTTTGAAGTTGAAGGCGTTACCAAAGAAATCGGCAACATTCAGGTTGAATCTTTCAAGAAAATGATTGAAATGGTTGTAAAGGCATACCCCAACTTTAAGGCGGTTGCCACAACCTTAAGAGACGTAAAAACCGCAACTATTAACGACTGGTCGGCAGTTTGTTGGAAAGGCGGCAAGTTCTACGAATCCAAAAAATTCCCAGGCTTGGAAATTTTCGACAGAGTAGGCGGCGGCGACTCTTTTGCAAGCGGCTTTGTTTACGGGCTTATGGAATTGGGCGACCCCCAAAAGGCGGTAAATTTTGGCGCAGCCCACGGTGCATTGGCAATGACCACCCCAGGCGATACCTCTATGGCTCGCCTAAAGGAAGTGGAAAAGTTGGCAGGCGGCGGTTCGGCTCGCGTAGACCGCTAATTTTCGCAAAAATTTCTCATCATATACATATACATAGTATATAAAAATAACACTCCGAGCCCCTTTTGCTTTTTGCAAAAAGGGGCGTTTTTTTGCATATGTTGGCAAATCGCGGTAAAGTTTTTTTGCCAAAACTGCAAAAATTGCATTTTTCAAACAAGTGCGCCGCTTAAAAATTTTTATCAACAAAGATAAAAAATGCGGTTAATTCTTAAAAATTTTTCTTGGGGCGCTGCAAAAGGGCGAAAATTTTTTTTAAATTGCAAAAATTTTTGCAAAAATATGCCAAAAAGATGCTTTTTTTGTGAAAAAACTAAAAATTTTTTGCGGTTGATGAAATTTTTTTTACAAAAAACACCCGATTTTTAGAAAAAATTAAAAAAAAATCGCAAAAAACTTAGAAAAAATTAAAAATTTTTTAAAAAGTTGTTGACTTTAAACATTAAAAGGGCACTATTTAGCACTTTCTTCATTAAAGAAAAAGCATAAACAAACAATATTAACGCTAACGCAGGTATAAAGTGAATTGGCTTAAAAGGCCGAATTACCGCCTGCCTCTTAGAAAAAATGAGCTTAGTACTTATAGGTAAAAAATTGGGTATGACCCAAGTTTTCGACGGGGATAACGTTCTCGTTGCAGTGACTGTTGTTCAAGCAGGTCCCTGCCCCGTTACACAAGTAAAATCTGCTCAGAGCGACGGCTATAGCGCAGTTCAAATCGGTTTTGGCGCGCAAAAAGAATCTCGTATGTCGAAGGCCGAGCTCGGGCACTTAAAAAAGGCAGGTGCAGAACCTGTAACCGAATTGGTTGAATTCCGTTCTCCCGAAGGCGAATATAAGGTTGGCGACGTTCTTACCGCCTCGAAATTCGCAGCTGGTCAAAAGGTTGATATTATCGGCCTGACAAAAGGCAAAGGCTTCCAGGGCGCAATGAAACGCTACGGATTTGCAGGCCAGCCCGAAACCCACGGCCACATGATGCACCGCAGAACAGGTTCCGTTGGCTGCCGTCAAACTCCCGGCCACGTTTACAAGGGCAGAAAGATGCCCGGTCATATGGGCCAAGTTCGCAGAACAACCCAGAATCTTACGGTTGTTAAGGTATTGGAAGACAAAAACATTCTTCTCATCAAGGGAAGCGTTCCCGGTTCCAAGGGCGAAACCGTTTTTGTTCGCACGGCAAAAAAAGCAAAATAAGGAGTCTTTTTAAATGAAACTTAAGCTTTACAAATCAGACGCTAGCAGTTTTGTTGAAAAGGATTTCGACATTCCTGCATTTGAAGGAGACAAAGGTCTTTTCGCGTTAAAGGAAACAATAGTAGCCTACCAGGCCAACGCAAGACAGGGCAACGCTTCTACACTCGACTACGGTCATGTTGGCGGCACCTGCAAAAAACCTTTCAAACAGAAGGGTACAGGTCGCGGTCGCCAGGGTACTACAAAGAGCCCCATTCACCGCGGCGGTGCTGTTGTGTTTGGTCCGAAACCCTTCGACTGGTCTCTTAAAATCAACAAGAAAGTTAAGAAGCTTGCTTTGGCGAGAGCTTTGTTCGACAAAGTTTCCGAAGGCGGTCTTAGCGTAATCGAAAAGTTCGACGATGCTGCGGCAAAAACAAAAGCCATGGTTTCGGTAATCGACAAGATCAGCCCCAAGGGCAAAGTTTTGATTATCGACGACACATTCGCCGACAATGTAATTCTTTCCAGCCGCAACATCGCAAGAGTATATCTTTGCGAATCCGACACAATCAGCGCGATGGAACTGGTTGCATTCAACAGCATAATTGCAAGCGAAAATGCGCTAAACACCATTTTGGCTCGCGCAAACAACAAGTAAGGAGTTAGCGAAAATGACAGTATCTCCCGAAACAATTCTCAAGGCTTACAGACTTACCGAAAAGGCAAGCTTGCTTCAGTCTAACGAAAACAAATACACCTTCGAAGTAGCCAAAGACGCAACCGCAACCGAAATTGCTGCTGCCGTTGAAAAGTTTTACGGCGTTAAGGTAAAGAATGTAAACACGGTGAATGTGAAAGGCAAGGTAAAGCTTTCTCGCATAAAGAGAGGCAGTGTTGGCGTAACGGGCCGCATGAAGAAAGCCATTGTTACATTGGCCAAAGGCGAAAGCATTCAGCTAGCATAGGAAGGCGTTAAAGATGGCAATAATTAAAAGAAATCCTAAGACACCGGCTCAACGCTTTTTGGAATTGTCCAGACACGAAGTAGACGACAAACGTCCGGAAGCTTCGCTTACTGAAAGAATCCAAAGCGCAAAGGGCAGAAACTGCTACGGCAGAATCACCTCGCGTCGCAGAGGCGGCGGCCATAAAAAATTGTATCGTCGCATAGACTTTAAGCGCGACATTCTCGACGTTCCCGCCAAGGTTATCGCAATCGAATACGATCCCTATCGCACCGCTTATATTGCGTTGGTATCGTACGAAAACGGCGAAAAAAGATACATCTTGGCTCCCGAAGGTCTCAAGAAGGGCGACACAATCCTTTCTACAAATAAAAAGCAGTCGGAATTTCCCGTTGGCTTGGCAATGCCCCTTAAAGACTTGCCTGCAGCCATAGTAATTCACGCTGTGGAAATGTATCCCGGCTTGGGCGCAAAATTGGCAAAGTCTGCCGGTTCTTCGGCTCAGTTGGTTGCAGTAGAAGGCGAAATTGCCACAATTAAAATGCCCAGCGGCGAAATCCGCAAGGTATCGGCAAACTGCCGCGCAGTTGTTGGCGTTGTAGGCAATTCGGAACACGCAAACCAAAGCTTGGGCAAAGCGGGCCGCCGTCGCTGGCTGGGTCGCAGGCCGAGAGTAAGAGGTGTTGCGATGAACCCTGTAGACCACCCAATGGGCGGTGGTGAAGGTAAAACTTCCGGCGGCGGTCACCCCGTTTCTCCTTGGGGTCAGCTTTCGAAGGGTTATCCGACCCGCAGAAAGGCGAAGCCTTCGAATTCTTCTATTATTATCAGACGCAACGGTAAAAAATTTAAAAGGAACTAATTAGATGGCACGCTCAATTAAAAAAGGACCATACGTTGATCCCAAGTTGCAGAAAAAGGTGGACGAAGCGCATAAAACAAATTCGCACAAGCCCATTCAGACTTGGTCTCGCCGCTCTTTGGTAACACCCGACTTTGTCGGTCTTAACTTCAATGTTCATAACGGTCGCAAATTTTTGCCCGTATATGTAACCGAAAATATGGTTGGCCACAGGCTTGGCGAATTCGCTCCCACGCGTTTCTTCAAAGGCCACCAGCCACACACAAAGAAGGCTGTTCAGTAATTAAAGGGCTTTTAGTATATGGCAAAATTCGCAAAACATATCATATCGTCGGCGGCATTTATATGCCTAGTCCAGGTATGTTTTGCGGCTATGCCGGCTTGGGCTTCGAAGGCAGTATCGCGCAGGGCAGCCGTTGTTAAAACCGATGCCGAAAACGCTTTGGTTTTGCTCGACAAAGGTTCGTCTTCAAACTACCGCATAGGTGCCTTTTGCGATGTAAAGAAAAACGACAAAGTTTTATTGACCGCAGTTGTTATAGAATGTGCAAAAAATTCGAGCGTAGCCCTTCTTTTGGGCGACTACAACATTGCGGGCAACGAAACCTTTGAGCTCAGACTAATAAATAAATAATTTAAGAAAGTAGAAAGATGGAAGTTCAATCTTTAACAAAATTTGCGCGTATGTCCGACAAGAAAGTTCGCGATATTACACGCCGTATAAAGGGTATGAATGCGGGTCAAGCACTCGAGGTTTTGAACCTCATCCCCAGAAAGAGTGCCCGCTTGGTTGCCAAGACATTGGCAAGTGCTATAGCTAACGCCGAGAACAACAATGGTTTGTCTTCGGCCAATCTTACAATCAAATTGGCGTCGGTAGACGGCGGCGTTGCGTTCAAGCGTTTTCGTCCCGTAGCGAGAGGCAGTGCGCATCCCTACAAGAAGCGCACAAGCAACATCCGCATAGTTTTGAGCGACGAGAAATAATTTATCGGAGAAAAAAATATGGGACAAAAAGTAAATCCAAAAGGTTTTCGCCTTGCAGTACGTCGCGACTGGGATTCGCGCTGGTATGCCAACAAGGGCGACTATGCTAAATTCTTAGCCGAAGACTATAAAATCCGCGAATTTTTGCGCGAATATCCCGAATTGAAGTCGGCGTCGGTTGCGAGAGTGTTCATAGAACGTGCGGGTGCACGTGTACGCGTTAAGATATTCACTGCGCGCCCCGGTGTTGTAATCGGACAGAAAGGCGCGTCGCTCGACCAATTGAAAGCAAAGCTTTCTAAGTTCCTCGGCAAAGACATTATGCTCGACATACAGGAAATCAAGAAACAAGATTTGGTTGCATTCCTCGTAGCAGAAAGCATTGCTTTGCAGCTAGAACGTCGCGTATCTTTCCGCAGAGCCATCAAGAAGGCCATACAGACCTCGTTGGCAATGGGTGCCGAAGGCATTAAAGTTCAACTTTCCGGCCGTCTTGGAGGCGCAGAAATTGCGCGCACCGAATGGCAGAGAAAGGGTAAAATCCCCCTTCAGACTCTCCGCGAAAACATAGACTACGGCTTCACCGAAGCACACACCCTCTATGGCAAAATCGGCGTAAAAGTTTGGTTGTGCCTTAAATCCGAGGACGTACTATAATTCTATAATACAGGAGTTTTAAGATGGCAAATCTACTTCCAGCAAAAACCAAGTACCGCAAGGTACAAAAAGGTCGTATCCGCGGCTTGGCCAAAGGCGGCGACTATATTTCTTTCGGCGACTTCGCGTTGCAGTCTTTGGAACGCGGCAAATGCTCGGCTCAGCAGTTAGAAGCTGCCCGTGTCGCCATTAACAGGCACTTAAAGCGTAAAGGCAAAATGTGGATGAGAGTATTCCCGCAAAAGTCCGTTACAAAGAAACCTGCCGAAACTCGTATGGGTAAAGGTAAGGGTGCGGTAGAATACTGGTGCGCGGTTGTAAAGCCCGGCACAATCCTATTTGAAATAGCCGGTGTTTCTCCGACGCTTGCACGCGAAGCTATGCGCTTGGCCGATGCCAAGGTCCCTCTAAGGTGCCGTTTCGTAGTACGCGAAGGCGTAGAAATCATATAATCAGAAAGGGCAATCTACTAGAATGAAAGCTAAAGAGATTAGAGAACTTTCCGTAGCGGAAATGGACAAAAAATTGCGCGAATCGCGCGAAGAGTTGTTGCATTTGAATATGCGCAAGAGCGCCGGTCAGGTGGAAAATACCGCCAAGATTAGGTCGCTTCGCAAGTTCATTGCGCGTCTCGAAACAATAAAGGCGCAAAAGGCCTAACTATTAGTGGAGAAAAACAATGGCTGAAGAAATTTCCAGAAAACAAAGAAAAAGCCTCGTTGGCGAAGTAACTTCGCGTTCGGGCGACAAGAGCATAAAGGTAACGTATTTCTACAAGGTTCCGCATCCGCTGTACCGCAAAGAAATTCGCCGTAAGACGGTTGTACACGCGCACGACGAAAAGAACGAATGTTCTTTGGGCGACGTAGTTGAAATCGTTGAAACACGCCCCTTGAGCAAGCTCAAGAGATTCCGCGTTGTTCGCATAGTAACAAAGGCGCCAATTTTGGCATAGGAGGTATTGTAAAATGATACAAATGCAGACAAAACTCGTTGTTGCCGACAACACGGGGGCCAAAGAGGTTGCGATGATTCGCAGACTTGGCCAACCCCGCCGCTCGGCAAAGATAGGCGATATCATTGTTGTTGCCGTTAAGACATCTACTCCCGACGCCGCCGTTAAGAAGGGTACGGTTGCAAAGGCTGTTATCGTTCGCACAAAGGCTCCCATTCGCAGGGCCGACGGTTCCTATCTTCGTTTCGACACGAACGCTTGCGTTATCATAGACGCACAAAACAACCCCAAAGGCACGCGTATTTTCGGGCCCGTTGCTCGCGAATTGCGCGGTAAAAATTTCTCTAAAATTATAAGTCTGGCACCGGAGGTTCTGTAAGATTATGAAGAACACAATTAAAAAAGGCGTAGAAGTTGTCGTATTATCCGGCTCGGACAAGGGCAAAAGGGGCAAAATATTGCTCGTTGAACCCAAGAAGAGCAGAGTTATTGTGGAGGGCGTAAATATGCGCAAGCACCACGAACGCAAATCGGAAAAGAATCCCGACGGCGCAATCGTGGAACGCGAATCTTCCATTCACATTTCGAATGTAATGTCGGCTGAACGTTACGACTCTAAAAAGAAGTCGAAGTAATCGCGGCAGCGGCTGAACTACAAAAAGAAGATGAACACACCAGTATTAAAAAACATATATAAGGATAAGGTCGTTCCCGAACTTAAAAAAGTTTTGGGAGTGGAAAATCCCCATCAGGTACCGGCTGTAGAAAAAATCATTCTTAGCTCCTCTATAAAGAGCGATGCTTCCAAAGAATGGGTTTCGGAAGTCGAAAAAGAAATAGCCAAGATTTCGGGTCAAAAACCCGTAGTTACCAAAGCAAAGAAGAGCATTGCTAACTTCAAGCTCCGTAAGGGTCAGCCCACGGGCGTAAAAGTTACGCTTCGCGGCGCGATAATGTGGGAATTTCTCTACAAATTTATCGCCATAGTGCTTCCCTCTATTCGCGACTTTAGAGGTGTTCCATCGAAGCTTGACGGCAACGGAAACTACAATTTCGGTATTGCCGACCACACTATATTCCCCGAAGTTACCGTAGACCCGAACCGCAAAAACGTTGGTTTGGATATCACAATAGTAACAACGGCCAAAACAGATAACGACGGCAGACAGTTGCTTACTCTCTTGGGTATGCCTTTCCGCAAGTCCGCAAAAGTTGCTCAGGCAAAATAAGGCAAAGATATGGCTAAGAAATCATCTATACAACGTAATTTGAAACGCGAAAGATTGGTAGCAAAGTATGCTGCCAAGCGCGCCGAACTTAAAAAGATTATCGCCAACCCCGAATCGAGCGATGAAGAATACTTCAAAGCTACTAAGGCTATGGCTAAGTTGCCCCGCAACTCCTCGAAAGTCCGTTTGCGCAACCGCTGCTCGGTTTCGGGTCGCGCGAGAGGCTTTATTCGCAAGTTTGGGTTGTCGCGCATATGCTTCCGCGAGTTGGCTCTCGACGGCAAGATTCCCGGCGTAACAAAAGCATCGTGGTAACACAGAAAGGTTTTTAAAATGTCATCACACGACACAATAGGAGATTTTATAACGGTAGTGCGCAACGCTGCCCGCGCGAGCAAAGAATCGTGCAGTGTTTCGTGGACAAAGCTCCGCGAAAGCATGGTTAAGATTCTTGCCGACGAAGGCTACATTCAATCGTTTTCGGTTGAAGGCGAAGGCGCAAAGAAAAATATCGTCATCGAAATGCGCTATGTAGACGGCGTATGCTCTCTTACGGGCATAGACAGGGTAAGCAAGCCTGGCAAGCGTCTATACTGCGATTCTTTGTCGATACCCAGAGTTCTCGGCGGTATGGGAATAACAATTCTCACAACCTCGAAGGGCGTAATGAAAGATGCCGACTGCCGCAAGGAAAAGGTTGGCGGAGAAATAATCTGCAAAGTTTGGTAAGGAGTTTAATATACAATGAGTAGAATAGGCAAGCTCCCAGTAGTAATCCCCAGCGGTGTAAAGCTTTCTTTAGACGGCTACACGGTACATGTTGAAGGCCCCAAAGGCAAATTGTCGCAAACTTTCGACAATTCCGTAAAAATGACGCTTGAAGGCGAACATTTTTCGGTACAGCCCGCCTCCAACTCGCGCTATTCGGGCGCAATGCACGGCACAGTACGCAGCATTGTAAACTCGATGGTTAAGGGCGTAACAGAAGGTTTTAAAGTTGTTCTCGAAATACAGGGCGTAGGTTTCAAGGCCGAACTTAAGGGCAAGCAGCTCGTTTTGGCATTGGGTTATGCGCACCCCTGCATTCTCGATATTCCCGAAGGCATTAAGATAACCGTTGGCGAAACGCAAGACCGCAATCCTTTGGTGACGGTTGAAGGCGCAAGCAAGCAAGTGGTTGGTCAAGTTGCCATCAACATAAAGAGGTTCTATCCGGTAGAACCCTACAAGGCAAAGGGTGTCAGAATCGTCGGCGAACATATTCGCAGAAAGGAAGGCAAGAAGACTGCATAAGTTTCTTGAAGGAGTTATCGTATGAACAAAATTGAAAAGAAAAATATTTTGGCTCAGAAACGCCACTGGCGTGTTCGCAGCAACGTTGCTGGTACTGCCGAAAAACCCCGTTTGTCGGTGAAATTCTCCAACAAGCACATTACGGCCCAGTGCATAGACGACACCGAAGGCAAAACTTTGGTATCCTTGTGCTCGATGTCTAAAGAGCTTAACGGCGAAAAGATTTTGGCAAATATGGCAGGCAGCGTTGCCTTGGCAAAGAAATTGGGCGAAAAGATGAAGGCAGCCAACATTTCGGCGGTTGTTTTCGACCGAGGCTCGAGACAATATCACGGGTGTGTAAAGGCTTTTGCCGACACTCTCCGCGAAGCTGGCATAAACTTCTAACAATAAAAAGATGAGCAAAGAATTTAAAAAACAGGCAACAGCCGAAGTTTCGGCTCCCGAATTCATCGAAAAGGTTGTACATATCAACCGTTGCGCCAAGGTTGTAAAGGGTGGACGTCGTTTCTCCTTTGCGGCATTGGTTATTGTTGGCGACGGTAAAGGTAAGGCCGGCCTCGGCTACGGAAAAGCCAAGGAAGTTCCCGACGCAATCCGCAAGGCAACCGACAGAGCCAAGAAGAGCTTTAAAACTTACTCTATCGTCAACGAAACCATACCCCACGAAGTTATGGGCGAAAGCGACGGTGGCGTAGTTCTTCTTAAACCCGCCATTCAAGGTACGGGTGTTATCGCGGGCGGCGGCGTAAGAGCCGTTCTCGAAGCGGTAGGCATCAAGAACATTCTCAGCAAGTCTTTGGGTTCGAACAACGACGGCGCAATGGTAAACGCGACATTGAATGCGCTTTCCAAGCTCCGCACGGCAGAAGCTATCGGCAAATTGAGGGGCAAAGAATAATAATCCTTTATGAACGAAGGAATTTTATAAAATGAAATTACACAATCTTTCTAATCCCAAAGGTGCAAAACATTCTTCAAGACGCTTGGGTTGCGGCGTAGGCAGCGGCCACGGCAAAACTTCGGGCAGGGGGCATAAGGGCGCAAAAGCGCGTTCGGGCGGCCATGTTCGTCCGGGTTTTGAAGGCGGTCAGATGCCTTTGTACAGAAAACTTCCCCACAGAGGTTTTAACAACTACAACTTTACAGTAGACTACGCAATTGTAAAGCTCGACGACCTTGAAAAGCTTGACGTTGCCGATGTAAACCGCGACGAATTGGTTAAAGCCGGTTTTGTTCGCGTAAACGCCTGCTTGGTTAAAGTTTTGGGCAACGGAAAACTTACAAAGAAATTAAACGTAACAGCCGACAAATTCTCGGCGTCTGCCAAAGCGGCTATCGAAGCTGCGGGCGGCAAGGCCATTTTGACCTCCGAAAATAAATAAGGCTTGCCATGTTAAGCGCATTCACAAATTGCTTCAAAATACAAGAGTTGCGCCAGCGTTTGTTGCTGATGCTAGGTCTTGTATTTGTCGCCAGGGTCGGGGCTTCAATTCCCCTTCCCGGAATCGACATGAGCCCACTTATTAGGTTCTATGCCGAAAGCGGCGGCAATTCGGGCGACGGGCTTATAGGCTTGTACAATATGTTCACAGGTGGCGCAATGCTCAACGGAGCGTTGTTCGCCTTGGGTATTATGCCCTACATTTCGGCCTCTATTATTCTTCAGCTGATGGGTGCGGTAATGCCCAGCATTGCCCGCTTAATGCAAGAGGGCGAAATTGGCAGGCAAAAAATTACCCAATATACCCGTTATTTGACCTTGTTGATAGCGTTCATACAGGGCATAATGATGCTTTACGCCATTGCGTATACGCCCGAAACTCTCTTTAGGGGCTTCGACAAAAACGTATACGGTTCTTTGGTTGTTGCCGGTAGCACTCCGCTGTTTATGGCAATGGGCATTGTGTTCTTGGTAACGGGTTCGGCAATATTGATGTGGTTGGGCGAACAGATAACCCAAAGGGGCATAGGCAACGGTATTTCCATTTTAATTACCGTGGGCATTGTTGCCGACTTGCCGGGGGCTGTTTCGCAAATGTACACATTGGTTGTCGACAGGCCCATTGGCGCCGACGGTGCAGCCTTTGGCTACCACAAGGCCATTGCCTTGTTTGTCATATTGTTGTTGGTAACTGCCGCTATTATTGCAATGATACAGGGCGTAAGAAAAATTCCCGTACAGTATGCAAAGAGGGTTGTTGGCAACAAGGTTATGGGCGGTCAAAGCTCGTATTTGCCCTTAAAGGTAAACTATGCAGGCGTTATGCCTATAATCTTTGCAAGTGCAATATTGCTTTTGCCTCAACAAATTTTCGGATATTTCGGATTAACTACGCACAACATTTGCTTTGGCGTATTGATATTCCTTTTCTCGTATTTCTGGGTTTCGATAATGTTTAAACCTTTGCAGATTGCCGACGACTTAAAGCGTTATGGCGGGTATATACCCGGCGTGCGTCCCGGTGAACCCACTGCAAAGTTCCTAGACTTTATTATGACGCGTTTGACTTTGGTAGGCGCAATATTCCTAACGGCAATCGCGGTATTCCCGAATATTTTGACAGACGCATGGGGTGTTCCCCAAAATGTTTCGCGTTTCTTCGGCGGCACCGGTGCGCTAATCGCAGTTGGTGTTGCGTTAGATACGATGCGTCAAATCGAGACATACCTTCTTCAGCGCCACTACGACGGCTTCCTTCAAAAGGGTCGCATTAAGGGCAAGAGCGTTGGCGAAAGGCGTCAGCTTCTCGACTCGAAGCAGCTTAAAAACCTGTGGGCGTTGTGGACTCCGTTAATTATAATTACGGTTGTCGGCATTGCGGCATGGGTAATCAGAAAGTGGGGCTTGCTCTAATTTGTTAGAGCAACCTCAACCTTGTTCTTTCACATAAACAATAACAACATAATATAGACGGCGCGTAAGTATGATTCCAATAAAATCTGAACGTGATTTAAGGATCATGCGTAAAGCATGCGTGATTGCCGCAAACGTACTCGAAAAGCTCTGCCGAGTAGTGCGTGAGGGCATATCCACCTGGGAAATCGATCAGGCGGCCAAAGAATTTATGGCAGAATATTCTGTGAGAAGTGCTTGCTATAAGTACAAATCGGGCAGCCTACGTTTTCCCTCTTATATATGTACGTCCGTAAACGACGAAGTAATACACGGCATAGGTTCCCCCTCGCGGATACTCAAGTCGGGCGATATCGTCAGTATGGACGTAAGCGTGGTCTATCAGGGGTTTGTTGGCGACAACACCCGCACGGTTGCGGTAGGCAATGTTAAGCCCGAAGTTCTCGATTTAGTAAAGACCTCGCAAGAGGCTTTGATGGAGGGGATAGCGGCGGCTTTGCCGGGAAACCGCGTGGGTGACATATCGGCCGCAATACAAAGGCGTGTTGAAATTGCAGGCTACGGCATTGTAGAGGAATTTACAGGCCACGGCGTAGGCAAAAAAATGCACGAAGAACCCGCTATTCCAAACTACGGCAAGGCCGGAACAGGCCCCGTATTGAAAAGCGGTATGTGTTTGGCCATAGAGCCCATGATAACCCTTGGTTCACCCGAAATTTTCGGACTTGAAGACGGTTGGACAATTAAAACTGTAGACGGAAAGGCAAGCAGCCATTCCGAACACACGATTTTAGTTACCGATTCGGGGCCCGAAATTCTGACTATTGCAGATATTTAGGCAAAAAAGCCGCAATTTTTGCGATATTTTAAAAAAAGTCTTTTCAAAACGAAAAAAATCAGCAAACTAGAACCTTTTAACACTAGAAAATAATATGCCAAGATTACTCGGTGTAGACATACCAAACAATAAGTGCACGGAATTTGCACTCAGATACATATACGGCATCGGTCCGACCAGAGCAAAGATTATTTGCGAAGAAGCGGGTATCGATCCGAAAACGCGCGCGCAGGAATTGTCCGAAGAGCAGCTTAACAGAGTTGTTCAGGTAATTACTGAAAAGCAATTTAAAGTTGAAGGCGATTTGCGCCGCGAAATTGGCGCCAACCTTAAGAGGTTGACTGCAATTAAGAGCTACAGAGGCTTGCGTCATGCAAAGGGTCTTCCCGTAAGAGGCCAGCGCACAAGCACAAATGCCCGTACCCGTAAGGGCGCCCGCAAAACAGTGGGTGTAGTTACCAAGAAATAACCGCAGGTAAAATACAATGAGCGAAGATAAAGAACAAAAAACAAGCGTAGCTCCCGAACAGGTGGTAGAACAAGCTGCAGCAGCTCCTGCTGCTCCCGAAAACGCACAGCCTTCGGCTAAGGACATTCTTGCCGACGAAATCGGCGAAATCAAAGTTCGCAAGGCCAAGGGCAGCAAGAACGTTGTATCGGGCATATGCCACATTAACGCCACTTTCAATAACACGAAAGTTACATTTACAGACCAACAAGGCAATGTAATCAGCTGGTCGAGCGCAGGCAAAATGAACTTTAGAGGTTCCAGAAAAAGCACAGCCTATGCCGCCCAAATGGTTACCCAAGACGCCGGCAAGGTTGCAATGAGCCATGGCATGAAAGAAGTTGCCATTAAGGTTCGCGGCCCTGGCATGGGCAGAGACGCGGCAATACGTTCTCTTCAAACACTCGGCTTTGTTGTTACAAGCATAGTAGACGCAACTCCCGTTCCTCACAACGGCTGCCGTCCGCGCAAAGCAAGAAGAGTATAACACTAACTTTTTAAAGATAAGAGGTATTTTAATATGGCTCGTTATACAGGACCGACAAGCAGAATTAACCGCCGCTTTGGACAACCTATTTTCCAGAGCAAGAAGGCTAACGAAAAGAAACCCTATTTACCCGGCATACACGGCAAAACTCTTCGCCGCAAGGTAACCGACTATTCTCAGGGTTTGAACGAAAAACAAAAGTTGCGCTATATGTACGGTTTGACGGAAAAACAGTTCCGCCTTACTTTCGAACGCGCAAAGAAACAGCACGGCGTAACAGGCGAAGTGTTTATGCAACTTCTCGAATGCCGTCTCGACAACATTGTGTATCTTTTAGGATATGCCCGCACACGCAAAGCATCGCGCCAGATGGTAACACACGGCCACGTTTTGGTAAACGGCAAAAAAACCGACATTCCCAGCTTTGCCTGCAAGCCCGGCGACACAATTGAAGTTTCCGAAAAGAGCAACTCGCGCCAGATGGCACAAAGGGGTCTCGACGACACCGCATTGCGCACACCCCCGGCATGGCTCGAAAGGGTTGAGGGAGCGTTCAAGGGCACGATAAGCAGACTGCCTATCCGCGACGAAATGGACAAGACCATCAACGAACAGCTAATCGTTGAATTTTACTCCCGTTAATAACTAAAAAGAAGGATTCCAAAATGGCCAAAAGACTCGGAAAATTTGAACTTCCAAATCGTCTTGTAAAAGACGAAGCTTCGGCGACGCCGACTTACGCAAAGTATGTGGCTGACCCATTTGAAACGGGTTTTGGGCACACGATAGGCAATTCTCTTCGCAGGGTACTACTAAGCTCGATTGAAGGCGCGGCTATAAGCTCGATAAAAATCGAGGGTGTAGACCACGAGTTTCAGAGCATAGACGGCGTTGTAGAAGACGTTACCGACATTGTGCTGAATTTGAAAAAGATTAAGATTAAGAGCACTGGCCGCGAAGCCAAGCGTCTATTAATCGACGTCGAAAAGGAAGGGCCGGTTACGGCCGCCGACATTCAGCTTGATTCGGACATAACGATAATCAACCCCGAACAGGTTATTTGCACTCTCGACACGAAAAAAAGATTTCAGGCCGAAGTGGAAATTTCGACAGGCAGAGGTTGGAAACCCGCCGACGAAAATAAATACGAAGACCAGCCCATCGGTGTAATAGCCGTAGATTCTCTTTTTAGTCCCATCGATTTGGTAAGATACACGGTGTCGTCGACACGCGTTGGACATATGACCGACTTCGATAAACTTACCCTTGAGATTTGGACAGACGGAAGAATCACTCCCGACGAAGCTTTGAAAGAAGCTGCGGTAATTTTGAAATTGCACATCGACGTATTCGACAAGGTAAACGACGAATCTATCGAATTCGAGGCGAAGGGCAAGGAAGTAAGCGAAGAGCAAAACAGACTTCGCAAGCTTTTGAATATGAGCGTAAACGAAATAGAACTTTCGGTTCGCGCGGCAAACTGCTTGAACAATGCCAACATCACCACAGTGGGCGAATTGGCAATGAAGAGCGAGCAGGAAATGTTGAAATACCGCAATTTCGGCAAGAAATCTCTCAACGAAATAAAGGCAAAGCTCGAACAAATAGGTCTTTCTTTGGGTATGAAGATAGACGAACGTTTAATCGACCAGCCGTAATTAAAATAGAATTGGATTTAGACAATGCGTCACAACACACACAGATATCAACTTGGCGTAACTAAAGAGCACAGAGCCTCGATAATGGCTTCGCTTTCGGCGGCTCTTTTCCGCCACGACAGAATTGAAACAACACTAACTTATGCGAAAGCGCTTCGTCCCTTTGCCGAAAAGATTATCACCTTGGCAAAGAAGGCCTCGTTGGCTGAAGACAAAGCCGTAAAGCTTCATTACTACCGCTTGGCTCTTGCCCAGGTAAGAGACGAAAGCGCGGTAAAGATGCTTTTCTCGGAAAAGGTTGCCAAGTTTGCAGAACGCAAGGGCGGCTATACCCGCATCTACAAGTTGGTTGAAAGAGTAGGCGATGCTTCGCCCATGGCTTTGATAGAGCTTATTGAAGCCGACGATAAGGGTTATTCTAAAGAAGCAAAAAAGCCCGCCGCCAAGAAAACAGCAAAGAAGGCTGCAACAAAGAAAACCGCAACCAAAAAGACGGCTAAAAAAGCGGAGGGAAAACCCGCCGAAGAAAAAGCCGAAGAAGTTAAGGCGTAGCCAAAACTTTTCTAAAAAGGCTTAATTCTTTTTGAATTAAGCCTTTTTGCATTTTTAAACAAGCGCAATTTTGGAATGGCAATTTCTTTGGCAGCATATATCGCGGCGGTTATATTGGTGGTTCTTATAGCCGTTTGTGTTATTTCGTGGCACCGCGAGCGCAAAGAGCTTGCAAATTACGAAAAGCTAACCCATATTGTGATTTTCCATTGCCGCAAGTGCAACGCCGTTTATGCGGCCTACCCCAAAAACGGCAAGGCACCTTGCCCAACTTGCAACCACATAAATTCAAGCCTAAAGTTTTAACAAAAATTTATATGAATCAAAAAATAGCCGTACTAGATTTCGGTTCCCAATATACTCAGGTTATTGCCCGCAGAATAAGGGAATGCAACGTGTTTTCCGAAATTATGCCCTTTGGCACAAAGGCAAGCGAACTTAAAAAACAGGGGGTAGTCGGCATTATATTGTCGGGCGGGCCCGCAAGCGTTTTGGCAAAAGGTTCGCCCCGTCCCGATGCTGGCATATTCAAGCTTGGCGTCCCCGTTATGGGTATTTGCTATGGGCTTCAGCTTATGGGCAAAATGCTTGGCGGCAAAGTAGTTTCCAGCGCACAGCGCGAATACGGGCACGGCCAGCTTTCGTTTAAGGCGCAAGGCGAGCTTTTAAAGGGCATTAAATCGCCCATGAAAGTTTGGAATTCGCACGGCGACAGAATTGTTCAGTTGCCCGAAGGCTTTAAATCTATAGGCGTTACCGAAAATTCGGAATTTGCTCTTATAGAAGATGGCAGGCGCAAGTTTTACGGAATGCAATTCCACCCCGAAGTTGCGCATACGCCAAAGGGAATGGAAATTATAAAGAACTTTTTGTTCAACATCTGCAAATGCAAGGGCGATTGGACAATGTCGAATTATATCGACAAAGCAGTTGCCGATATTCGCGAAAAAGTCGGCGACAAAAAGGTTATTTTGGGGCTTAGCGGCGGGGTAGACTCGTCGGTGGCGGCAGCCCTTATACACAAGGCAATAGGCAAACAGCTTACTTGCGTGTTTGTAGACAACGGGCTTTTGCGCAAAAACGAACGAAAGGCGGTTGAAGACCTCTTTAAAAATAACTTTAAAATGAAGATGGTTACCGCCAAGGCCGAAGGTGTTTTCCTTAAAAAACTAAAGGGCGTAAAAGACCCCGAACGCAAGCGCAAGATTATAGGCAAAACGTTTATAACCATTTTCGACAGAGAGGTTAAAAAGCTTGGCAATGTGGACTTTTTAGCGCAGGGCACTTTGTACCCCGACGTTATAGAAAGCGTGCCGATTGCCGGCAACCCTGCGGCTTTAATTAAAAGCCACCACAATGTTGGCGGTCTGCCCAAAAAGATGAAGCTAAAACTCCTAGAGCCTTTGCGCGAATTGTTTAAAGACGAAGTTCGCGCCCTGGGCAAAGAGTTGGGCCTGTCGAAAGAAGTTTTGTGGCGTCATCCCTTCCCCGGGCCAGGATTGGGCGTTAGGGTTGTGGGCGACATTACCAAAAAGCGTTTGGATATCTTGCGCGAAGCCGACGCAATTCTTATAGAAGAAATGAAAGCTTCGGGCTTGTATTACAGCGTATGGCAGGCATTTTGCGTATTCTTGCCGGTAAAAACCGTTGGTGTTATGGGCGACGAACGCACCTACGACAACGTTATTGCGCTTAGGATTGTGGAATCGGTAGATGCAATGACGGCGGACTGGGCGCACATTCCCTACGATGTTCTCGCAAAAATATCTAGCCGCATAATTAACGAAGTTAAGGGTGTAAATCGAGTGGTTTTGGATATTTCGTCGAAACCGCCGTCTACAATAGAATGGGAATAGGCTTTTTACAGAAAACTCCGCAATTTTTTTGCGGAGTTTTTTGTGTAAGTTGAAGGTTTTCTTGAAAATAGTGTTGACTAGTTGAGTGTTGCTAAGTTAGTCTACCTGCGCAATACAAAAATAAAAGGAGTGTTTTATATGAATTCTAAAAAGCTTTTTTTGCAAGTCTGTTTATAGGAGCCGCTGCTATGGCGTTCGGCACCGACTATTATTTAATGTTCGGGCTTACAACTCCGGCTTGGGACAACCTGCCTGCTTCGGAAAAAACGGGCGACAGGGCTTCGGGCAACAATAGCAACTACGCGGCTGACGCAAACAACTGGTATACCACAAGCGATGTTGCAACCGCAGTTAGGGCAAGCAAAGCTCCCAGAACAGATTCTACTGCAAACGTATTTTTTAACGACTATTACACAAGCGAAACCGTTTGGCAGGAAAAGGCTGGCAACAATAACTACGACTTCTTGCAGTTAGAGCAAATGGAGGAAGGCCGCGGCGTTAGGAAAATGGTAAATTCTATGCACAATGGCGGCAACTCGTTTTCGGTTGCAAACCTAACGCAGAATTTTACCAATGCGATGTTTACCAGCACAACCTTTACGCTTACTACGGCAGACAATAGGTCGGAAGATATTACCAGAAACAACTTTATAGTAAGCGACACGCTAACCCTTAACGGCGCAAAAAATCTTGAAATTACGGGTGTTGCCGATGCCGTTACAAACGGCTCGCTTAAATACGGCACCAGGGCTTTGGTAGATATTGGCCAAGTTGTTATAAATGCAAACGCTTTCCGTATCTACAACTATATACAGGAAACAAGGCTTGGCGTAACCAGAAACGAAGACGGCACATATTCGGTAACCGAAGGCAAAAAGTCGCAAAACAAAAGCACACTAACATTGGGTAGCACAAACTATAATTCGGCGTCGTACGATATGCCCAATGTATATATTGGCGACATTGTTAACGAAGCCGGGGCTACCGTAAATCTAAACGGCTATAATCAAAATTTGGTGGGCACTTTCGAAAACAACGGCACAACAGTTGTTGAAAAAGCCGCCAACTTTATTTTGACAAAAAGCGGCAGCTTTATAAATAACGGCACTATTAAATTTGCAGGCGGCGACAACCACAGCCAGTTTGGCTCGTTTACAAACAACGGCACATTTTCTTTTGGGGCAGTTTCTACAACATTTAATTATACGGTAGAAGAAGGCGCGCTTTTTGAAAGCAAGGGTTTGCTTTCTATTGGGCAGGGCAACTTTACCGTTAAAGGCACTGCCATTGTAGACGAAACTATTGCCGACGGAAAAGCCACGGCAAAAAGCTCGTTTGCTTCAAGCGGCGGCACTGTAGACGTGTATGGCACACTTGCTTTAAAGAGCGGCGGCAAAGAACAGGCGGTTCAAGACAGAGACGGTGTAACCACAGTCCAAGACAAAGACTATGACACAATAAAGTTTTCGAACAATTCCACGCTGAACGTTAAAAACAGCGGCAACCTTAATGTAACAGGCGGCGTAACTTTCGAAAAAACCGCAGTTAATATAGAAGAGGGCGCAAACTTTTTGGTTGGAACCGAAACTGTAGACGGCATAAAGAGCGCGGGCACAGTTTTGTTCGGTTCGGGCTCGTCGCTTACAATGCGCGGCACAATGACGCAAAATAGCGGTGCAACAGTGCGCTTTAATGCGGGCAACTACACAATATACGGAACATTCAACCAAAATGCCATAGACCACTTTAACGGCGGCAATGTTGTTTTGGAAAGCGGCGCAACTTGGAATCAAAAAGCGCAAATTTCAATCAATACGGGCTCGCTTACTGTAAATAGCGGCGCAACATTTAATTCAGACAGCTATTTAACCGTAGGTCCTGAGGGTACGCTTAATATCAATAATTCCACAACCGCTACGAGCACAATAAAGCTTTCGACAGGCGGTGTGCTAAATGTAAACGAAGGCGGCGCACTTGTTATAAAAGGCAATTTGCAAGACGCGCTGAATGCTGGGGCTAAAAAAGAACTTACCGTGAACGTTGCGGGCCGCCTGCAGATAGACGGCAATATGACGTTCAACAAATCTACAGCAGAATCATTTGCAAGCAAAGTTAATATATCGGGCGGCGTTTTTGCCATTAAAGGTGCCGCGACTTTTGGAGGATATTCGGTTGTAGACTTTGCAAGCGGCAAATTCGAATTTGATTTGGCTTCGGGTTCTAGCTTGATTTTCTCCGGCAGCGCATCGCTTATGGGCGATATTTTGGCAAGCGATTTTGCCTTTGCCAATTACGAAGACGGTCAAACCTACAAATTGATATTCTTCGACGATCCTTCAAAATACAATGCTTCGTTGGAGACCATAAAAGGTACTTTTATAGACTATAACGGCTACAAAGTAACATTCGGCGGCGACGACAACACCTTTACCGCCACATTCGAAGTTCCGGAACCATCTACATGGGCGGCAATATTCGGAGCTTTGGCTCTGGCGTTTGCAATCTATCGTAGAAGAAAATAATTTTATAAATAAGAATGTGAAAATCGAAACGAGCCACTTTTATGGCTCGTTTTTTTTGTGCGCCGCTAATTGTAGAGAGTATTGGCTTTGTGCAAATACATTTTTTAATGGACTTTATTCGTAAATACGGAGGTTTTTTATGTCTATGGAGGCAAAAAGAGAGCCGCTTGCAATAAAAATTACAAGCGGCTTGTTTATGCACCAACACAAATATGTGCCTAAAGATAGGGTATTAATTTTTAATCGCTATAAAGCCAGGTAGACAAGTAGCGTGTGCCCGTGTCGGGAACAATGGCTACAATCTTTTTGCCCGCGTTTTCGGGTTGTTTTGCCAATTCAAGCGCGGCAAAAACTGCGGCTCCCGCCGAGATGCCCGAGTGTATTCCTTCTTCTTTTGCAAGCCTGCGGGCGATGTCGCCGGCATCGGCATCTTTTACCCTAATTACACCGTCTACAACCGAGCTGTCGTAAATTTTGGGAACAAAGCCTGCTCCTATGCCCTGAATCTTGTGCGGGCCCGCCTTGCCGCCCGAAAGAACGGGAGAAGTAAAGGGTTCTACAGCATAGATTTTTACCGAGGGTTTTAAGGGCTTAAGGGCTTCGCCTATGCCGCTAATTGTGCCGCCGGTGCCAACGCCTGCAACAACAATGTCTACAGTCCCGTCGGTATCTTCCCAAATTTCTCTGCCGGTGGTTAGCCTATGAATTGCCGAGTTTGCAGGGTTTTCGAATTGCTGCGGAATAAAGGCGCCTGAATTTTGCTCTTTTAATTCCAAGGCTTTTTCTATTGCGCCTTTCATGCCTTTTGCACCATCGGTTAAAACAAGTTCTGCTCCCAAGCTTAGCAGGAATTTGCGGCGTTCAACACTCATTGTTTCAGGCATTGTAAGAATAAGTCTATAGCCCTTTACCGCCGAAACCAACGCCAAGCCAATGCCAGTATTGCCGCTGGTAGGTTCTATGATAAGCGCACCCTTTTTTATTATGCCCTTTTTTTCGGCATCTTCAATCATTGCAAGGGCTGCCCGATCTTTTACCGAGCCCGACGGGTTAAAGAATTCAAGCTTTGCTAAAACTTCGGCGGTTGAATTGTTTAGCTTGTTAATTCTAACAAGCGGGGTTTTGCCTACAAGTTCGAGAATGTTGTTGGCTATTTTCATTTTTTAATATCTCCTTGTTTGGTAGTGTTTATGTTTTAAATTTAAGGCTGTCAATTTGCGTTTTTGCCTTGTTTTATATATGCCAAAACGTTTGCAAAATCGTAAATTTAGCCCAAGTTTTAATTTTTATAAGCCTATGATTTTATTCTCTACCAAATTTGTCAAGTATAAATTCAAAAAATTTTTCGGAGAAATCAAACCTTGCAAATTTCGGCATAAAGTAAAAGAATTTCGGCTTTTATTATGATATTGTTGTCCTGGATATTTTTATTTATAGCGGGCTTTTTGGAAGTATCTTGGGTTGTTTGCCTAAAATACTCCGAAAACTTTACAAAGCTTTGTCCTTCGGTGGGAATGGTTGTTAGTATTGTTTCGAGCTTTTTGCTTTTGAATTTGGCGATACGCTATTTGCCCGTTGGGGTTTCCTACGCCATATGGACGGGTATGGGCGCGGCGGGCGCGGTAATTGCGGGTATCTTGCTTTTTAACGAGCCCTCAAACTTTTTGCAGATATTTTTTCTTTCGCTAATAATTATAGGCATTGTGGGCATTAGCCTTATCTCGCAACACTAGCTGTAAGTAGAAAAATTTTGCTTGAATATTTTTTGCATTGCAGCATAAATATAGGTTCACATTTAAAAATTCGAGGCGTAGCTTAGCCTGGTAGAGCGCTACGTTCGGGACGTAGAGGCCGGTGGTTCGAATCCACTCGCCTCGACTTTTTAAAAAAATAAACCGCAGTTTTTTAACTGCGGTTTTTTTTGTGTTTATTGCAAAGCCGTTTTATTTGGTTTGTGTTATGGAATCGGGCAAAGTTAATTTTGCCTTCCCGTTTTGTATATCTACCCTAATTTTGCCGTTGGGGGTAGGATATACAATTTTTGCATTGTCGATAAATGTTGCGGGTTTAAAGCTTACGCTTTTCCAGCCCGCCGATGTTTGACGTACGCCGCCAATAATTCTCGGCAGCATAAATGCGGGGTGCGCCGTCCATGCGTGCGAGCGCGAGCTTGAAGAAATAGGGTACCCTTCAAAAGTTCCGCCGTATTCTGCCATAATGTCCCAATTTCGCATATAAAAGTCGTATATATCCTTTGCGTATTTGCCCTGTTCGTCCAGCACCTGCAAAAGGTATACAACCCAAAAAGACGATGGCACCGGTTTGTCGCGCTTTGCGTTGTATTCCCTTACGGGAGTTTTTTCTCTTACAAAGGGTAGCAGAATTTCGTTTAAGGCTTTTTCGAAATTAAAGCCCTTTATGTTGCACATTTTTGCCAAGGTTTGCGCGTGTATGCCGCACTTTTCGTTTAGAGTTTTGTCGGGCAAAATGCCGTCGTGTATAAGTCCGTTTTTGTCCAGCAGGTTTGCTATAATTGCCGTTTCGTGTTTTATGGCGCGCTCGGCAAACATTTTGGCGTCGTCTTTAAAGCCGTTTTCCTCGCAAAGCTGCTGCATTTTTTGCATTGCATACAAATAAAGCAAATTGTATACGGCAGGGTTGCCGTTTTTTTGTATGGGCGACCAATCCAAAAACAGCCAGTAGCGTTTATCGAATTTTAAAAGGCCGTTTGTGCCGAACTGCCCGTTAAAGTAGTTTAAAATGCCCATGACGGTGTCGCGGTGTGCTATATATGCTTCGGCGTTGCCCGTCTGCCAATAGTGGTCGTACAGCGTTAAAATCCATATTAGCGAAAAGTCTGGCAAAATGCAGGTGTGCGCCATTGTGGGGGCGTGCCCGTAGGTTAGTCCGTTGGGTAAAGTCTGTTGCGACAATATGTTTATGCCCCTTCTTAAAAGGCGTGCATCGCCCGAAATAAAGAATGTGTTCCACGCCTGCACGCGGGCGTCGCCCCACCATTGCGCCTGTTCGCGGTAGGGGGTGTCTACATAACCGTCCATTGCGCAGCAACGCTGGGTGTGCACCGAAGCTTTCCAAATATCGTTTGCAAGCTTGTCGGAACATTCAAAAACGCCCTCGCTGCCCAGAGGGTAGTTCGACCACCTAAGCGAAGGCGTAATCGAAAGGTTTGAATTGTTGTTTTTGCGCACCCTAATTTCCATATACCTAAAGCCGCAAATCGAGAAAAACTCGTGCTCGTTTAAGCCCTTTTTGCATATAAGCCTGTTCGAAACCGCGGGTTTGCTGTGCGTTTTATAGCGGTTGTCTATGTTGAAATTTTCGTCGATTTTTTCGCTTAAAACCATATCTACAATTTCGCCGCCATCTGCATTTTCTATTTTCAGAATAGGCGTGCCTACAACTGTTTTGCCGAAGTCGATAATGTACGAGCTAAATTCGCCCTGAGGATTTTTTGCAACGTCTATTTTTGGGGCGTTTTCGGTCTTTATAAAGCCGTTGTGTTTTTCCAAATCGTAAAGCTCGCAAATGTTGCGGAATGTGTCGCTTTCGGTTAGCGTTTTGCCCTTTGCCTTTGCCAAAAGGGTAAAGCTTGTAATTATGTTTGTGTCGCACATAGGCGTTCCGCGCGCCTGAAGGTTGTAGTATGGCATTGCGTTGTAGGCGCGGTCGCCCTCGGCCTTGCCCCAGTTTGAATCGTCGTAATCCAAACTTTGCCAGCCAATTTGGGCCTTATTCATATCAAAATGTTCTTGGTAGTTTAGCTGCAGAGACTGCGTTACGCTGTCTCTATAATTTGCATTTTCGCGTATGCACTTTGTTTTTGGCACACACGAAACAGTTTTGGTTTTGCCGTCGGTTTCCAGCGCAAAAATTACGCCCGCATTTGCCTGGTGTACATATGAAAAGGTGCTTTTGCCCGAGTTGTAGGCGCGTATGGCAATAAGGTTTTTGCCCATTTTTAAATACGGCAAAACGTCTATTTCGTCGTAGCTATAGTGTTCGTGCATGGCACGGGCGGGGCCGCGGTTTACATATTTGCCGTTTATATACAGCATATATTGCTGGTCGGCACTGATGTATAAAATCGCCTTTTCGGGCAATTTGCCCAATTCGAAGGCATGCCTAAAAAGCGCGTAGCTATTGTGAATGTCGTACCAGCTTGCAGGATACGGCCACAGCCAGCGCGCCTGTTTTAACGCTTGCGGAATGTGCGCAAAAGTTTCTTCTGTTTCAGCTTGCACTTTCGGATTTGCGTAAAGCGAAGTTACCCCCATTGCAGCCGCAAACAAAGCTGCGGCAAAAGTAAATATACGTCTTTTCATATTCATACACTGAAAATTAAAATAATTAAGCAAATTTCTGTCAAAAAAAAATCAACAAAAAAGGCGCAAAACCCAAAGGTATTGCGCACTTTTTATTGTTTTAAGCAAAACTAGTTTAAAAGCGTAATTTCGGTTTTAATTACCGCTGTTTGGCCTTTCTTTACCGTGCTTTTAAAGCCTGTTAAAAAGTAGTTGTCCAAAAAGTAGTCTTTCGGGTTTGTCGGTTTTCGATCGAACATTTCGGGCTTTGTATTTGCGTTAGAAGTTGCCGAAATTTTAAGCGTTTTATTGTCCCTTTTCAAAAAAATAGAATCTTTTCCCATTTTAACTTCGGCTTGGGTTGGTATGCAAAATGCAACTTCGGCGTCTTTTTGCGCGGGGGCTTTTATAGTATCTACAATTTCTATTTTTTTATTGTCGATTAGCTTTATTGCGCGCGTTGCTTTTTCTACTTCGGGCGCAAGGGGGGCTGTTAGGTCTATTAAAACTCCGCGGCAAGCGGCATTGTCTATCTTGCCTACAATGGGGGCTTTTGCATAAACATTGTGCACTTTGCCATTTACCGTAAGGGTAGAGTGCGAAGAATTTGTGTACCTAATAAGACGCCATCTTTCGGAATCTTGTTTTTTGTCCCAAAGGTTAATCTTGTTTTTTTCCATCATCTGGTAGGGCAAAATTGCAATGTCGCTTACAAAGCGGTTTTCGCCTATATCCAAAACAAAAGAGCCTGTGTCGGCGTGGCCGTGGTTGTTTGCGTCCATGCCGGCCTTTATGCCCATAAATACGGGTTGGCCGCCAAGAGAGCCTCTAATTAGCGCGATAGAGCAGGGTCCCAAGCCTATTTTAAAGGGCGTAGATTTTTCTGGGATTTTATCAAAATCAACTGCGGCTATGTCGTCCATAAAAAGAGGCAGCAACCTTGCAAACGAAGTTTTTACTGTAATGCCGTGTTCGCCAACGCTTTTGGGGTCTTTAATTGCTTCCTTTATAGGCGACAACACGCCCAAGTTGTTTGACCTGTTTGCAAACCAAAAAATTGCACTTGAAATTTGGCAGTTTTCGGTAGCGTCGCTAAAATTAAAGATTTTGCCCGTGTGCGACATTCCCAAAGTTTCGTATTCTGCCGATTCCAAAAATCCTTGCGCTTTTGAAAGCCCGAAATCTTTGCCGAAAACTCGTTCGAGCGCCTTAATGTGTAAAACCTGAAAGCTCGTGCCAAAATCCCAATAAGCCAAACCTTCGGGGTACACGCCGTCGGGAGCGTAGTTGTCTAAAGTTAGCATCGGGGCGTTGGTGCATTTTCTTAATATTTCTTTGGTTAAAGCCTCGTCTTTTTCGAATACGCAAATGGCGGTTGCAATCATTGCAGAGCTGCAAACCTGATTCCAATTGTCTCTTAGCTTGTATACATATTTGCGCACAAGGGCCCTTTTTAACGCCTTTTCTATAAGGGCCGTTTCTACCGCCTTTCTTGTTTCGGGCTTAATATCGTTATAAAGGGCGTCGTAGCCAATGCTAAGGGCAAGAGCCATTTCGGCTGTGTCTAAAAAGTGGCGGTCGTTAAAATCCTTAAACGATGCGCTGTTAAGCATTTCCCTTTCGGCCGCCGCCAAAAATATTGGGTTTTTTGTGAACTTATAGGCGTAGGCATGCAATGCAATGCGCCTTAAAAATTCGCGGGATATGCTTAAAATACGCCTGCCCGAAGCGTCCAGCTTGTATTCCAGTTTGGGGGCGTTTAGGTGCTCTTTTGCCGATTTAATTATTTGGTTGTGGTAGCGGTTTGCAACGTTGTTTGTTTTTATCGAATTTTTAATGAAATCTATTTCGCTTTCTTTAAAGAAAATTCTGGGGTGGCCTTTAATCTTCGAAAAGTCAAAGTCGCCGTCGTTTAGTGCCTGCGGGGCGTTTTGCGTTTCGGCGGGTTGCTCTATCTCTGCAAATTTCGCGCAGGTGTTTTTGTCGTTTTCTACTGTCGCGCATGTGCACGAAATTAAAAGCGAAGATAAAATCCCCAATATACATGCAATGTTTCTCATAAATAAAAGTTTTTTGTTTTTCGCGCGACTTGTCAAAAACTTTTTACTTGCCTTAGTTAACGATAATTAGGATAACTTGTTGTGATAACGAAAAAGAAAATGGCCAATACCAAAAAATTGTCTCTTAAAACCATAGCCGAAAGGGCGCATTGCTCGACTGCTACGGTGTCGAATGTTTTAAATAAAAAAGGCAACTACTCTACCGAAACGGAAACCGAAATACAAAAGATAATAAAAGAGCTTGGTTATTCGGTAAATTTTAAAGCTAGAATGTTGCGCACGGGCAAAACGCAGACAATAGGCGTTGTGTTTTACCGCTCCAATACCGACATATTCAAAAACGAATATTACCTTAACTTAATGCACAACCTGCAAAAAAGGCTGTCGGAATATAACTACGAGCTTTTGATTTCGGAATTTACGCCCGAAAATGTGGAAACAAAAACCCCACCAAACTGCATAAAATACGGCAAGGTAGACGGCGTTGTCCTTTTGGGTGGCTTCCCCGAAGCTGCTGCCGACATTGTAAAGGCTTCCGAAATAAAGTGCGTTGCGCTAGATACCTATATAAGCGGTATAGATTCGATAACAACAAACGGTTTTGAGGCAACCCAAAGAATGGTGCAAACAGCCCTTTTAAAAGGCGCAAAAAACTTAACCTACTTTGCCTTCGACCACGACGACTACAACACAAAAGAGCGTCTTGGCGGCTTTAAAAATGCCGTTTCTAAATTTGCCGTGCAAAACGCAAAGGTTTTCGACAAATTCGACACCGAAGCCGAAGCTATTGAAATATTCGACCAAAATTTTACTAAAGACATACAAAACGGCGCAATATTTTCGTGCAACGATAATTTGGCGATTGCCCTTATGAACCACGCAAAAAAGTTGGGCTATAACATTCCCGCTCAAATTTCGTTTTTTGGCTACGACTCCATTCAAATGAGCAAGATTACAAGCCCCACATTGTCTACTGCCGTAACCGACACGCGCAAGATGGGCGAAATGGGTGCCGACGCAATTTTAGCGCGAATAAACAACCCCGAAGGCGACGTATTCTTTAAGCTGCTCGACACAAAAATAGAATACAGGGAATCGAGCTTGTAATAGCGTTTATATAATAAAGCAAAAAATGCGGGGCAATTTGTGCGCTCCGCATTTTTTTTGCGAAAAAATTTCGGCGTTTGCTACATAAAAAGCTTTATTATAACGTGAAGGCAAACGCAGGTTGTAAGGGCAGCCGCAATGTCGTCGGCAACGCAGCCAAGCCCGCCTTTAAGCGCCTGCAGTTTATTTATAAAAAGCGGCTTTGTTATGTCGAAAAGCCTGAATAGCCCGAAAGCCAAGGCGACAATTATAAAATTGCCGCTTCCAAAATTAAGGTTAATGCCCCAAAAGCAAAAGGGTATGGCAACAAATTCGTCTAGTATAACTTCGTGCGGGTCTTTAACGCCCATATAGTTTTCGGCAAGGTCGCAAACGCCAACGGCTATATATGCCGAAAAAAGCGAATATAAAACCAAAACGGGCAGGCTTGCATAGAAAAGCGCAACCGTGAAAAATAAAATTCCCGCAAGGCTGCCGAAAGTTCCGGGTGCTTTAAGCGAGCCTATCTTGCCGAGGGTAGCAAAAGCAACAATGTTCTCTTTGCCCAGCAATGCCAAAAATTTATTTAGCTTAAACATTTTTCTACAAATAAAGTTTTCTGTATTTTACGGCGTAGTTTACCCCCGAGATCCCCGCCAGGAATGTCGACAACAAAAGCATTATAACGCCCACGTTGTGGCAGAGCATCCAAAAAAAGGTATCGGCGGCGTCGAAGTCTTTTACAACCGAGTTCGCTAAAATAAATGCGCCAAGCGAAATCATCTGAAACGCCGTTTTATATTTGCCCATTTTTTCGGCGGCAATAACAACGCCCTCTTTTGCAGCCATCATTCTTATTCCGCTAACAAAAAATTCGCGCGTTACCGTAAGCATAACGCAAAACGCCGCAATAAGGTTGTATTCGCCAAAAATGTTAAGGGCTATCATTACAACGGCAATTCCCAAAATCATAATCTTGTCGCACAAGGCGTCCATAAACTTGCCGAAATTTGTGATAAGAGAATATTTTCTCGCAAAGTAGCCGTCGAACCAGTCGGTAATGGCTCCCGCTAAAAAAAGCACGAACGCCGAAAGGGCAAACCATTCGGCATTAACACACAAAGCCACGCACACCGCGAAGCTTGCCGCAACTCTTGCGAGCGTTAATATATTGGGTAAATTCATTAAAAAAGGTTTGTACTAAAAATATTTTGGCACATTATTGCACACACAATACTCTTTACAACAAAAAAATACTCGCATGAAAACCGCAGTGTACCCGGGGTCTTTCGACCCCATAACATTAGGGCATCTCGACATTCTTAAACGCGCCTTGGAAATTTTCGACAAGGTTATTATTGCCGTCGCCAAAAATTCGGGCAAAAAGCCGTTGTTCGACATTCCAGAAAGAGTGCGCCTAATAGAGGAAAATATTGCCGACATGCCGAATGTTGAGGTTGCGGTTTTAGACGGGCTAACTATAGATTTCGCCGAAAAAAACAATGCTTGCGCGCTTATTCGCGGCCTCAGGGTTGTTTCCGACTTCGAGTTCGAGTTTCAGCTTGCGCAAATGAACAGGCATTTGAACGACTCGATAGAAACGATTTTGCTTATGCCTTCGAATGCGTATTTTTATACGAGCTCAACCCTTATAAAGGAAGTTGCAAATTTTAAGCCCGAAAAAATAAGGGCGTTTGCTCCTGAAAACGTTGTGAAGGCTTTGGTCGAAAAAAGGAAAAACACTTTATGAAAATTTCAGACGCAAAAAATTTAGGCAGGGGCGAGTCGTTCGAAACCGTTGCCGTTTTAAAAGAAATCCAGTCGAAAACCGCAAAAAACGGCGGAGAATTTTTGGTTGCCGACTTCGGCGACAAATCGGGTTCGATAACCTTTATGGTGTTCAGCGACAACGCGTTTTTTGGCGTAGTAAAATCATCGAAAGCGGGCGACATTTTCAGGATTTCGGGGCGCGCCGATTTTTATAACGACAAATTTAGCCCCCGCCTTGAATATGTAGAAAAACTCGACAAAGACGAGGTAAAGCCCTTTGCAAAAGACCTGTGCCCCGTTTCCGACAAAGACCCCGAGCAGATGAAAGCCGAGCTTTTTGCGCTTATCGATACCATAAGCGAAGAGCCGCTTAAAAACACGGTGTTAAGCGTGTTTGCCGAACCCGTTGTAGCCGAAAACTTCTTTACAAGCACGGCGGCAAAAAGCATGCACCACGCCTACGTTCACGGGCTTTTAGAGCATACCCTTTCGTGCGCGAAAACGGCAAACGCTTTGTTCGATTTGTACCCTTTTATAGACCGAAATATGGCATTGGCGGGCGTGATTTTGCACGACACTGGCAAAGTTATAGAATATGCGCAGGATTTAACTTTCAACAAAACTCGTTCGGGTCTTTTGGAGGGGCACTTGGTGCTGTCGTATAGGTTTGTGCGCAAAGCCGCAATAAAATGCGGGCTAGACGACGATTCGCGCGAAAGGCTAGAACATATTATGCTTAGCCACCACGGCGAAATAGAGTGGGGCGCGGTTGTTTTGCCTGCAACACCCGAAGCCGTTTTTGTTTCGTGCGTAGACTATTTAGACGCGAAAATGGGTGCCGTTTACGGTATTTTGAAAAACGAGGGCAAAAGCGAATTTTCGGAACCGAATTTTGCGCTGTCTAAGGCCAGACTTTTAACAAAAAAACGCGATGCGAAAAAAACAGGTGAATAAGGTTATCTATTTGGCAACGGGCAACGCCCACAAGCTTTCCGAGTTTTCGCAAATGCTGGAAAATTCGGGCTGGGTTTTAAAGTCGGCAACCGATTTGGGCGGAATGCCCGAGGTAGACGAAAACGCCGAAACATTTACAGGCAACGCGTTTTTAAAGGCTTCGGCGCTAAAGAAAATTGCACCTAAAGACGCCTATGTTTTGGCCGACGACAGCGGCATTGTTGTAGACGCTTTAAACGGCGCGCCCGGCGTACATTCGGCAAGGTATGCGGGGGTAAAGGGCGCAAACGCCGACGCGGAAAACAACAAAAAGCTTTTGGCGAATTTGGCGAACGTGCCCGACAACAAAAGAACGGCGCGCTTTGTTTGCGAATTGGCGTTTATTTGCCCCGACGATACGGTACATTCGTTTTCGGGCAAGGTTGAAGGCCGCATAAACCACGGCGAAAAAGGCACCGGCGGCTTTGGCTACGATCCTTTGTTTTTTTGCGACGAATTTGGCTGCACAACGGCCGAAATGCCCGCCGAAAAGAAGAACGAAATTAGCCACCGCGGCAAAGCCTTGCGCAAGCTTTTGGAATTTTTAAAAACGCTTTAAACGCGCGCAAAATTTTTGCAAAAAAAGCTGGGATTTTCCCAGCCTTTTTTTGTTTATGCTGCGTTAAGTTTTTTTGCGCATTAAAACCCGAAATTGCCTTCTATTAGCACAACGTATACTTGCATGTCAAAGGGCGGGTTTGTGATAATTGTTGTTATGTTGCAAATTCTTTCGGGGCTTTGGCAGTTGTAGCACTTGTCGCCCTTTACGGCGCACGGGGTTTTGCGCTTTAGTCTTTTTGCATTCAGCGGGGCTGCAACATTTTTTGCCCTGTAAAGGGCGCTTTGTAGGTCTTGGGTAATCTTATTTGTGCCGCAAACAAAAAACACGCGCTTTGCGCCGTACGACGTTGCCGATACCCTGTTGCCGCGGCCGTCTATGTTCACAATTTCGCCCGTTTTGGTTATTGCGTTTGCGCTGCAAATGTAAGTTTCGGCATTCCTTGCCCCTTGGTATGCGCTAGGGCCGTCTTTTGCGTGGGCAAACACTTGGTTGTTTTCGCCAAGAAGTTCTATTAAGTTTAGCTGCCCTACTGTTGCAGAGCCGCCAAAGCCCACGCTTGTGTTGTTGATGTTCCTGCAAAGCCAGTTTGTAGCGCTTTGCGCGTCTTTAAAGTAAACGGCCTTAAAGCCTTTGCGGTTAAAGTTTTTTAAAAGTTCGTCTATCATTTGCGGAAATATGTTGACTACCCATAAAGGCAGTTGTTAGATTTTTCCACGATTTTAAAAATATTTAAAGCATTATGTTTAGAAAAATATTGTTGACTATTGCTGCGCTGTTTTTGGCGAATATTTTGTCGGCAACAACACTTGTTTTGTCGAACGGCGACAAGATAAGCGGCGCAGTTCAGGAATCGGATACCGACACTGTTGTGGTGAAAACGGCATTCGGCGTTTTAAGCGTTCCGCGCGAAATGATTGCCGAAAGAATAGAGCCGCAAACCGCAAAGAGCGTTGAAAGCAAAGCAATAAGCCTTATGGGCGGCGGCGGTACGGCAAGCGCCTCGCAGTCGTTGGCGGCCGAAGAAGCCAAAGTGGACGATCAACAAAGCATTGTTGAAAAATCGTGGCGCGAACAGTATGTAGAAGCCGTAAACCCATATCTTGCAGGCTGGAAAGTTAAATTTAGAGCCGGCATGGACTACAAGAAAACAAACTCAAGCTATACATCGTATACGCTTGGTCTCAATGCCGACAGAAAGTGGGACAAAGACTCGCTTGCCCTCGGCGCCTACTACGACTATACCAGGGAAAGCCCCGTAACCGGTCCCGAATATACCTCTACCGACAAGTACGGCGCAAGCGCGGTTTACCGCCGCGATTTAAACACCGACGAAGGCTGGTTCTTTACAAACACCCTTACATACCGCAAAGATATGGTTAAGGGCATAGAGCACGAAATAAACGAAATCATCGGCGCAGGTTATACATTCAAGATGTTGGACGACAGCCTGATAATTAACGTATACGGCGGCCCCGGTTTAAAGTACATTCAGGCAAAGAACTACTCCGACCACTATGTGGCAATGATGACCGCAGGCGAAGACCTTGTTTGGAAGTTCCACGAATGGATGCGAATTGAAAACAAAATGGGGGGCGAAATTAACCTTACAAACGGCGGCGAATATACGTTCAACTTTATGTTGGGCTTGGTTGTATCGCCAACTCCCGTATTCGACTTGGCGGCAAGATATACCTTCCAGTACGACGGTATCAATGCGGGTAGCTCGGTTAAAACTGAACAGCGCTTTATTATCGCGCTGGAAGTTCCCTTTGGTTGGGACTAATAGAAACTTCGTAGATTTTATCTATAAAACAAAGCCCCCTTGTGGGGCTTTGTTTTTTGCCCGTAAAGCAGCGAAATTGGCGAAAACAAAAGGCTTGAACGCCAATCGGAACTTGTCCGACAAAAATTTCTCAGAAAAACAAAAAATTTTGCAAAAAAAGCTTGCAATGCTAAAAATTTTTTGCACTATTAGGGACTTTAACAATCTGGTACGTCCCTGTCGTCTAGCCCGGTTAGGACATAAGATTTTCATTCTTACGACTGGGGTTCGAATCCCCACAGGGACGCCAGAGGGTTGTTGAAAAGCGAACCGTGTTAAACACGGCAAACAAAGAAGCCGCAAGACCGAAAGGTTGAGCGGTTTTTTTGTGTCCGCACGTAGCCGCACCACTGCGGATAACACATTGATTCAGAACAAAATACAACTCAAATTCATCACGCAAACCAGTTGCCCCATTTCCGCAAAACCCAACCTCCAATTTCCACTTGCGATAGTTTAACGGGGTTCGAATTCAAAACGGTTTTTTCAGCAAAATCGGGATTATCTTCAACCGCCATAATCGCAAAAATGAGACAAAGTGTTAAACTTCTCGTTTGCTATGCTGACACATTCAAATTTCCACAAACCCTGCGAAGCTCTGCCATCTGCTCGTTTTGCGGCAATTTTGCAAGCTCCGATGTTTTGCGATAGCTCATTCTTTGGGGTATCACGGGAAGAATCATTTTAGCTAAAAATTCCACAACTTCGGGCGAAAGCTTTTTGAGCAATCCGTATTTTAGGCTAAACAACGACTTTTTAATACCATGCTCGGCACAAAACTGCGTTGCGGTAATCTTCCGCGTTTCAATTTCGCGCCGCCAATCCAAAACATCGCAAATAAAATGGCGGGCGGTTTTGGACTTCGGGACTTTCTCCATTTCCATCAATGCACTGCACGGCATTTCAAAAGGGCTAATTATTTTCCAAAGCGACTTGCCCCTTGATGTATCAACGATAAAACGCAAATCACACTTGGGAATTACCCCGTTAAGCTCGTGTGTAGGAAAAACCTTCAAAGACATTTCGCGGCAAAAACGGCTTTTATGCGACACGGACGAAATGACAAGACGTTCTATCGCGTTTTCAAGAATGGTTCTCTTTTCTTCAGGAGTAAGATTGTTTTGCAGCAAATCCATATCGCGAATATTTGCCGATACAGTCCGCGATTGGTTTGCAGTGTCTGCTGCGGAGAGCAACTTTTGCTCTTCTACGGTGTCGCCCAACTTTCGCTCCAAATTTCGTTCCTCTTCAACAAGCATCCGAAGCGATTCCTTAAAATGAGCTTTCATCAGTTCGTCCGAACAGGATAAATATTCGTCGTTTGCACTGGCGACTTTTTTGCGCAAACGCTCTCGGGCTGTCCTCAATGCCGCTATTTTACGTTCCAGTTCTTCGCGATATTCTCCGTTGCGGGAAATCGCAGAGAGTTTCTCTCGCATAAAATAACCTATCGCCGAAAAGACAACCCCCTCTAACACGGAAAGAGCAATTCCACCTTCCTTGCATTCGCACTCCGAATGTTCCTTGTTGCGGCGCGAACAAATGTAATACGGGTATTTTCGCCCTTTGCGAAGAGTATATGCCGCCGTCATCATACTGCCGCACACGCATCGCAGATAGCCTTTCAGCAAATATTCGTCGCTCGAAATTATGGGCACGCTCTTTCTTTGTTTGGGAACACAATAGAGGCTTTCCTGAACTTTATCCCATTCCGACTTTTTGACAATCGGCGAATGAACTCCTTTGAACAATTCGTATTTTGGCCGCGAATTTTCCGACCCGAGGCTGATGTAGTTATAGCCCGAATATATCGGATTTGCCAACACCTTGCGGACAAAGTTTTCGTTGAATGGCTTGCCGCCAAGTTGTCGTCCCGAACGCGTTTTCCGCAACGGTATTTGCCCGTAGCGTTTTGTAAGGTGTGCGGAAATTTCCGATGGCTTTTCGCCGGATAGGAATTCTGAGTAAATTTTGCGGACAATCTCCGCATTCGCACTGTCTATTTCTATCGAGCAAGGCGTTCGCCCCGTTTTGTAACCAAACGGAGCAACCCCACCAGAACGGAACCCGCGTTTTAGATTCTGCAAATATTTGTGCGCGGTACGCTCAGAAATTTTCCGCCGCTCCATTTCGGAAAGATTTACCGTAATGTCTTCGGCAAAATCACCCGTAGGGCTACCGTCGGAGGAAAAATCGTTGCTGTAAATAAGTCTGACATTGTGTTCGTTTAGAAACTGTTTTAGTTCCGCAAAATTAGCCTTGTTGCGGCAAACTCTGTCATTTTTATAGCTAATTACAGCGTCAATGCCTCCCTGTTCGATGCGCGCAAGCATTTCGCGAAAGCCTCGCCGGTTGGTGTCTTTTGCCGATTTTGCATCGGAATATTCGCCAACAATGCATATTTTCGGATTCCGCGAAGCATATTCGTCAACCATCTTACGTTGGGCGTCAATGGATGAAAATTCTTTTGCCGCCTGCCTGTTGGTAGACACGCGCAAATACACAAGCGCATTTATTTGTGCGTTCGTATCTTTATTCTTGCGCTCTTGCAGAATCATTTTTCGGAGAAAATCACCCATTTGCAATTCCTCCTTGCGATACGCCGTTAATTATCTTTCGGGCGTTTCTGTACCGCGTTGAACGCGAACCTCTCAACGATTTTGCAATTTCCGTTGTCTGTCCGCGATATTGTACTTTCTGATCTATTTGCTTTGTGGCTGTTAATATTTTGCGTCCGTCCAGTCTGCGGGCGGCTCGCGCGAACAATTCGGCAACAACTCGGACTTTATCCGAGTCAGCCGAATTGCAATGTAATTTTGAAAAACTCACGTCTAAAGTTTTTCAGGATAAAAATTTTCCGCCAATTCGCGAAGATCTTCGTGGGTTTTAAGAGCGGCAACTTCTTGCGCTAGTATCTTGCCTCGGACGACGGCCCACGCGATTTTCATTTCGTAGCTGTTTGCATCTCGCTTGTATGCTTCGCGCCCTTCAAGTTTCGTTAGGCACACCCGAATCTTTTCCGCCTTTTCACGGTCGCTAAGCCCGTCAAGAATTGGGAAAGGGTTCGTTGGGTTTTCCTGCGGCTGAATGCTATTAGCGGCGGGGGTGTTTGTAACGGGGTTATCGCTCTGGGGGTTTGGTATTGAAATACCCAGGTCTTCCTCCGTTGGCATTTGATTCGGCGTAGCCGATTTTTCGGGCGATGCTTCTTGCGTTTGTGTAGCCGAAGCTTCTTCCGCCTCCTCGGCAATATCGTTTTGTATCGCAACCTGTGGGACATTGAATTTAGCTAAATACACCCCCAAAGCCTTCAGCATGACATCGTCCGTTATATTTTTCAGGGTTTCGTTAAGCGAATCCCTTATCTTTTGGCGTTCGCTTTTCTCCTTTTGCACGGGTTGTATATTTGCGGCGGCTGCGGTAGCGTTGACTTTTTGCGTCAATGCCTCCTCGCATTCGTCAAAAGAGGCTGACGCCAACGAATTCAAAATCTCATCGCGTTTGTCTTTGGGGTATCGGCTCAACGCCTTTCGTATTGTCTGCCAACGCGAACACCCAACGTTGCGTAAGTTTTCCTTTTTGGGTGATTGGAGTTTTACGCAAACTTCTCCGAGCGACTTTGCGATTTTGTATATGTCCGGCTTAACGGGACAGCTCTCTTTCTGATCAAGACAAAACACCTCCTTCCACAACCACCGATAAGTGGGGGCTTTGTTCACCGAACGGGCAAGCAATACAAGTTCTATGCACGAGTCAAAGATACAACTTTCCCCTTTCTCTACGAATTTCTTCGCATTTAAAACGTGATTGCGGGTTTCCTCAATCACGTGTTTTATGTTTTCAACTTTTCCCGCAATTTGTTGCGGGATACTTTTTTTATTGTTAGGTTTACGATTCATAGTCCTTATTATAGGAAAAATGCTTCGGCTTTGCGAAAATTCCCCAAAAAAGTTTCAGGGGGGGGGAGTTAGTGGAACAATCGCTCGGTAAAATCGGCAGAGTGCAGATGGGGAAACGGAAGGGTACAAAGATTTCGGGAGGTGGGTATTTCGCCCTGATTTAGCCGAACTGAATCGGCAATGAACTGTGGGGTTGTCCCTCCGACGGAAGTCGGAGGGGTTAGTGTAGTGTTCCGAAACAAGCAGATAATTTATGGACGCGTAGCGTCCCCATCGAGCGGGAAATGCAACGCATATCCCGCGAGAAAAACCCCATGATATTTAAGACGGCGTAGCCGTCAGTGCCGCAAAGTTTGTTTTGAAATGAAATGCCTAAACTGGTAGGCATGTTGACAATTTCAAAGTTCATGAATAAAGCACAGGTACTTCAATATTTTGAAAACGACCTGCTGGGCTACTTTTGCTACGACAAAAAAAGTAATACAAACGCGAAACTTTTCGGCAGACTTGCGAGGGAGCTGGGCATAGAGAAACTTGCTCCCTCGGATGTTTTCAAGTCAGTTTTAGACAACAAACACCCACTAACGAAAGCAAAGCTAAGACCGCGGGAATGCAAACGCCAAATTTTCAGCGCATGCATGTCAGCACCGAAAGCGTTTTCCATACTTGCCGTTTACATGCTCGGCAAAGACAATAATTTTATGGCAATCCACGAAGAGGCGGCGGATGAAGCCATGAGCTGGATTGAGCAAAAGGCAAAGGTGAGAATTCGGAAGAACGGGGCGAATGATTCAGCCTTTACAGGAAGTTTTCTTGGCGTGAAAATCACGCACCTTTTAAGCAGAGCTGACGACCCACAAGTGCACAGCCATTACGAAATTTTCAATCTAACTTACGACCAAAACGAGCAAAAATACAAAGCCTTGGATCCGCTGGAAATCTACAAAGAATCGCAAGAAGCAACATTGATTTACCGCCAAAAGCTTGTTGAACGCCTGAATGATAAGGGAATAAAAGCGTCGTTGGACGCCAAAGGTGAAGTGCTCATCGCGGGAATTCCACAGTCGTTGTGCGATAAGTTCAGCAAGCGGAGCAAGCAGATAAAAAGCAAAGCAAAAGAATTACAGGCAAAAAATCCGAATAAGAAATACGGTAAACGGGCAATCGCAAGAATCGCCAATCTCTTTAAAGAACCCAAACGCCCAGACAGTATGACAAAAGCGGCGTTAAGACGCATTCGCGAAGAGATAAAAATTGCCTGCGGGGAACAGATAACAAAGGTTGCCCGAGGAATGATTGGTAAAACTCCGCAAAAGAATCCGGCGCCGAAGGGTATTAATACCAAACAGAAAGTCCTACAAACGTTCCAAAACCTTTTTGGCAAAATCAAAAACTGGACTACCCGATTATGGGGATGGACGGACAGTAACCCGCCTTTGCACACAGAATTACGAAATGAATTTGCCAAAGCCTCAGCACGCACGTTTAACTTGTTTTCTTCTGATATTGAAATCCACGATGCCCGATACCAAAATATGTATTCCGAACAGAGTGCCGTCTTTGAAGTTAACGATGACGGCGGAGCCTCGTTCACTAAAAATCTGAACCACTTCGTAGACGCCAAGAAGGTGCCGGACGAGAAGGTGCCGATTGTCTACTTAAACGCCAGTCGCAAGCGTATTCGCAGGAATTTTAATGTTATCACGACACCCTTTGCGGAAATTGGCAAAATCAAATCCCGTTCAATCTTTATATTAGATAACGCAGATTTTATCGGCTGTGAGTACTTCCTTAAACTTATAAAAGTCGCAAACGAGACAAGCTCAAAGATTGTTTTGATTTCGAACGATCAAACAACACGGCTCCCTAAAGAAGAGGACGCATTGCCTTTACTACGCTCGTTCGGGTTGAAGAAAATTATAGTGAAAAACCAAATCACAAATACCCTCCCGCAACCCCTCCCGCAAACTTCGGCAAGAACGCAATCCGACCAGACAATCCCGATACCCCAACGGACACAACCGCAACGGCAACTGACCCCACATGTATCCCAGCCCGATAAGACCAAAACACCAATCCAGACAAAGACGACTCTTACACCGATTGCGGCACAATCTCAACTAAGAAGGGTATCAATACCAATATCGCGACTCAATCATACACCCCCAACGCAACCTGATACGCCGTCAAAGCAACAACCACCGTCGTCCCAACTCCATACTCAGCCACATAGTTCGCAACTACCCTCCACGCTAGAACGGCAGATTGTAAACCGTCCCGCGGAAATGAATAAAAGTTCATCGCCCACGCAAAACAATCCCCAAATACCAAGACCAATTTCCACCACCCCCTCTATATATAATAGCGCGCAACCCCGCCAAACAGCCTCCGCAATACCTGCACACCGAACCCCACAACAAAAACAGCCTCCTCAATCACATCCCCAATACGTCCGCCCGACACTTAACCCGCAACCAAAAATTGCCCAGCCGTCCACAACGAACTACCCCAAGCCACAACAAAATACCTACCCCAAAGATAATTCCGCTCCGACCAAGGTCATGCCCCCAACCAACCCAGAACCACCTGAAGAACCACCCCGCCAAACAATCAGCTGGGATATTGATTTGTAAGATTAACTCTAGATTCTCACC
>JAXFOH010000030.1:0-12355 GCA_034180465.1 Opitutales bacterium
TGTATTACTCACCCGTTCGCCGCTCTCATATCCAATGTATTGCTACATCAAATATTCCCGCTCGACTTGCATGTCTTAGCCACGCCGCCAGCGTTCACTCTGAGCCAGAATCAAACTCTCCATAAAAAACTTTTTTCAAAGTCTATATAGAAAATCCAAATCCTGTCATACTAGTTTGTACTAATCTTTTATTGATTCGTGGACTTCTTTTCAAAATAATTGATCGTGTTAATCAGTTTTTCAACCAATTAACAGGTTCGCACAATCGCACTTGATAAATTTCAAAGAACTTTTCCGTTTCTTCCCTTCCAGGAAGCTCTCTCTTCTTTTGCACCTTTCGATACTCAAGAAAGCTGCCCATTAAGAAGAACCTCTCTTAAGTTGTCAAGAACTTTTTTAAAAATTTTTAACTTTTTTAAAATATTTTCTTAACTTACCTTTAAAAGAACCCTCTCTTCTCAACACCTCGGCTTTCTTCCTCAATGTTGAAAAGACCTCCCATAGTGCCATCTGCATTCTAAATTGCAAGCCTTTTTTTTGTTTTTTTTACAAGCACCTTGCGGGAATATTCCGTTCTAAAAATATATCTTTCTAATTCTCAACAATAAAATTTTTCTAAACAACATCTAAAAAAATTTTTCATTTTTGGCATTTTTGGCAAAAAACAAACGATTTTTACACCCATAATTTTTAAAAATTTTGCAAAAAAACCAATTTTTTGTGCAAAAACAGCTGTAATTCTCAAAAAAAAATGCGCGAAGCCAAACAACGACTATGCAAATAAACAAAAAGACTGCAACCCGGCATTTTTGCTGGTATTGCGGGCAATTTAGCAAAAAACAATGCGTTTTTTAGTTTTCGCAAAAAATTCTTTTTAAGATTTCGGCAATATAAAAATCGTTTTCCATATAGTTTTCTATTTGCATTTTGCCGTTTTTCTCGCAAACAAAGCCGAAATCTAACACCTCTTGTTGCGACGGGTTTTTCGGGTTATAGCGCATAAACACTATAAGTTTAAGGGTGCCCATATCACAAAAAGCAATGTATTTTTTGCGCATATCCATATAAGACCCCATTGCCTTTAGCATTTCCTCTTTCGAAATTGAGCCGTACAATTTGTTATAGGTTTTCAGGCTTTTTTCGCTTAAATTCTTGCAAAACGCGCTAAAATTACCGCTATGAAACTCTTTTTGCGCAGCTTCGAAGAACGCAACATATTTATTTTTTAAAAGACTTTCGCTGTCGGATTTTTCGAGCGGCAAATTGTTTGCATCGCACAAAACAAGCGGGGCTTTTGCATATTTTTCGGGCAATACAATTTCAGATTTTTTTGCGGAATCTACGCTGGCGGCAAGAGCCGTATACAGCACGCCGCTTTTAGCCAAATCCCACTTAAAATCTTTGTCTAGCGCAATAAAATTCATGCCGGCGCGCATTTTGGGCGACGCGCTTTTGTAAAAAATAAAATAATAGTTTTTATCTAAAAACACCGAAACAGATTCTATTTTAGCATTTTTAAATGTCGCCATTTTTAAGAGTTTTGTTGCCTTTGCAGCAGTGTTTTGGTTTTTAAGCAAAGCTTTTAATTCGGCGGCGTTGCCGCTTTTTGCAATTGCGTTTAGGCATTCCACAAAGGCAAGCGACTTTTGTGCGCTTGCAACATCGGGGCAAAGCGTTAAAACTTTTGCGGAAGAAACAACCTTGTTTTTGGGCGAGCCTACCGCAAGCGAAAATTCGGAGTGTTTTGCAAACAAATATTCACCGCCGAACAAAACGGCAAACAAAGCAACTGCGCGTAAAAAATTCTTCATAGGCACACGCTACTATGAAGGAAAATTCTACTCAACAACAAAAGAATATATTTTATATTTTGCCGAAATTGCGCCGCGCGCCGTAGAGCTGATTGTTGCCGAATTTATAAACACATATGGCGAATGAGCCAAAATACTCTTTTCGAAATCCACAATGCCCTGCATTCCGCAGCGGGGGATATTCAGCGTTAGCGTAAATATTTTAAAGCCGCCAAGCTGCGAAGTAGAAACGTCGGAAATATCGTAGCTTAGCCCCGCCGAAACCGCGCAGTTTTCGGCTACAATCTGCAACGCCTTGCCGTCTACCGTCTTTTGCGAATCTACGGATTTTTTTGCGTTTTCTAGGTCGCTTAAAATTTGCGCTTTAAAGCCCAAAACCGTTTGCATTTGCGAGAACTTGCCCTGCATTGAAACCAGATTTTCGTTCAGTTTCGAACTCTTGCCCTTAAGCCAAATTGCCCAGCAAATAAGCGCAACATAGCACGTCGCTAAAAGCAGAATGCGCTCGCTTTTTTTACGCGAATAATAAAAGTTGAATATCCTTTTGCCTAGCTTCATTTTTTTTGCGCAAATTTTATTTTTAGCGAAAATTTTGCCGCGCCGTTTTTTGCCGAAACTTCGTTTTCGACATTGCCTACAAAGGGCTGCTTTTTCAATTCAAGAACGTAGTCGTTTATAAGCGAAATATTGGCGGCGCTTCCAAAAATTTCAATCTCGGCAGGATTTGAAGAAAAAGTTCGCAAAAACAAGACTCCCTCGGGGCGTACCGAATTTGCCTTTGCCAACAGCATTGCGTTGAAAAGTTTTTTTGCCGAAATATCCCTTATTGCCGAAAGTTGCGAGTTTAGTTTTTCCAGCTTTGTGGCCTCGGGGGCAATTTGCTCGACCTGTGCCTTAAGTGTTTTGTAGCTTGCATTTTTTGCGTAAAAAAGCGCGGTTAAAACAGCCAAAAATGCGGCAAAGAAAAATACGCCGTAAACGGGAAATTTTGCCGCCAACGACTTGGCTTTGGAGGCGCGCCTTTCGGAAAAATAGCCAAAGCCGCGCACATCGCAGCACTCCAATTCGCCCGCCGAAAATGTGCGCGAAAGCGCGGCGCAATGCTTCCCTTTAAGCATGCATTTAAAACCCGCAACCTTCTGTTTTTCGAAGCCCGCAAACGAGTATTCGAATATGTTTTTTGCCCCCCATTTTTCGGCTAATTCCTTCTTTATGCCTTCGCAATTTTCGGAGGAAAAATTCTTATGCAAAATTTCCTTTATTGTCCCTTTTTCTGTAAAAAGCGCAATTACCGAACCTTTTGTTTCAACAACATTGAAGCCGTCTTTAAAATTAAAATAGATAAGAGGCGCAATTTCTGGAATTATGTATTTTGTATTGTTAGACGCCCCGAAATTTGCCGACAATTCTTCTTCGCGCAATCTCTCGCTTAGGGCGGCAAAAATCACGCAACAGCGCGCTCCCTTTGCGCAGCAAAACGAAATTTGCGACATTGGCAGCGGGGCGGACATTTCAAGCTCAGCCCTTGCATAGCCGAAAAGGTCTTTTTTGCCGATGCGTTTGGGCGTTTCGACAATCTTTGTAAAGAAAAGCGAACTTTTTAACGGTAATATTTCACTGCGCAAACTGTCTGCCATACGTCGGGTATTTTGGGTTAAACGCCGCTGCGCAAAAAAAGTTTCATTTAGTTATTAAAATTCTGGCAACTCTTGTTGGTATAGAAACCATTGTTTCCCACGGGATTCGCCTTGTCCAAAGGCTGTACGAGTGCAAATCTATGGATTCACCGCCCTGATTGCCTATAAAAACAACTTCGTCGCCGTTTTTTACGTCGGGCAAAGCCGAAACGTCGGCGTAGGTTTCGTCTAGCGAAACTTCGCCGACTACGGGGCACTTTTTGCCGCCTATCAAAACAACGGCGTCTTTGGTAAAGTCGGCCGGAACGCCGTCGGCATAGCCGGCGCTAATTGCCGCAATTTTTTTGCCATTGCACTCGCCTACCGCCGAAACCCTTGCCTTAAACGACATAACGGGCAAAACGTCCATCTTCTGCATTTCGGGGTTCGGCACAATTCCGTATTGAAGCAAGCCCATTCTTACGGCGTTAAAAACGTCGCCCTTTTTGAAGAAAACAAGCCCGGCGCTTGCGTGGGCATGAACAAGCCAGTCTTTCCTTTCAGGGAAATTCAGCACTATTTTTCTGAAAATATCCAGCTGCTTTTCGGTGTAGTCGGCATCGCAATCGGCGCACGAAAGGTGGGTAAAAACGCCGGCTATTTTCAGATTCTTATAGGCTTGCACCTTTTTTATAAAATCTACCGCATGCGTATGCCAAACGCCCACGCGCCCCATGCCCGTATCTATTTTTATATGCACGGGCAAAACGGTATTGTGCTCTTTTGCCAATTTGTCGAAATCGTCGCACTCGGTCTCGTTCGAAACCGCAGGGCATGCCCCATAGTCGAAAACAAGCCTGCGTTCGCTTGCCAAAATAGGGCTTAAAACCAAAATGGGCTTTGTAAGAACCAGCTCGCGAACTCTTGAAGCTTCGTAGATGTTTGCTACTGCAAAATAGTCGGCGCCGCCGCTTAAAAATCGCATAAGGCTTTGCGGCATACAATGCCCATAGGCATCGGCCTTAACAATGCACACATACGCGCAATCGCTCGGTAGCGAAGCCTTAATTTTCCTTACGTTCGATTCGAGGTTTTTTAGGTTGATTTCTATGTACGACCTATTGGGGATTGCCCCCTGCATTTTAAAAAACCCCCTAAAGAGCGGCTGCCCCTTTTGCAATTTCCCTTACGCTTTTTAAGTCCATCTTGCCTGTCGGCAAAACGGGAATGGCTTCGACCTTAACGATATGGCGAGGAAGCCACAAGTTGGGGAATCCTAAAGCCGAAAGCTTTGCGCGAAGCTCGCTTTTGTCGATATCTATGGTCGTAAGCAAAACAATGCTTTCTCCCTTTGCGCTATCCTCGCAGGAGGCAACCGCAAAACAAAGGGCCTCGCTATCCTGCTTGTTGTAGGCTTTTACAATGGCATCTTCTATGGTTGTATGCGGCACCATTTCGCCGCCTATTTTCGAAAATCTCGAAAGCCTGCCTTTTATGAATATGTAGCCATCTTCGTCTATAGAGGCTAAGTCTCCCGTAATTAGCCAGCCGTCGAAAAACTTTTCGGAGTTCAATTCGGGCAGCCCTTTGTAGCCTCCAAAGACATTCGGGCCTTTAAGACACAGCATACCCGTTCGGCCTATGGGCAAAAATTCCCTTGTATCCATATCCAAAATACCCGCCTTCATTCCGGGAAAAAGCGGGCCTATAGACCCAACCTTGCAGCCGCTCGGGTAGTCTCTAAACTTGTTTCTTGTCGCAATTTTGCGGTGGTTCACACAAACAACCGGCGACGCCTCGGTTAGCCCGTAGCCTTCCATATAGCAGCTATTGGGAAAGCGCGCATTCCACAACGCGCACAGGCCCTCTGGGGTTTTTTCCGCCCCCGCAATAACATATTTTAGGCTTTTTGCGTCTTCTGGATTGCCCTTTCTTAAGTAGGCGCGCAAAAAAGTGGGGGTAGAAATCATTATTGTAGACTTATTTCGGCACATTGCGTCGAAGTTTTGCCTAACTTCTAGCGGGCTTGCAACCATTGTGCTTTTTACGCCATACATTAGCGCAAACCAAAGCTGAATAGACTGCCCAAAGCTGTGAAAAAGCGGCAAGTTTGCGTGCAGAACGTCGTCGGGGAAAACCTCGCCGCAATAGTGCATTTGAACGCAGTTGCCCACAATGTTGCGGTGGGTGAGCACCGCCGCCTTAGGCATCCCTTCGCTGCCGCTTGTAAATATTATGGAAGCTTCCCTTTTGCCGCCAAATTTTTCTATGCCAAAAAGGCTTGCCAATGACGAAGCCGAAAGCGTTTTTACCAACGCCAAATTTTTAAGAACCGAAACTTTCGACATACCTTTTAAAACTTCGGCAATGTCGACAAACTTTTCGGGCCAGGGAAAATCTATGCCCTTTTCCTCGAGCTTTTTCCTGAGCTTTTGCGCGCTTACAACGCTTTTTAATTCTGCCGTTTTAACGCAGTGGGCTGCCGCCGCTCGGCCTAGCGTAAAGTTAAGGTTTACACAAGACTTTCCCGCCATTTGGGCGGCCAAATTTACCAGCAAGCCGGGAATGCCCGAAGGCAGCGCAATGCCTATGCGCTTTTCGTTTGCAAAGTTTTTGTCGAAATATTTTTTAAGCTCTAAAGCCGCCGCCAAAACAACGCCTCTGTTCATCGACTTATTCATAGAATAGTCGTAGCAAAAATCCCTAGACGTATCTTTGCTTAAGCCAATAAGTGCCGCATATGCCAAACTGTAGTCCAGTTCGGGCAAGGCGCAAAATTCCGCGAAATTTGTGTCTAAAAATTTACCTTCGCTTACAACGCTCATAATCCGTAATAGCCGTTTTTTATAAAAGTGTCCGATTATTTATTGATTGGGCAAAAAGTTCAACATATTTTTATATTTTATTTACAGACACACCAAAAAGATACAATATTCGGCAATAGAAAAATTCAAACTTATGGCAAAAACAAAGGAAAATACGCTTTTGGCGTTGATAATAATGGTTTCGGCCCTGCTTTTGGCGGGGGCGGCCGCCTTTGCCGTTGCCATAAAAAACGTAGCCGATGAAAATCGACTGCTTATGCAACGCGAAAGCGCGCTTATAAAAAGGGTTGAAAAACTCCGAGACGAGCTGGCATACCAATCGGAATACTACGAAAAGCTTTTGCATGACGACAGGTTTGTGCAGCGCCTTATAAAGCAAAAACTCGGCTACACTAGCCAGGACGAAATAATTTTCAGATTTAACGACGACGAAAAGGTAGACATTCTTCCCCCTCCGGGCGGCGGCGCAAAAAAATGAAACTTGTTAGTGCATGGTGGCGCAACGAGCGTCAAATAGTAAATGTATTGTCGAAAAATGCCGATACAATACCCCAGTTTTACCTAAAAAACGGCAAGCACACATTTAAGCTGCATACGGCGTTTGCCCCGCTAGAGCTTTTTGCAGACTATTCCTGCTACTATATAGAAAATAGGAAAGTGCACTTTGTGCTAAATAGAAGAAACTGCCCCGGTTTAAACGGCAAAGCCTTTAAATATTACATTTGCGGCGACTTTAACGGTTGGCAAAACGCCATAAACGACAGCTCATGGCAGCTTAGAGGCACGGATGAATTGCTTGAAATTTGTCTGGACGAAAAGCAGGTGTTTTCGACGCAAAAAAAGGTTTCTTTTAAATTTGCGCGCAACGACGGCGTGTGGCTGCAACCCCAAAGTTTTGCCCCAAATGCCGAAAAAGACGGACAAGGAAACGTAAACCTAACGGCCCAGCACGACAAAGGCGGCAGGCATGTTCTGCTTTCGCACTTTAGGGAAACGGCAAATTTTTGCGAAGTTTGCGAAATTTTTTCGGCAAAAACGCCCCCACTTTTGGTAGATGCCTCAAAACTTCTATTTTCGCTGGAGCCAAGCGACAAGCTGGGCGTAAGCATGAAAGACGGCAAAACGCAATTTGCTATTTTTGCGCCCAGGGCAAAATCTGTAACCCTTGTTTTGCGGGAAAAGGCGGATTTGCCCCCCCTTTTGCATGCGCTTGCAAGAAAAAAAAATGGTGTTTGGAAATCCGAAATTAACGGCGACTTAACCGGCTATTTATATTCCTACAAAATTTCGGGCGACAACCAACTTGGCAAGTGCGACTTTGATTTCAACGAAGAAATTGCAGACCCCTACGCCGTTGCGGTTCTTCCGCAAAAAGTGCCCGCTTTGGTGCTAGACCGCGATTTAATGCCAAACGCAAAGCCCTTTAAGCTTACAAAATGGCAAGACCTTTGCATTGTCGAAGTCCATATCAGGGACGTATTAAAAAACGCCTCGCAAGAAGGCGAACGCCCAACGTATTCTGCAATGCGCAAATATGTAAAAGAGCGGTTTAACTATTTTAAGGAATGCGGGGCAAACTGTGTTGAATTTCAGCCCTTGCAGGAATTCGACAACAAAACCATTGAAGAATACCACTGGGGCTATATGCCGGTAAACTGGTTTTCGCCCTCAAGCGCGTATGCCACAAACCCCGAAACCTTTTCGCAACTAAAAGAATTTGCAGAGCTTATTCAGGCATTCCACGACGAAGGCTTTGCCGTTTTGCTAGACGTTGTATACAACCACACGGGCAGCCCAAACTCACTGGCAAGGATAGACAAAAGCTACTATTTCGAGTGCGCACCCGACAATTCGTATATAAACTACAGCGGTTGCGGCAACGACTTGCGCGCATCGGCTTTTATGGCAAAAAGGCTTATCTCCGAAAGCCTGGAGCACTTTGTAAAAAAGTTCGGCATAGACGGCTTTAGATTCGATTTGGCAGAGCTTTTGGGGCTAGAGTGCCTCGAATACATAGAAAAGCACCTAAAAAAAATTAAGCCCGACGTTGTTCTTATTGCAGAGCCTTGGAGCTTTAGAGGCCATATGGGTACAACTCTCAAAAATACGGGCTTTGCCTCGTGGAACGATTCATTTAGGGAATTTGTTAAAGACTATGTTTTGGGGCGCGGCAACGCCGACGGGCTTTGCTACTTTTTAAGAGGCTCGAAATACACGGCAGCCTGGCCTTCGCAAACGGTAAACTATATAGAAAGCCACGACGATAAAACATTTTTCGACAGGATTTCGAGCAACTTCGACAACCCAACTTTTGAAGATTTGCGTAGATACAAGCTAGCCTACTGCATTGTGCTTGCTTCGGTCGGCATTCCAATGCTTGCCGAAGGTTTCGACACCGTGCGCACAAAATACGGCGCAAACAACACCTATTTGGACGGCGAAAAAAACGCCCTAGACTATTTTAGGGCGTGTACAAATTCGGGCGCGTGCGAATTTTTAAGACGCTTTGCCAAATTTAGGTGCTTTTCCGAAAAATCCGAAGCCCTAAGGCTTTTTAACGAGCCCGGCGAAAGTTATTTTAAATTCCTTAAAGACGATATTAGAAATGCCGTAGGCGTGTTGTTTAACGCAGATTCCTCGCGCAAGTGCCCCAGAATTTTTGCAACGTTTAACCCTTCGGGCTATAATGCCTATTTGGACCTAAACGGCTTTAACCTAGAAAATTTCGTCCAAATTGCCGACACCGACAGGTTTGACGAAAACGGCATACCGCATCCGCACTTAAATGCGGCGCAAATTTTAAAATTGCCCGCATTGTCTTTTTCGCTTTGGATTGACTGCTAATGAAAAACTATCTTTTTTTATCCGCCCTTTTCGGGCTTTTTACACTTTCTTTGCCGTTCGCATTCTCACAAACGGGCATTGTTCCCGTAAGCGCAAAAAGCTTTAAAGTGTCGAATTTCGACGAAAAAAGCGGCTATAGAGATTGGGAAATTACCGGCGACGAGGCAAAATATGTTTCCGACGACAAAATTTTGGTAGACAATATGCGCCTTAATATTTTCGACGGCTCCGAAAAGGGAAACATAGACTACAAAATTTCCAGCAAGGTTGCGGATGTTTTCCCACGGACAAAATCGGCGGGCGGCGACGGGATGTTATACGCAAAAGGCCAATCATTTAACCTTGAGGGGAAAACATGGCTTTGGCAAAGCAACGGCAAAACCGTTAAAATTTACAACGGAATAAAAATTTTGTTTAACGACTCGCCCGAAAAAACTGACAAAGGCGCGGTAATTACAAGCAAAGAGGGCTCGTTTTGCCACGCTGGAAGCGAAAACAAATTTTCGTTTTTCGGGAAAGTTAAAATGCGCGGGGCGGACGCCGACATAGACTGTGAAAAGCTTTCGGTTTGCGCCGACAAAAAATCGCGCGAAACGGGGCGCAATAAGGCAAAATTTATAGAGGCTTCGGGCAGGGCGAAAATTGTTTGGAAAAATGAGCAGGACGCCATTGCCGACAACGTGCTTTTAACACCAAAAACCGAAACCGCCACAATGACGGGCGACGCCGAACTTACCGACATAAAAAGCAGCACAAAGCTGTTCGGCGACAAGATAACCCTTAACAAACCAGCAAAAAAAATAGAATCCTTTGGCGGCAAAAAACAGGCAAAGGCGTCTCTCACAAAAAACGACGGCGAAAAGCCGCTAGATGTAGACATTTACGCCGACAAAATTTCTATGGACGCCTCCGGCAAAAACGCGGTGTTTGACTTTTCGGGCAACGTAAAAATGGTTTCCGACAACGCTATTGTTAGCTGTGCTAACATGACCGCCGAAGCAGCCGAAGCAGAAAATTCGGCAGACGGCGAAAAGAAAACGCTTTCGTTTGTAAGGGGCAAAGGCGGCGTTTCGGTAAAAAAAGACGGCCAAACCGCAACCGCCCAAAGCTTTGAATATTCGGCAAAAACAGGCAGTCTTACCCTGGAAAACAAAGCAACGCTAAAAGATCTAAGCCGCGGCGTTGGCGTTTCGGGCGACTACGTTGTTTTATACCGCAACGACAACCGAGCCGAAGCCTTTTGCAAGGACAAAAAACAGGTTGTAGTAAAGATAGCGCAAAAGGCAAAGGCCAACACCTACAAGGGCAAAAGCTTTTCGCAAGCCATTATTAAGGCCGACCGCCTTACCGCAACCAGGGACGCAGAAAAAACGGTTTTCGATTTTTCTGGCAACGTTTCGATTGCCTCGCAAGATTCCAGCGCCCTTTGCAATAGAATGACGGTTTTGGCGAAAAACGACGGCAAAAACAACGCCCAGATAGAAAAGATTGAAGCCTTCGGCGACATAAAATTAAGCAGCAAAAACTATTCTGCAACGGCGCAATGGGCAAAAATATACCCCAAGGCAGAAATTAACGATGGACAAAAAGGCGACAACCGCACCTTTACGGAATTGCTAACCGACCCAGAAAAGCCGAATTTGCGCCCCACGCTTATTTTGCCGCCCCTAAAGGGAATAGGCCTAAACCCCGACGCAAACCAACAGGCAAAAGAAACCACCATTACAAGCGACACTCAGGCTTTGGTTGAAGGCAAAAAAGACAGATATTTCTTTTTGGGCAATGTCGAGATTCTCTCGGGCGAAACAAAGGCAACTTGCCAAAAGATAGAAACCGTTATGGGCAACAAAGATTCTATCGAAAAAATTACGGCAACTGGCGACGTGAAAATCCAGCAGGGACAAAAAACCGCCATGGCAGGCCGCGCCGATATTTTCCCTCAAGAAGAAACCGTAACTTTAAGCGAAAACCCGAGTGTTGTCGACGCCGAAAGCAACACAACCGCCCAAGGCTATAGAATGATATACCGCAAAGGCAGGCAGGGCGTAAGCATAGAAGGCGACGGCGCAACCCAACGGCCCACCATTGTTTTGCCGCCTATAGGCGGAAAAGGAAAAGTCGGACAATAAAAAAGTCCGGCGGCAATATATCTTCGGAAAAAAACAAAGCCCCCGCAAAACCAAAAAATTGCGGGGTTTTTGCGATATCGAAAAATTAAACCTTTTATAATTTTTGCAAAAAGCACGTTTGCCCGAAAAAAATGCTTGCAAATTGCGCACAACCAAACACCATTGGAGTTTCATTTTTTTAAACAAAGGAAATAAAATGGCTATTAAAGTAGGTATTAACGGTTTCGGTCGTATAGGCCGTATGGTATTCCGCGCCGCTATCGAAAATTTCGCTGGCGACATTCAGATCGTTGGCATCAACGACCTTCTCGACCCCGAATACTTGGCATATATGCTCAAGTACGACTCTGTTCACGGCAGATTCAACAAAGAAGTTAAAGTTGAAGGCAACTACATGATTGTTGACGGCAACAAAATCCGTTTGACGGCTGAAAAAGATCCCGCAAACCTCAAGTGGGACGAAGTAGACGCAGACGTTGTTGTTGAATCGACAGGCTTCTTCCTCACAGAAGAATTGGCTTCGGCACACCTTAAGGCTGGCGCAAAGAAAGTTATCATGTCGGCCCCCTCTAAGGACGCAACTCCCATGTTCGTTTACGGCGTAAACGACAAAACCTATGCAGGCCAGAAAATCATTTCCAACGCTTCGTGCACAACAAACTGCTTGGCTCCCATCTCGAAGGTTCTCAACGACAAGTTCGGCATTAAGCGTGGTCTTATGACCACAGTTCACGCTGCAACAGCAACTCAAAAGACAGTTGACGGTCCTTCCAAGAAGGACTGGAGAGGCGGCCGCGGTATTTTGGAAAACATAATTCCCTCCTCGACTGGCGCTGCCAAGGCTGTAGGTAAAGTTCTCCCCGTTCTCAACGGCAAATTGACTGGTATGTCGATGCGCGTTCCCTGCTCGGACGTTTCCGTTGTAGACTTGACTGTAGAACTCGAAAAAGCTTGCTCGTACGAAGAAATCTGCAAAGCTATGAAAGAAGCTTCGGAAGGCGAACTTAAAGGCATTTTGGGCTACACAGAAGACGCTGTTGTTTCGACAGACTTCCGCAACTGCCCCAAGACATCTATCTTCGACGCAAAGGCTGGTATACAGCTCGATCCTACATTCGTTAAAGTTATCT
>JAXFOH010000054.1:0-2174 GCA_034180465.1 Opitutales bacterium
CATTCCGTTGTGGCCTGCAATAAAAATCTTATCGCTTTTTTTCATCTACTTTAATTTTGCTTCGGTTTGCGCCAGTTTAAAGTCGCTGTCGGTCATAATTTCAACAAGCTTCTTAAAGGTTGTTTGGGGCGCCCAACCAAGCTCTTTTTTGGCCTTTGCGGGGTCTCCCAACAAAAAGTCTACTTCGGTGGGTCTATAATATTTGGGCGAAACTTCTACAACAACCTTGCCAGTTTGCCTGCATATGCCCTTTTCGTTTTCGGCAGAACCTTGCCAGTCTATATCCATTCCAAGGCGGGCAAACGCCAACTGCACAAATTCCCTTACCGTGTGTGTTTCGTTTGTAGCCAAAACATATTCCGACGGCTTTTCGGCCTGAAGTATGCGCCACATACCCTCTACATATTCGGGAGCATAGCCCCAGTCGCGCTTGGAGTCCATATTGCCCAAAACAAGTTTGTCCTGCAAGCCAAGCTTTATTCTGCCTGCCGCCCTGGTAATTTTTCGGGTTACAAAAGTCTCGCCGCGCCTTTCGCTTTCGTGGTTAAACAAAATGCCGTTCGAGGCAAAAATATTGTAGGCTTCGCGGTAGTTTATAACAATCCAGTAGGCATACTGCTTTGCAACGGCATAGGGGCTGCGCGGGTAAAACGGCGTGGTTTCCTTTTGGGGAATTTCCTGCACTTTGCCGAAAAGTTCCGAAGTAGACGCCTGATAAAACTTCGTCTTTTTAACAAGGCCCACGTCTTTAATTGCGTCCAAAAAGCGCAATGTCGCAATGGCGTCTACGTCTGCCGTATATTCCGGAACCTCAAAGCTTACCTTAACGTGGCTTTGCGCGCCCAAGTTGTAGATTTCGTCGGGCGAAGTTTTCTCGAGTATGCGGTTAAGGTTGCTGGAATCGGTAAGGTCGCCATAGTGCAAAAAGAACCTGCCCGAAAAATTCTTGTCGTTGTAAATGTGGTCTATCCTTTGCGTGTTAAACGAGCTAGACCTGCGTATTATACCGTGAACGGTGTAGCCTTTTTGCAACAACAACTCGGTAAGATACGAGCCGTCCTGACCCGTAATACCTGTAATTAACGCTATTTTATTGGTGTTTTCCATATATGTTTTTTGTTTAAATTCTTTGAATGTCGTCTTCGCTTAAAATGTCGCCAAGCTGAACTTCTATTACGGTTAGCGGAGCTTTTGCGGCAATAGAGTGCAAAACGCCCCTTTCAAGTTTTACGGTGTTGCCAGCCGATATTTCGCGCGCCGAGCCGTCTACAACAACTGTACCTGTGCCGTCTACACAAGTCCAAACCTCGGTTCTGTGATTGTGCCTGTGGTAGCTAATTTGCGAGCCTTTTGCTATCTTTAAAAGTTTTGTAAGCGACTTTTTGCCCGAGTGCTCGCCGCAGTTTAAAACCGCGTATTCGCCCCAAATTCTGCGCTCGTACATAGGGCGCGTTTTTACGCTTTCGGCATATTCTTTTAGGTTTACAACCGAGTCTTTTTCGGCGACCAAAATTCCGTCGTAGGATGCGGCTACAACCGTGTTTTTTAGCCCAAGGCAAACAACGGGCATTTCCAACTCGTTTATTATGTGCGAGTTTTCAACATTATTGTCGCATACGGCGTTGCCCAAAATGTTCTCCGACATTTCACCGCACAATGTATTCCATGTGCCAAGGTCTTTCCACTGCCCGTCAAATCCAATCATTGCAACGTTTCGCGCAGTTTCGGCAACTTCGTAGTCGAAGCTTATTTTGGGCAGCTCGTTATAGCGCATGCAAAATTCGCCAAAGGACTTTGCGTTTTTTATATATTTTTCGGCAATGTTTTTTATGTAGCCCAGCTTAAATGCAAAAACGCCGCCGTTCCAAAACGCGCCATCGTCCATTAGGGCTTGGGCGGTTTTTTCGTTGGGCTTTTCGGCAAAGCGCAAAACCTTAAATGCACCGTCTTTTTGGATTTTTTCGGGCACAATATAGCCGAATTTTTGCGATGCAAATTTGGGCTTAATGCCCATTAAAACCAAGTCGGCACCTCCTTTTTTTGCGTATTGCGCCATTTTTTCCACAACCGAAAAATAGCCCGACTCTGTATAAGGGTCTATAGGCATTACAACAGCAACATCGCTTTCGCTTAATTTTTTTTCGCGCAAAAGATATTCAACTGCAAGCGCGATG
>JAXFOH010000095.1:0-14216 GCA_034180465.1 Opitutales bacterium
TTTTAAGTACAGTAAAAAATAATTGCTAAAAATAGCGAGTTTAAATTTATGGCACAATTCGACATAAAACAGGTTATATCCGAAAATTTCGGGCGAAACTACGAACTTCACGACAAATATGTGAACAGAACTTTGGCGAAAGTTTTAAGGACAATAGGCTTCGACAAGGTATACAAGTCGGCAAAAGGCGCATATTTATACGACGCCGAAGGCAACGATTATATGGACTTTTTAAGCGGATACGGCGTTTTCGGTTTGGGGCGCAACCACCCCGTAGTTGGCAAGGCTATTAAAGACGCAATAGATATGGATTTGTCGAATATGGTGCAGCTAGACTGCGCGCTACTTAGCGGTTTGCTTGCAGAGCAGCTGGTCAAGCGCGCGGGCGGCAAAAGGGACGCCGTGTTCCTTTGCAATTCAGGCACCGAGGCAAACGAAGGCGCGGTTAAATTTGCAAGGGCCCACACTGGAAGACCGCGTGTGCTTTCTACAACGGGCGGCTACCACGGGCTGACGTATGGGGCTATGTCGCTTACTGTTGCCCCGTGCTTTCAGGAAAACTACGGGCCTTTTGTTCCTGGTTTTGGCGCAGTCAAATTTAACGACCTAGACGCCCTCGAAGCCGAGCTTAAAAAGGGCGATGTTGCAGCCTTTATATTCGAGCCAATTCAAGGCCACGGCGTATATTTGCCAAACGACGACTACTACCCCAAAGCGCAGGCATTGTGCCAAAAATACGGCACGCTTTTTATAGCCGACGAAGTTCAGACGGGGTTGGGCAGAACGGGTAAAATGTTTGCGTTTGAGCACTGGAATTTAGACCCCGACATTGTTACCGTTGCAAAAACCCTTAGCGGCGGATATGTTCCGGTGGCGGCCTTTATAACAACAAGGGCAATTCATCAAAGCTCGTTTTCTACGCTGGAAAAATGCGTTGTGCACTCGACAACCTTTGGCAGAAACAATTTGGCTTGCGTAGCCGGTTTGGCTTCACTTGCGGTTTTAGACGACGAAAAGCTTGTAGACCGCTCGCGCGATATGGGCGCAAAGCTGGTTGCCGAAATACAAAAGTTGCAGGACAAATACGACTTTATAAAAGAGGTAAGAGGCCGCGGTACTATGATTGCCATAGAGTTTAGAGAGCCCAAGAAAATGCTGCAAAAAATTGCATGGAAAACAATGAAGGCGGCAAACAAGGCATTGTTTATACAAATGCTGGTTTCGGCAATGATGGAAAAGCACAGAATTTTAACGCAGGTTGCAAACCACAATTCCGATTGCATGAAAATTTTGCCGCCATATATTATTACCGACAAGGAGATAGACCGCTTTGTAACTTCGCTAGACGACGTTCTTAGCCATGTCGGCAACATTGCGGGCAGCTTCTTCGGCTTCGGCAAAAGGCTTATGTCGGCGGCGGCCGAGCAAAACGCAAGTCTGAAGGAAATGGAAAAATCTAAGTAAATGATTGACTACCCTGTATTTCTGGAAAACTGCGCAAAGATAAACGAGCGCATTGCCCTTGCATGCGAAAAATGCGGCAGAAAGACGGAAAGCGTAAGGCTTATGCCCGTAACAAAAACGCACCCGGTAGACGCTGCTTTGTTTGCCTATAAGGCTGGCTACAAAGCCGTTGGCGAAAACAGGGTGCAGGAAGCAATCTCGAAAATCCCCCTTGCACCATTGGATTTGCAGTGGGAGCTTATTGGACACCTGCAAAGCAATAAGGCAAATTTGGCGATTTCGCACTTTGCAAGAATACAGAGCGTAGACTCCGTAAAGTTGGTTGAAAAACTTAACAACCATGCAAAAGAGCTTGGCAAAACAATGCGCATTTTGCTTCAGATAAACGCAGGCAACGACCCCGCAAAATTCGGTGCCGACATTCAAGACGCCCCCGCTCTTGCCGCAGCCGCATTAAAATGTGAACATATAAAGGTTGAAGGACTTATGACAATAGCCCCCTTAGATTCCAATTTGGATACGGCTTCGAAATGCTTTTGCAAGTTGCGCGAAATAAGGGATTTGCTTGAAAGCGAATTTTCGGTAAAGTTGCGGGAGTTATCTATGGGTATGTCGGGCGACTTAGAGCGCGCAATACAAGAAGGCGCAACAGTTATAAGGGTGGGAACTGCGCTATTTGGCGAAAGATATTATGGATAAGGTATATCTGCCCGAAAATTTGCCCGAAATGGATTTGCCCGAAATACCCCTTGCGGTTTTCGGAGACCCAATTGCCCACAGCCTAAGCCCGCTAATGCAGGGGGCGGCCCTCGATTTTTTGGGTATGGCGCAAAAGGCTAAATACTATAAATTTAAAGTTTCGGCAGACTCTTTGGAGAACGTTTTGCCCAAGTTTGCCGAAAGAAATTTTTGGGGGCTAAACCTTACTATTCCCCTAAAAGAGAAGGTGTTGCAAATAATAGATAAAAGCGACGACCTTTCGAAAATGTGCGGGGCGTGCAATACTTTAAAACGCGAAGGGACTTCGTGGGTAGGCTTTAATACCGACGGTTTCGGTATAGAGTGCTCGCTTAAGGTAAATTTCGGCAAAAGTTTTTACGGCGAAAGCATTTTAATTTTCGGCGCAGGAGGCGCGGCAAAAGGAGCGGCATTTGCCGCGGCAATAGGCGGCGCAAAGAAGATATATATTGCAAACCGCACAAAAGAAAAAGCCGAAGCCCTTGCTAAGTCGCTAAGAGACAACGGCTTTAATTCGGTTGTCTATACCGAAAGCTGGGCAAAAAAAATAGGCGTTATAATAAACGCAACTTCGCTTGGGTTAAAAGAAAGCGACAATGCCGTTTGCGACTTTACGCAGTTCGAAAAATCGGCGGTATTTTGCGATATGGTATACAAGGCAAAGGGGCAAACAATTTCGCAACTTGCGGCAGACAAGCAAAATATAAAATCGTGCTCGGGCATTTCTATGCTGGCTTGGCAGGGTGCAAAATCGCTTCAGCATTGGTTCGGGTTCGATTCCGAAACGCTCTTTAAAACGGGCAAGTTAATGGAAAAAACATTAAGGGATAACGCAAAATGACAGTAGCGCAGCTGCAATATTTTACCGAGATTGTCTGGAACGTGTTTTTCTTTATGTTCGGGGCTTGCGTTGGCAGCTTCTTGAATGTGTGTATCTTGCGAATCCCAAAAGGCGAATCGCTGGTAAAGCCCCCGTCTCATTGTGCGTGCGGGGCACCCATAAAGTGGTATAACAATATACCTATTTTAAGCTGGTTTATTTTAAGGGGCAAAGCTCCCTGTTGTGGGCGCAGGTTTTCGTTTAGGTATGCTTTTGTAGAGATTCTTACGGCGTGCCTATTTTTATTGTGCAGGTCGCATTTTTCGGATTATGCTACAGGTTATGTATTTATGTTCTTTTGTTGCATTATGCTAGTTGCCGCCTTTATAGATATAGATACAATGTATTTGCCCGATTTCCTTACTGCTGGCGGGGCGTTTATAGGGCTTGTTTTGTCGATAATATTCCCTCAAATTCACAATTTAGCCTTAAGCGGAATTTTTGCCGTAGATGCCTTTAAAGGTGCAATAATTTCGGTTATAGGAATGACGGTGGGTGCCGGCAGCGTTGCAATTATAAGGTATTTTTCGCAAATAGTTTTGGGTAAGGAAGCTATGGGCGAAGGCGACGTAATTTTGGCGATTGCAATAGGTGCGTTTTGCGGCTGGCAGGGCGCATTGTTTGCGCTCTTTGGCGGATCCGTTATAGGAGCTGCCTTGCTTATGCCTATGTATCCGTTTATAAAGCACAAAGCAAAGACAAACGAAGGCTTGGCGGTTCCCTTTGGGCCGTGGTTGGCATTGGGGGCATTGCTTTATGTGTTGTGGCTAAAGTCGTATGTTATAGACTATTTTGACGGGGTAAAAAAGCTTCTTACCATGTAGTTTATGGGGCAGGATAACGACATTTGCATAAATTCGTTTTTGGAGATGATTGGTGGGCAGCGCCGCTACTCGGAATATACCGTGCGCAACTATAAAAAAGCAGTGTTTGATTGGTATATGTGGCTTAAAGGCAACGAGTTCTTTAAAGGAGATATTGCCACAATAGACAAGATTTTAGCAAAAAATTATGCAGCGTACCTTATAGATAAATATAACAGGGCTACTGCAAAAAACAGGATTTCAGCACTAAGCAGTTTTTATAACTATTTAGTGTGCAGCAATTCGTGTGAAGAGAATCCATTTGCCGCAATTCCAAAACCCAAGAGCGAAAAGAACTTGCCGGTGTTTATGACAGAAAGCCAAATTCCGCGCCTGCTAGACGCACCCGAAGCACTTTTGGCAAAGGGGCAAATTAGCGAAGACGACGCCGTGCGCGACAGAATTTGCCTTGAAGTTTTGTATGGTTCGGGTTTGCGTATAAGCGAGTTATGCGCATTGAAATGGAGCGATTTAGATTTGACAAGCCCTGCAAGTATGCGAATTTTGGGCAAGGGCAATAAAATAAGAATTTGCGCCCTTACAAAGGCTGCAGTTGAATTGCTTGTGCTTTGGCGAAAAAATTACAGACCTACTTGTACTGCAAACGATTATGTATTTTGCGACACAAAAGGAAAAGCAATGTACCCGCGCCATTTGCAGCGCAATTTAAAAAAATATCTGCTTTGGGCAAATTTGCCAAGCAATATAACTCCGCATAAACTAAGGCACTCGTTTGCAACGCACTTGGTGAACGCGGGTATGGACTTGCGCAGCCTGCAAAGCCTTTTAGGTCACGCAAGTTTATCTACCACACAAATATACACACATATAGGCTTAAAGAAAATACGAGACGAATATAAGATGGCGCACCCCCACGGATAAAAATTTATGAAACATGATTTTTCTTGGATAGAAAAAAGAAACGCGGGCATTTTTGCTCACATAAGCAGTTTGCCATCGTTGCAGGGCATAGGCAACATTGGTTATAGCGCGCAAAACTTTTTGGAATACCTAAAGCTTGCAAAGGTAAAGTATTGGCAGATATGTCCGCTTAGCCCAACATCTTACGGCGATAGTCCCTACCAGTCGTTTTCAGCGTATGCGGGCAATACATATTTTATAGATTTTAGGCAGTTGGCAGCCACTGGCGTTTTAGACTATGCCGACTTGCACGAAATAGAGTCTTTGCCGCACGATTGTTGCGATTACGGCGCATTATATAAATTTATGCCTCCTCTTATTGCAAAGGCAGCCCATAACTTTTTCGGTGATAAAAGCGCGGCTAAAGCCTTAAGCGATTGCTTTGACCAAACATACGAAAGCTTTTGCAAAAGAAACGCCTTTTGGCTAAACGACTACGCTTTGTTTGACGCCTTAAAAAAGGAGTTTTCGGGGGCTTCTTGGACGCAGTGGCCTAAAGAGTTTAAAAATTACAACTTGGCTAAAAAACAAAAACTTGCAAAAACAGTTGTTGCCGCCGTAAACACGGCAAAGTTTGCCCAATGGGTGTTCTTTTCGCAGTATGCCAAAACCAAAAAAATTGCAAACGGCTACGGTATAGAAATCATAGGCGATATGCCAATTTTTGTGGCAAAAGACAGTGCCGATTTGTGGGCGAACCCCGAAATTTTTGATACATGCAAAGACGCTTCGCTTAGGGTTGTAGCAGGGGTAGGGCCCGACTACTTTTCGCCCGAAGGGCAGCTTTGGGGAAACCCCCTATACGATTGGAAGAACGCCTACGATAAGTGTTTGGAATTCTGGAAGAAAAGAATTTCTAAAGCTTTGGAAATATATGATGTTATTAGGCTTGACCACTTTAGGGCTTTTGCAGACTACTGGGCGGTAGAAGCTACCGCTAAAACCGCGTTAAATGGCAAGTGGTTAAAGGGCCCCGGCGTTAAGTTCTTTGATGCCATAAAGAAAGAATTTCCATACGCAAAATTTATTGCCGAAGATCTGGGGCTATTAAGCCAGGCCGCCTGCGACTTGCGCGACGAGCTTAACATTCCCGCAATGGCGGTTTTGCAATTCGCGTTCGATTCTGATACAAACAATGCGTATTTGCCTTTCAACCAAAAACAAAACCTTGTTTGCTATGTTGGCACGCACGATAACGATACTGCAACTTCTTGGTACGAAACGGCTTCGGATTGTGCAAAAGACTATTTTAGACGCTATTTTAGAACGGCGGCAAAAGACCCGAATTGGGATATGATATACGGGGCAATGTTTTCGCCCGCAAAGATTGCCATAATTATGCTGCAAGACATTCTCGGTTTGGGCGGTGGTGCCAGAATGAATACTCCAGGCAAGCCCTTCGGTAATTGGCAATGGCGTGTAGGCCAGCAACTTCTTGACAATTCAAAACATACGTCGCTAGGCTATTTTAGGTATTTGTGCGAAATATCGGGCAGGGCATTTGTCGCAACTAATTCGGCTAAAAAAGAGTTGTAATTTTAGATAAAGTGGTAGATTATCGAGGATGAAAAATGGAACAGGACTTTGACAGCAGCGAGCTGCGCGACGAACGCAAGCTTATGGGCATTGCGGCCTCGAATGGCATTGTTTTAGGCAACGTATTCTTCATCTCGCACGGTGATATAGAAATTACCCACTATCAAATTTCCGATTCCGACATAGACAACGAAATTGTAAGGCTAAAGGCCGCTTTGGCCAAAACGCGCGAAGATGTGCTTGCCGTAAAAAACGAAATTGCAGACCGAGTAGGCGAAGCTGAAGCCAGCATATTCGACGCCCACCTTTTGGTTATAGAAGACGTTGCCTTAATAGACGAAACTATAAGGCTTTTGCGCGAAATAAAATATAATGTAGACTACTGCTACCAAATGGCGGTAAAAAAATTTATTGCCGCTTTCGGCGAAATAGACGACGCTTTTATACGCGAGCGCATTGCCGATATTGAAGACGTTTCGCGCAGGGTTATAAACAATTTGCTTGGCAAGGAAAATTCGGCAACATACAGGCTTAGCCATCCCAAGATTATAGCCAGCAGCGATTTTGCCCCCTCCGATTTCGCCTTGCTAGACAAATCGAATATTTTGGGCATTGTAACCGAAAAAGGCTCGCAAACAAGCCACACGGCAATAATGGCCAGATCTATGAAAGTTCCGTGCATTGTGGGGCTTTCGGGGCTAACCGAAAAACTTGCCACGAACGATTTTGTTTTGGTAGACGGTTATAGCGGAACGCTTTTTATAAATCCTTTAAAGGAAACCACCGAACGATACGCGCAGGTTGAAACTTCGCACAAGCAGATGGATTTGCTGCTTAGAACTTCGCTGCCGTCGCCAAACGAATTGAAAAGCGGCGAAAAGTTCGACATAGATTTAAATATTAGCGGTCTTGCTGATTTAGACGATTTTTCTGTTCAAAATTCCAGCGGAGTGGGCTTGTTTAGAACCGAAAACTATTTTATAAATTCGGGCAGTTTCCCCTCGGAAGAAGAGCAGTATAACGTGTATAAGTCGGTTGTTGAAAAAATGGGCGGCAAACCCGTTATAATAAGAACGCTAGACTTGGGCGGCGACAAAAATTTTGCCCTTTTAAACCTTTCAAAAAAAGAGCAAAACCCCTTTATGGGATACAGGGCAATACGTTTTTGCCTGGACCACGAAGACATTTTTATGAACCAGTTGCGCGCATTGCTTAGGGCTTCAGCGCACGGTTTGCTAAAGATAATGTTTCCTATGATAAGCGCGCCTTCGGAACTTAGAAAGGCAAAGCAGTTTTTAGAAGCCGCAAAAAGCGAGCTTAGAACAAAGGGCTTGCCTTTCGACGAAAACGTGAAGGTTGGAATGATGATAGAAGTGCCTTCGGCAGCCATTATGGCCGATATTTTTGCTGAAATGTGCGACTTTATAAGCGTGGGCACCAACGACCTAACCCAATATATGTTTGCCGTAGATAGGGTAAACGACAAGGTTGCGTATTTATACGAGCCCGCAAGTCCGGCAATGGTTAGGGTGCTAGGGCACATTGCAAAGGCTAGCTCCGAAAAGTGCCCCGTTTCGGTTTGCGGCGAGCTGGCTTCGGATCCGATTTTTGCCCCGCTTTTGATAGGCTTGGGCATTACGCATTTAAGTATGTCTTCTTCGGCAATACCCGAAGTTAAATTTTTGCTGCGCAAAATAACTCTTGCCGAGGCAAAAGAATTGGCGGCAACCCTTATGCAGATAAAAACGGCAAGGGGCGTTAGGGGCTCGTTGCGCGAGTTTTATTATATGAAAATGAAAGACTACCTAAAGCTGCCCTAGTTGTCTTTTTGAAAAATTTTTATTTTGGCGCGTGCTTTTCTACGCGCCTTTTTTATTGCGAAACAAAAACCGAAAAATCTTTGACCAAAATTTCGTCGCCCCTTTTCATATAGGCTGCCGAAAGTTGGAATCCTGCTTTTGCCGCGCCTTTTGGGGCGGTTTCGGCGATCTCAAACTCCCTGAAATCTTTAAAATTGCAAGGCGAGGGCAGCGAAACATAGCTTCTTTTTAAAATTTTGTTGTTTTTGTCTAAAAAAAGGCAAAACAGCGACCACTGCGAGCCTACCTGCATTTTTGCCTTTGCCGAAATTTTAAAGAGGTAGCTTTTTTTTGGCTGGGCGTTTTCGTATCTAGAAATGCAAACCGATTCTGCCGCCGCTATCTGCAAAAATTTGCCCACATTAAAGCGCATATCTTTGTAGACTTTGTAGCTTGCCAAAAATTCTTTGGGCATTGGCGAAAAGGCGGCGTTATTAGCATTTTTATTTTCAAATGCGTAATAAAAAAAAGGCTTTTTTATTGGGGCGATTTTTAGCGCGGCATTAAGTTTTTTGCTTTTTGTTTTTATTTCGCTTTCGGTCAAAAACTCTTTTAGCTTTTGCGCAAACGCCAAATATGAAATTGCAATGGGCCAGGTTATTTGAGTTGCGCTTTTGCAGATTTTGCCATTCGACGAAATGTTTTGATTTGCAGCCAAAACCCTTTGTTCTGCTTCTTCGCAAAGCTCTAAAAGTTTTAACGCCTCTTTTGCCGAAGCTTTGCCTATTATTTTAATATTGCAAAGCTTTTGTTGCAGCTCGAATTTTTCTATCGAAGCCTTTGTAAATTCGAATGCCTTATACAATTCGTATACATTTAAAAACGCCTTGGGCGAATTGGGTGTGTTTAGCGCGTTTTCCATGCAAAGCTGCATTTTTTGTCGCGCGCTTGCGTTAAAAAGCGCAAGCGCGCTTTCTTTTAAATATGTGCCAAGCCAGCGCGGTTGTCTTTTTTGGGTTGCCCAAACATTTTGCGCCGTGTCGAAAAATTCAATAATAAAAGGGGCGGCTTTGCCGTATTTAAATTCAAAAAACTCCTTTTTAATTTCGCTTAAACTAGCGTCTATGCGGTTTAGCTTTTGCAGCACCGCATAAATCTTAAAATTGTCGTACTCCCAAAACGGCGTGTATTCGCCAAAATATATTTTTGCCCCGCTTTTGTGCGCTTGTTCAATGCCTTCAAAAATATAGTTTTCTATATTATGAGGGACGACATAGCCTTTGCCAAAGCCGTAGTCGTATATACCGAATGTATTTTTGCATTTTTTGCCCCATTCGGTTATTGCGGCAAAATCCTCGAGTTTGTAGCTCTCGTTAAAGTAGTTTTCCCTGTCGGTGGTAAATATCGGTATGAGGTTTTTTTCAAGCTCAAAGCTTGGCGGTTTTTCGCAAATTAGGTAGGCTAGGCAGCCCAAATATTTGTCGGGATTTTTTTGCGAAATAATTTTTGCCGCCTTGTTTGTAAAATAAAAAACCTCGCCGCTTTTGTTGGGGGCATTTCTAAAAAAATATTTTTCGGCACTCTGCGGGTAAAGACTTTCGTCGAAATTCGCGTCGTCGTAAATCGAAAGCGAAAAATACCATTTGTCGGGGTTTTCTGAAAAATATTTTTCGGCATAATTGGCGGCATAGTAGGCGGCGGCATCGCTTAAAAAGTTGGGGTTTTCAAAACGCAGGTTTTCGGGGTTGCACGCCGTTATGGTTGCCCTAAATTGCGGGCTGTTTTTAAGCAGCTTTTTGGGGAATATGTCTTGCAGGCTATGCCCAAAGCCGCCAAAGCTTGGGTTGTTGCCGTTTAGTTCTAAAAACAGCTTAAATTCGGGCGCGGGGTTTTCGGTATAAATTTGTATAGAGCCAAATGCCGGCGTAAATTCTATGTCGAAATTTTTTATGCTTTTTAGTTGCGGAATAAGCCATTGGCTTGGGGTGTTTCCAAAAAACCTAAAGCCAATTTTTTGCAGAAAAAAGCCTACGGCATTTGTCGCGTTTTTTGTTTCCGGATAAAGGATTTTTATTTCGTTGTCGCAAACAATGAAGCGGTAGGTGGGCTGCTTTTGAAAATTATTTTTTAAAGCGTCCTTAAATATTGGCGAATTTTTGTTTTGTGCAAGCAGTATGTTTATTGCGTTTTCGCTTTTGCCTATTTGCGCTTTGTGCCCTAGCGTTTGCGCTGCAAATTCAAATATTTCCTGCAGGGTTTTTGCCGCCGCCTTTTCGTGAATATCGGCTGTGTCGGCAGTGGTAATTTGCGCCGTAAATACGTTATCTTTTACAAGGGCACAATCGGCAAACGCCGCCGAAAGCGACATAAAAAACACCATTGCCAAAAGCGGCGATTTCATTGCAACTCGATTTAAATTCTTTAATTTTGCGCGGATGAAAGTGAAAAAACGGCGCAATATTGCGCCGTTTTTTAACGCTATTGCGAAACGCCTATGCCTATGGTGTAGACATTAAAGCCAAGCTTTTTAAGGGCTTGTTTGTCTAGGCAGTTTCTGCCGTCGAACACCCATGCTGGGGATGCCATTTGCTCTTTAACTTTTGCGTAGTCGAGCTTAGAAAATTCCTGCCAGTCGGTTAGAACCACAATTGCGTTGGCTCCATTTGCGGCTTCGTAGGGGTTTTTGCAAACCTTTATGTGGCAGTCGCCCTCGTTTGCACCCAACGACGAGAATATTTTTTCAGGTTCAACTTTAGGGTCGTATACCGAAATATTTGCGCGTTCGTTTAGGAAATAGCGGCAAACATCTATTGCGGGAGTTTCGCGAATATCGTTTGTGTCGGCCTTAAATGCGTAGCCGAACACAGCAATTTTCTTTGTAGACATAGTGTTGAACAACGCCTGACATACGCCCTTTGCAAAGCGATATTTTTGGTAGTTGTTCATGTCTACAACGCTTTGCCAATATTGGGCTACTTTTGTAAGTCCGTAGTATTCGCACAAATACGAAAGGTTTAACACGTCTTTTTGAAAGCACGAGCCGCCGAACCCTACCGAGCTTTTAAGGAAGTTTTTGCCTATTCTATGGTCGGCTCCTATTGCGGAGGCAACTTCGTATACGTTTGCCCCCGTAGCTTCGCAAAGAGCGCTAATAGAGTTTATAGAGCTTATTCTTTGCGCCAAAAATGCGTTTGCAGTAAGTTTGCTAAGCTCGCTAGACCAAAGGTTTGTTGTTATTATCTTTTTGCGGTCTACCCAGCGGGCGTATAAATCTACAACCGTGTTTACCGCCTTTAGGCCTTCGGGCGTGTCTATGTCGCCACCAATCAAAATTCTGTCTGGGTTGTTTAGGTCGCTAATTGCGGTGCCTTCTGCCAAAAATTCGGGGTTGGAAACAATTTGGAAATCTTCGGGATGTTCGGAATTTGCCAAAATAGACTTTATTGCCGCAGCAGTCTTTACGGGAACCGTCGCCTTTTCGACTATTATTTTTTTGCCCTTTGCACACTTTGCAATTTGCATTGCGCAAGATTCTATATACGAGAGGTCTGCCGCCTTGTTTGCTCCTTCGCCGAAATTTTTTGTGGGGGTGTTTACCGCCATAAAAATTATGTCCGACGTTTCTATGGCTTCGCTTAGGTTTGTGGAAAAGAAGAGATTGCGATTCCTTGTTTCCTTAACTACATCGTAAAGCCCCGGTTCATATACGGGTAGGTTTTCGGAATTCCACTGGTCTATTCTGTCCCGATTTATATCTACAACGCTAACGTGAATATCGGGACACTTTTGGGCAATAACGGCCATTGTGGGACCGCCCACATAGCCTGCGCCTATGCAACAAATTTTCATACGTCAAACAAAGCTAAATAGTTTAAATATCTTTTCAATGTTTTTTTTGGAAACAAAGCTGTATAAAACACAAAAAACGCCCGCATTTGCACGGGCGTTTTTGTTGCAACACTTTAATTACCAGCCAAAAATACCTTTGTCGGACTGCTTGGCAATCTGCTTTTGTCCCTGCCAAACTACGGTAGAATTGTAGTTAAGCTCTAAAAAGAAAACGTAGGTTACTTCGTTTGTGTCTTCGTCGGAGTCTCTTAGCTCTATGATTTTGCCCGACATAGTTATATCCGGCAAAATTTCGGCTCCGTTTAATTTGCGTTTGGCAAGCTCTTGCGAATATTGGTCGTCGCTTAAAACGCTTACTTTGCCGGAGTTTTGCAATGCAATTGTAATTTGCGTTGTAAGCAAGTCGGTGTCTATCATATCGCTTGTGCGGTTTGCCACGCGGCTAACTTTCATTTTTAGCGGCAAAGGCGCGTTTATTTTTGCAAAGGCATTCGAGGCAAGCATATTGTTTACAAGCTCGGCTGCAGCTGCGTTCCAGTCGGCCATATTTATTTTTTTTACGGTAATAACGCTTCTGGCTCCGCCCGATTCAACATAGCGCGCCTTTTCGCTTGCGCACGAGCAAAAAAATGCGGTCAGCAACAGTGCAGATAAAATTTTTAATGTTTTCATAATTTGTAGTGTTTATATTATATGGTTAATCGCGTACGTCGTTTAAGAGTTTCAGCGAAAAGTCGCAAACGTTCGGGTTCGACGAAACTGCATAAATATATTTTGTTTCTTTGCCTTCCAACGCTACTGTTTGCCACGGCGAGGAAGTGTCGTCTACAACCATCTTGTTTTTGTCTAGCCAGCAAAATCTATAGTTTATTGTTTTGTACCCGGTTGAAGTGTTTGTGATTTTTGCCTGAGCCTTAAAAAGCCCGCTTTCGGTTCTTAATGTGGTAATTTCGCTAACTTGTGCATACGAATCTAAAAAGGGATTGTGCACTATGCTTTGGTAGGTGCCGTCTTTAGATTTTTCTATGGTGTTTACCGTGTCGCAGGCTGTTAAAAGCGCGCTTAACGCAAGCAAAGAAATTGTAAAAATTTTCATAGCTTAAAATTTTAGGACTGCTTTTTAATAATGCAAAATAAATTTCGCGCCGTTTAAAACTCCATATTTCTTACATATACTTTCGAATTTGCTGAAGTTTTCCTTATAAAAACAATGTTGTTTTTTGTAAGGTTTAAGCGCAAAGGTGCGTTTTCTATTTCTATAACTGCGTTTTGAGGGGTTTCTATTTGGGCTATATAAACTTTTTTGGGCAGATTTGTCCAGGTTCTAAGGTCGGCATTGTTTGTTGCGCTTTGGTAGATTGCCCCTCCTATGTCTACCAAAATTCCGTAGTCGCCAGCGGCTTTTTTTGCGAAATATTGCCCCGTAGATTTTGCCGCCGCCGAAAGCATTGTTCTTAAAATAACGTATGGCAAATTTTGCATAAATTCGTCCTCAATAATTTCGTCGAAATCGGCAATTTGTTCGAGATTTACTTTTTTTGAATTTGCAACAATGTTCAAATTTTCGCTGTAGGAATTTTCTTTGCTTAGATATGGGAAATTTACAGAAACGTGCGGCAGGTTTTCGTCTATTAAAAACAGCGGCAAGTTTAGCCTAATTTGCCTTCTTTGCGGCGCACAGCCCGCTTCGTATACAATGTAGGTATGCTTTTTTGCGTCTGCATTTTTGCCCGCAAAAAGCGAGTTTGCGCGCGTTTCGGCGTTTGCCAAGCACCCAGCCAACGCTTTAGACTTAAAGCCGCTTTTTTCGAACGCAAGCCTGAAAAAGTCTGCAGCTCTGTTTGCGTTGTAGGTGTCGCAGCCCGCCGCTGTATGCACAATGCCCGCAACAAAATAGGCATATGGGTTTGCGTTTGTATTGGGCTTTATTGCCTTTATTTCGCTAAAATCTTTGCCGTAAATTCTTTTTAGCTGAGCTGCAATTTGCGGGTTTTCGAATGTGTAATCGCTAATGTTTTGGCTTTGCATTTGCGCGCTAAGTTGCGCGTTTTGCGAAGAGCTTTTTGCGTTTATTTGGCTTTGTATGTTTTCAAATCTTTTAATTTCTACCGCCGCCTTTTCGTAGTCTTTAAGTTCGGCAAAGTTCAACGCCTGATACGCGCAAAG
>JAXFOH010000114.1:0-2735 GCA_034180465.1 Opitutales bacterium
CTTCTATCTTCGACGCAAAGGCTGGTATACAGCTCGATCCTACATTCGTTAAAGTTATCTCCTGGTACGACAACGAATGGGGTTATTCGAACAAAGTTCTCGAAATGGCTCGCGTTATCGCCAAGTAATTACGAGAAATTAGAATTCTTACAAAAAAAAGAGGACGGTTTTTACCGCCCTCTTTTTTGTTTTCTTAAACGCAAAGCTCTTTTGGGCTTTTCTTTTTTTTGGGGGGAAGATTGTTTTGCAAACTTTTGGATAAGCCCTTTTGCTTTTGCAAAAATTTTTTCGTTTTTTAATTCGGGCAATTTGGCTTTTGTTTTGCGCAAAATTTGCAAAATCCGTTTTACTAAGCCTTACTAAAACCCTTTAAAACACTACAAAAAATCGAAATTTGCACCCTAAAAACGCAAGAAAATTGTTGCAAAAATGCTTATGCGAAACACAATTACTTGCATATATTTTTATTTAAAAACCAAAAAAGGATACAAATGAACAAGAAAACTCTCCGCGATGTTGACTTAAAAGGCAAAAAAGTCGTTATGCGCGTCGACTTTAACGTACCCGTAAAAGAGGGGCAAATTAAAGACGATACCCGTATAAAGGGCGCATTGCCCTCCATTAAATATGTGCTCGAACAGGGCGGCAGCCTTGTTCTTATGTCGCATATGGGCCGCCCCGACGAAAAGGGCATTACCCCCGACACTACAATGAAAATTGTTGCCGACTATCTCTCGAAGATGTTGGACAAGCCCGTAACATTTGTACCCGACTGCGCAGCCGCCGACAAGGAAGTTGCCGCTATGAAACCCGGCGACATTGTTATGCTTGAAAACACCCGCTACCACAAAGAAGAGCAGGCAAAGTGCAAGCAAAAAGACGGCGAAAGCGACGAAGACTTTAAAGCCCGTAAAGCAGCTTTAAAAGAACAGCAAAAAGAATTGGCTAAGAAGTTGGCATCTTACGGCGACATTTTCTGCAACGACGCTTTCGGCACAGCCCACAGAGCGCACGCTTCAACCGCCGTTATCACAAAATACATTCCCGTTTCGGTTGCGGGCTTTTTGATGGAAAAGGAAATCGAATATCTCGGATCTGCGGTAGAAAATCCCGTTCGCCCCTTCGTTGCAATCTTAGGCGGCGCAAAAGTTTCCGACAAATTGGCGGTTGTTAAAAACCTTCTCGGCAAGGTAGACACCCTTATAATAGGCGGCGGCATGGCATACACTTTCCTCAAAGCCTTGGGCAACAACATAGGCAACTCGCTTTGCGAAAACGACCAAATTGAATACGCAAAGCAGATGATGGCACTTGCAAAAGAACGCAACGTAAACTTCCTTTTGCCCGTAGACAGCGTTGCAGCCGACAAGTTCGACCCGAACGCAAATACACAGGTTGTAGAAAAGAACATTCCCGACGGCTGGATGGGTCTCGACATTGGCCCGAAGTCGGTTGAATTGTTCTCGAACGCAATTAAGAGCGCAAAAACCGTTGTATGGAATGGCCCCATGGGCTGCTTTGAAATGGAAAAGTTCAGCAAGGGCACATTCGGCGTTTGCGAAGCCGTTGCACAAGTTAAGGCAAACGGCGGCATTTCCATAATCGGCGGTGGCGACTCGGTTGCCGCTGTAAATAAAAGCGGTTTGGCAAGCAAAATGTCGCACGTTTCGACAGGCGGCGGCGCATCTTTGGAGTTCCTCGAAGGCAAGGAACTTCCCGGCGTAGCTTCGCTTCAGGACAAATAATTTAAACACAAAACAGAAAGATTATAAAATGGCACGCAAATATCTTATTGCAGGCAACTGGAAAATGAACAAGACCTCCGACGAGGCCTTTGAATTGGCAAAAGCCATAGCCGAAAAAGTAGGCTCTGACAACAGCGTAGAAGTTTTGATTTGCCCTACTTTCACGGCGTTGGAATCGGCTCTTAGGGGCTTGGGTTCTTCAAACGTAAAGCTTGGCGCACAAAATCTATACCCCAAGGCAAGCGGCGCATACACAGGCGAAATCTCGGCGGAAATGCTCAGGGCTTTGCACTGCACATACGTTATCTTGGGCCACAGCGAACGCCGCCAATACTTCAAGGAAAGCGACGAATTCATCAACGAAAAGGTTAAGGTTGCTTTGGCTGCAAACCTAAAGCCCATTCTCTGCGTTGGAGAAACTTTGGCTCAACGCGAAGCCAACGAAACTATTGCCGTTATTAAAGCGCAAGTTGAAGGCGGCTTAAAAGACGTTTCGGTTGAAGACGCTTCGAAGGTTGTTATTGCCTACGAACCCGTTTGGGCAATCGGCACAGGCAAAACCGCAACTCCCGAAATGGCTCAGGAAGTTCACGCCGAAATCAGAAAAATGCTCGCCAACCAGTTTGGTGCCGAAGCCGAAAAGATTCAGATTCTTTACGGCGGCTCGATGAAACCCGAAAATGCCGACAATCTTTTGGCCCAAAAAGATATCGACGGCGGATTAATCGGCGGCGCAGCCCTTAAGGCAGACTCTTTCGAAAGCCTTATCAACTCGGCTAAGAAATTGGCTTAACAGCCTTTTTTACGCAAAAGAATGCGGGCGGGCAACCGTTCGCATTTTTTTGTGGAAAATGGCAACACAACACACAAAATTTCGGGCAAATGTTCGGCTTTTTAACAAAAATTTTTAAACGCAAAAGTTTCGGCAAACGCGCCGAAGACTTTGCTGCCGACTACATAAAAAAGCATACGCCCTATAAAATTCTTGCC
>JAXFOH010000132.1:0-35264 GCA_034180465.1 Opitutales bacterium
GGCAATCTTCGGCGTGTTGGCTCTGGGCTTTGTAATCTACCGCCGCCGCAAGTAGTACAAACTTTTACAAATAGTGCACCAAACACTGCCGAAATCCGGCGGTTTTTTTGGGGCTATGTAAGTTTAATCGTCTACAAAAAACCGTGCCATTCGGGTTATTTTTACATTTATGTGCAAAGAAATGCCCGTTTTACTAGAAACGGGCATTTTGTTTGAAAAAGCAGGGTTTTATTCTCCTTGCTTTTCCTTGTTTGCCGCCAAAATTTCGCGAGATTTCTTAAGGGCGGCGTCTATATTTTCTAAAACGTGGTCTTCGCCAATCTTTTTAAGAAAGCCCGATTTTTGCATCATATGCAAGGGTTGCGAGTGCGCGCCCGTAATAATCATATCAACGCCCTTTGCCTTAAGCTTTTCGTACAAGTGGTCTAGAACATCCAAGGCGGTTGCGTCCATAGCCAAAACCGTGCGCATTCTTAAAATTGCAATTCTCGGGCGTTCGCCCATGGCAGTAAGTATGCTTTCAAGCTTGTCGGCTGCCCCGAACATCAACGCCCCGAATATGCGGAAAATCATTACCTCTTCTGGCACGTCTTTGCCTTCTAGCGAATATTTTGCCAGGTTTGTTTCAAGGTTTTTGTCTACAACCATAACCTTTGTTGTTTCCGAAACCCTGCGTATAAACAACATTGCAGCAAGTATCATGCCAACTTCTATTGCCACGGTTAACCCGAAAACAACCGTAAGGGTAAAAGTTGCAATAAAAACAATGTCGTCGGAGCGCGGCAGCCTGCGCATTTCCGAAAAAGCAGACCAGTCGCCCATATTAAAGGCAACAACAAACAAAACCGCGCTTAGCGTTGCAAGCGGTATGTATTGCGCGTAGGGGGCTGCAAAAATAAGTATGCAAAGCAAAACCGCGCAGTGAACTACGCCTGCAATTGGAGTTTTGCCTCCGTTTTTAATATTGGTTGCAGTTCTTGCAATTGCGCCCGTGGCAGGTATGCCCATAAAGAAGGGCACCGCTATGTTTGCCATACCCTGGGCAATAAGCTCTTGGTTGGAGTCGTGCTTGTCGTCTATCATACCGTCGGCAACAACCGCCGAAAGTAGCGACTCTATTGCGGCGAGCAACGCTATTGTAAAGGCTGGCATTGTAAGGTTTTTAATGTTGGCAAAGTTAATTTCAATCCAATTAAACTTGGGCAAAGAATTTGGTATTTCGCCGAAGCGCGTAAAAATTGTTTCGGTTTGCCAACCAAATTTTTCCATAACTATCGCAACCAGCGTACCTATAAAAATTGCGCCTATTTGCCCGGGTATGCGATGCCTCCAAGACTTGGGCCAATATATAATAACCAAAACCGAAAGCACGCCAATTAGCAATGTGGGCCAATGCGTAGAGGAAATTGCATTGAATATTGCCGAGCATTTGGGGATAAAGTCTTCGGGCATTTTTTCTATCTGCAAGCCGAAGAAATCCTTTACCTGCGTAGACATAATCAAAATTGCTATGCCGTTGGTAAAGCCTATAACTACCGGGCGCGGAATGTAGCGAATGGCATTTCCCATTTTGGTAATGCCCATAATTATAAGAAAAACGCCCGCCATAACCGTGGCAACTGCCAAAGAGGCATAGCCGTATTGCCCGATTATGCCCGAAACTATAACTATAAACGCACCCGTAGGCCCGCCTATTTGCACTTTAGAGCCTCCGAAAACCGAAATAATTAGCCCCGCAATAATGGCGGTATATATACCCTGTTCGGGGGTAACACCACTTGCTATGCCGAACGCCATTGCCAACGGCAAAGCCAAAATGCCAACGCTTAGGCCCGCGCATAAATCGGCGGCAAAAACGGAACGGTTATAGCCCTTAAGACAACTTACAAATTTCGGGCGAAACGAGAATTTAGAACTGCTCATATATTATACTAACAAAAAAAATCTTTAAAAAACGCCGCAGCGTCGAATTTGGCGTCGGCAATATATGTAAATGCAAAACAGTTTTCGCAAACGCCAATGTTGTTTTTAAGATACTCTAATTCGTCGGGTGCAATCTGCGCCCCGCAATGCGAACATTTGCCGTCTACAACTTCGGCAACACCGCAGCCGCCCGAGTTTTCAAGCCTGTCGAAGTGCGACAACGCCAGTGGGGCAACTTGCCCCCTTGTTTGGGCGATAAAATTTTTAAGCTTTTCGATATTTTCGCCCGACATTTTGCCACAATTAATAAGTTTGTTTGCCTGCTTAATCTGCAAAAGTTTAACGACAATATCTTCGGAGTGCTTCATAATTAAAGCAAACTAGCACAAAATAATTTGCGAAATTTGGCAAGTAAAAACATATTTTGTTGCACGGCGGCAACGAGAATATAGACGCTTCTTGCATATATTACGGGCGAATTGGCGAAAGCTGAATATTTAGATTTCCTAAACTATTTCAATAAAAATTATTCACTTTATTGCTATCTAGAGAAAAAACGAGTTTAGAACCTATATTTCTAGAGCGTTTTTTTTGAGGAAGCTAGGCAAATGAATTTGATTAACTAAGTAAAAAACACTTATTGATACAGCTTTTTCGAACGTTTTTTAGGTAAACGAAAGGGCGTTTTTTTAGTAAAATTATGCCACTTGCACACCACACATATACTTTTTAAAAAAAATTTAGACACATTACATAACGAGACATAATATTTTCGACAACGGCCACAAGTTCCTCTCGTGAAAATTCGATAATAGGGTAGCGGTCTCTGTGCCATCTATCTGGTTTAAAACAAATTGCAAATTATTCCATTTTTGCTCTTCGCAACTTATTTTATAGCATAAATACATATAATATATATATTTGAAAGTGCCAAATGTTGCCTAAAATCTGCCACCTTTTCGCAACAAGGGCAAAAATAGGGCAAATTTAGCCTAAAAATCCCCTCTGTAAAATATAAACGGTCTAATTGCTTTCCTCAATCCCGTCAAACTGCTGTGGATAAATTCTATTTTGTAATTTATTGTATATTTGTTAGTTGCACAGAACCCAACATAAAGAAGGGAACCGTACGACACAAACAGAAACCACATTTTTTATCATTTTCAAGAATTAGACATAATGTAGGTTGTACGACAAATGAAATTGAAAGTTAAATGTGGGTTAAAACTGTGTGTTTATATGGTTTAACACGGTTATTCTAAATATGTTATGAATATTTGCCTAAGCGTTTTCTTCGCTAAACCCCAGTAAATAATTCACTGAAAAGCTATCCTTATTTTGGCTATTAACTAAGAAAAAGCATCGGCATTAAAGAAAAACGTAAAACCACAAAGTAGCCTTAGCAAAAATTCTTTACAACCCAAAAGCTATTTTGCCGAAATAAAGTTCGGCAAAAACTTAATCTAAAAAACTACCTGCCGCCGTTAAGACAGGCAAAAACACTACAAGCAGCGACATATAAAATGCCAAAAATGAAAACTTATCGAAAACGTTCTTGTTCATACGCTTACAGCTTTTTGTTTTTGTATGCTCTTATTATGCCTTGGCAGCCGGAAAGGATTTCGTTGTAGGCTGCGGTAAAGTCGCCCGTATACCAAGGGTCGTCTACTTCGGTGTTGGCGGTATCCGAAAATTCGGGAAGCAAACGCACTTTGCCAAAAAGGTTTTCGCCGCATAGACGCTTTATATTGCCTAGGTTGCTAAAATCCATACAAGCAATTAGATCGAAATTTTGCAGGTCTTTGACAGTCATTTTTCTGGCAAACTTACCGTCGCAAGCAATGCCGTGTTTTGCCAGTTCGCGCCTTGCCGGCGGGTATACCGCATTTCCCAATTCCTCGCTGCTTACTGCCGCCGATTCCACATAAAAATTAAGTCCCTCTTTTTGCGCCAAATCTTTCATTATAAATTCGGCCATTGGGCTTCGGCAAATATTGCCGTGGCATACAAACAATATCTTATACATACTTGCTGACGTTTTAAAAGGTTTCTACTCTTATATTTTATTGCATTGTTATCAAGAATTTTCTGCCAAATTTGCTAGTCTAACCATAAATACATTGACAGGGCAAGGCATTTTTGCAATAATAGAAAAGCAAACTTAAATTGTATAATATGATGGATGTAAGATGTTTATTAGCTGTTGTGTCGGCTTGCGCATTTTTGCTTAATGCATATGCCGAAAAAACTCTGCCAAATGGCGATGTGGTGAACCTGCACCCAAGGGTAAAAGACGAATACCTTGAGCAAGACGCCCCCCTAAAAATTCTTTTAGACGAAAGCGAAAACAATCGCTGGAAGCAAACGCGCATACAAATTCCCGACGGAACCGTTCACTATACCGGCTACTACAGCAAAAACCACTGGGGGCCGAAAAACGACTATTTTGTATGCCTAGTAAGGCGCAAGGGGTTGCCGCGCGGGGCTTCGGTTTTGTGCAAATACGTGTTAAAAGAAAATGCTTTGCGCGAGCTTTGCATAATAAGGGGCGAAGCCACCTACGACCACACGCGCAACGTTGTTTGGGGTGTTCAGGGCAACAGGTTTTACAAGATAGACCTTAACAAACCGGTAAGTCCCACGGCATTTGCCCCCGAATACATATTTCAAGACTCCATGAAAAACTCGTATTTATACGGGCCTTTGGAAATAGACGAAAAGCGCGGTTTGGCATTTTTTGGCATATGCGTTGAAGACAAAGCAAAAAAGGAGGCGGCAAACTCCCTTGCCAAAGAGAAAAAAGACACGCGTTTGGAATATATAGGCGAGCGTTCGTTTATGGTGTTGGACATAAATACGGGCAAGCTTTTAAAACGTATACCTATGGGCGGCAACTTTAACGCAAACCACTGGATAGCCATGCCCGACGGCGAAAACATTATTTTTGCACACGAAGGCATAACCGACACCATTGCCGACCGCATAAATATGATAAATTGGAAAACGGGCGAAAAGAAATGCCTGCACAACCATATAATAGACAAAAAATCGGGCAGAATGCTGGAATGCATAGGCCACGAAATGCGCGGAGGCGACTATGTTAGTGCCGTAAGATACGCGCTGTCGGAATTGGGCGGAGCCATTATAAGAATGAAGAAAGACGGCTCCGACTACCATGTTGCCGACTACGACAGCTACTGGCATTCTTCAACCAACCCCGACACGGGCGAAATTATAGTTGCCGATACAATGTCCTGGGGCAAGCACAGTGTGCGCAACAAAAAAAAGGGCTACGGCTACATAATCAGGCTTGATATGAAAAACGGCACAAAGGAAATCCTTAAAGAGATAAAGGTAAACGCGCAAAACGGCGCAAACCACCCCCACCCTTCGCTTAACGGCGACGGCACAAAAGTTCTCTTTAGCGAACCCGCCGACGACAAGTACGAAAATAATTCGCTAACCTTATTAGAATTGGTAAAATAGGAGGAAAATTTATAATGAAATTTGCATTTTATGCTTTGCTTGCAGCTTTTACAGTAAACCTATTTGCTGCCGAAGGCAAACCGCAATATAAAGACGAAGCTCCCCAGCCATATATTTACAAAGAAGTAAAGCGAAACTGGAAAGAGCACACCTTGCAGCTTGAAAACCGCCATGTAATGCGCGCGTATTACACGCACAATTCTTTCGGCAAAGACAATAAAACCGTAGTGTGCTATTCGCATGACAAAAATTTTGGCGACCCGCGCATTCATATATACGATATTGCACAGGGCAAATTTGTAAAAGAGGTAAAGCTCGAGAAAATGTTTTCGGGGAAAAACTGCACGCTTGGGGCAAACTATAGCGCATCGCAAAACTGCGTATATTTAACGCGCTATAATAAGATATACAAAGTTAACCTAAACGACGGCAAAACATCGGTGTTTTTTGAACACCCCTTAAAAACCGCAGCACTTCACAGCGGCGACATAAACAGAGCCGAAACTTTAATGGTTATGGGAGTATACGTAAATAACCCCGACAAAAAAGACCAATATAGTTATTTGGGATTTTGCGTTATAGACCTAAAAACGGGCAAGCTGATAAAAGATGTTGGTATGGGCAACTACCGCTTTGTGGCAAACCACTACCAGTTTATGGACGACAACCCCGACTATATAATGTATGCGCACGAGGGCGAAACCTCTACAATTCCCGACCGCATAAACCGCATAAACTGGAAAACGGGCTGGCACAAGATTTTGCACAACCACTATCTTGACAAAAACAACGGATCGCTTATAGAGTGCATTGGTCACGAAATGACGGGAGGCAACAGGATTGCGGCTGTAAGATACTCGGTTAGCAAAATTCCCGGGGCTTTGGTTGCAATGAATACCGATGGCAGCGACTACAAGGTTATAGACTACGACAACTATTGGCACTGCTCGATAAACGCCGACGGCACCGTTTATGCCGCCGACACCATGTGGTGGGGCAACACAAAGCGCGTTTCCGGCGACGTAAAAAACCCGAAAACCTGGGTTATTTTGCTCGATTCAAAAAGCAAGACAAAGGAAATTATAAAATCGTTTAGGGGCGAAAACAAACACAACTACTATCATTCGCACCCCGCGGTAAGCGGCGATGGACGCCTTGTATATTTTACCGAAGGCGGCGGTGAATTTGTAAAGGTTACGCTTTTTGAATTGCTAGACAAATCTCTTTAAAATTTTCAAAAAAAATCCGCACTGTTTTTTGGTGCGGTTTTTTATTGTTTGCCTGCAACAATTTTGCCGCAGACATCGCCAACGTGCGCGTAATATTCGATGTTTTCTGCGCTGCATTCCAAAAGTTTGGGCGCAAATTCAACAAAATCTTTTTGAAAAACGCAAACCACGCAAGACCCCCCAAAAAGGAATTTGCCCATTTGGGCTGCGGCTTTAACATTTGCGCTAATTTTGTCGAAATTTACTATGCTGCCAACGTTTGTTGCCCCTATTTGCACAACTGCGCAATAAGCCCCGCTTTTGTGGCGCAATATATTTACAACCCTTTCGTTTTGCAAAAGATACTTCAAGCCTTTGCAAAGCGCAATTGGGCTAACCGAATTTAAGTGCCCTTTTATGCGTTTGCGGGCTTCTATTGTTCCCGAAATCGGGTAGTGAAACCTATGGTAGTCTACGGGGCTTAGTCTTGAAATAAGAATAGAGCCTCCAGTAAAAAGTTTTGCACATTCGGCGCACCCCAAAAGTTGGGCGATATCCAGCTTTTGGCCTTTGGCGTAAAAAGAATAGTTTTCGCCTATATTTTGCACCGCCAAATTGCGCGAATCGGCGGGGAAAAATGCGCAGTCTTCCCCGCCTTTTGGGGCTCTGGCTTCGGGCAAAAGCTCTCTTGCAAAAAAGTCGTTAAAATTGGCAAACTTCTTTTTGGGGCAATCGTCTAAATTTATGGAGTGTGCCTTTGCAAATTTTGGCCCGGCATTTTTGCTTATTTTTGAATTTGCCCAAACGCCGAAAATTTTCGAAAAAATCTTGCGCTTAATCAACGCCCATAAGACAAGTTTGCCTACCGCGTTAGAATATAAAAACTTTAAAAAAAGCTCGCCCGGAACTTCTTCGGTTTCGTAGTTGTTTGTGTGTGAATTGTAAATTTTTAACGCCATTGTGTGTCCTGATAGGAAAGCAGCCTTTGCTTTAGCCCTGTATCGCGCTTAAGCGACTTGTCGTTGGCAATTGCCATCTGCCATGCGTATGGTTCGCCGATAATGAACGCTTTTTTCTTTGCCCTTGTCAATGCAGTATACAACAAATTGCGCTGCAAAAGCATAAAGTGGCTTTTCATTAAAATTAAAACTATTACGGGAAATTCGCTGCCCTGCGATTTATGCACGCTAACCGCATACGCCAAACGCAGGTCAAAAGCGTCGGTTTTTGCAAACTCGGCGGTTTTGCCCTGAAAATCAACGTCTAGCGCGTCGTCGGATATATCGCTTAAAATGCCCATATCGCCGTTGTAAACATCCAGCAAATAGTTGTTTTTTGTCTGGATAAGCTTGTCGCCCTTTTTAAATAAAGTAGCCCCTATGCGTGTGTTTTGTGTATTTTTATTTAAACGCTGCTGCAATGTGTCGTTTAAAGCCCCAATGCCTGCCTGCCCCTTGTGCATTGGCAGCAGAAATTGAACGTCGTTTATAACGTCAATTTCGGGCATGCTTTTCGGGATTTCGTTTTCAAGCAAATGCAAAGCGGTTTTTACAGCATTTTCGGGGCTGTCTACCGCAAAAAATTCAACCTGCCTAAAAGGGCTAATATGCATCGAAGCCTTATATTGCGAAAGGGTATTTCTGCCTTCTAGAATGTCGTGGGCAATATCTACAATGTCCGAATTTTCGCTTTGCCTAAAAATTCTTTTTAAAACAACAGTCTTAAAAATTCCGCATTCTATAATGTCTTTTAAAACATTGCCTGCCCCAACGCTAGGCAGCTGGTCTATATCGCCTACAAGCAAAAGGTGCGCACTTTCTTTTACGGCTTTAAACAGAGCTTTTGCCAGCTTTTCGTCTAGCATGGAAGACTCGTCTACAACAACAAAATCGGCCTCGAGCTTTTTATCGCGTCCATAAGTAAAGCCTCCCGTTTGGGGGTTATACGCCAATATTCTGTGAATTGTTTGCGCCGACATATTGCAGCTTTGCGCCATTCTTTGCGCCGCCCTGCCCGTGGGGGCAGCCAAAACTATCTTAACTTTTTTTGCGTTTAAAATTGTAGTTATTGCCCTTAACACCGTTGTTTTGCCGGTGCCGGGCCCGCCAGTTATTACGCAAATTTTGTTTTTAATAGAATTTTTTACCGCCGAAACCTGCTCGGGCGACAACTGCGTATTCAGCTTTTCCTGCGCCCAAACAACAGCTTTATCAACCGCAATTTGCGGCAGGCAAGAATGTTCAGTATTTATAGAATTTAGGGTTTCTGCAATACATCTTTCACATATTGCATTTGCTTTTAATTGAACAAAATGCGAATTTATAAGCACAAGCTCGCCTAAGTTTATCATTTCTAACAGGCGTTCCTTGCACAAGGCTGCATCTACCGCCAGGTTTTGCGAAGCTGTTTCAATTAAAATGTCAATGTCTGCCATTGTGTGCCCAAGCTGTTCAAATTCGCTTAAAGTAAAGCTTAGCCCTGCTTTTATTCTAAAATTCGATTCGTTTGCAATGCCCGAATTCAATGCAATTTGGTCGGCAGTTTTAAAGCCTATACCGCTAATTTCCATAGCCAACTTATATGGGTTTTCGGCAATCGTGACAAGGGCTTTTTCTCCATATTTTTTAACTATATCGGCGCAGTGCTTTATGCCAACTCCGTAGGTTCTAAGCTGCATTACAACTTCGCGCAAATTGCGCTGGGCGTCCCACGATTTTTTTATTTCCTTAACGCGTTTTTCTCCAATGCCGGCAACCTCTCTTAGGCGGGCCGAGTCTTCGTCTATAATTTTCAGGGTGTTTTCGCCAAAGCGGTTTACAATTTTTTCGGCATATCCTTTGCCAATTCCCTGAATTAGCCCGCTGCCCAAAAATTTCTTTATGCCATATAGCGACGACGGCAACTTGCTTTTAAATGAAAGCACTTTTAGCTGTTCGCCGTAGCTTTTGTGGCGTTGCCAATAGCCTTTGGCTTCAATAGTTTCGCCGCATTGTATGGAAGGCAGTGTTCCTGTTATGGTAAACGAGTTTTTGTCGGAACTTTTTATTTGGGCAACGCAATAGTTGTTGTCTTCGTTGTAAAAAAGTATTTTTTCTACAACGCCCTCTATAGTTGACAACGCGCCTTCCATTACAGGCTTGCCCCGAAAAAGCGTTCGGCCATTTCAGAAAAGTCAGAATAAACGCCAAGTGCGTTTTTGGCTTTTTTAGACAAATCCGACTTTGCAACAGTCCCGGTTGCAACCAATGCGCAATTTACCCCTGCATTTTGCGCCGAATTGTAGTCGTATAGCGAATCGCCCACAATAAGCGCATTTTCGGGCAAAAGCTTCATTTTGTTAAGGGCTGTAAATGTAAACTCTTTATCGGGCTTGCGCGGAGAATACAAGGTTGTTCCCGTTACCGAGCAAAAATACGGCAAAATACTTAACTTCGATAAAATTTCGCGGGCGGCATGTTCTTCTTTATTTGTAAAAAGCGCAATTTTATACCTCTTTTTGCGTAAAAATTCCAAGAGCTCTACCGTGCGCGGCATTAGGGTTAAACCGTCGAACATAAAGCGGTAAAAATTTTCGGTATAAATTTCGGCCAAGCGCATTGCATCTTTTTCGCCGAAAAGCTTGCCCATTGTAATCAATATAGAGCCGCCTACGCTGTTTACCGTATTTTCAAAACTAGGCGATTCAAGCCCAAGTTTCCTTGCCGCATACGACGCGCACGAATGTATTGCATGGAAATTGTCTACCAACGTTCCGTCTAAATCGAACAATATGCCTTTTGTGTTGCCGTTTTCCACCTTATGTTGTCTTCCCTAAATTATCCCGAAAAAGCCTATTTCTTTGTTGAAATAGGCTTTTGCTAAAAGGTTATGAAAGTTGCGGTTTAGTAATCTTCTATCGAAATTGCGCCCCACAAGAACTGAGTCCTGTTGCCGGAGGGCAATTCCATGCCGTAAACCTCGTCAGACCTGATTATGTCGGAAGTATCTTTAGTTACCTCGTAGCATGCGGGTTCGAAAGTAACAATACCCAAAACTGTCGTTTTGTTGTGCGCTACTTGATCGTTAGACGAGCAAGCCGACATTAAGCCGGAGATTAATACCGTGGATAATAAAAATAAATTACGAAGTTTCATATGCTGTCAACTCTAGCATATAGTTTTTATAAATCAACTCTTTTTTAATAAAATTTTACAAAATTATTAACTTGAATAATGGCAAATCAAATGCGATAATAAGTTCTTACTTATATTTCACGCATAAATTACCAACAACAAGTATATATGGACAGAAGAAACTTCGTAAAAACCGCCGTTTTAGGCGCATCTGTTTTGGGTGCGGCAAAAACATTTGCCGGCGAAAACACCGGGGCAAAGAAATTCAACGTTAAATTCGCGCCGCACTTTGGGCAGTTCGACGCCAGCGCGGGTAAAAACCCCGTAGACAAAATAAAGTTTTTTGCCGACTGCGGCTTTACCGCTTTCGAAGACAACGGCATGATGAAACGCCCCGTAGAAGTACAGGAAGCCATTACAAAGGAAAGGGAACGCCTCGGAATGGATATGGGCATATTCTTGGCATATGCCAACTTTAAAAGCCCGCTAATGATTTCGAACCGTTTCGAGCTAAAAGACCGCAACGAAGACAAAAAAGGCGTAAGGGAATTTCTTAAAAAGCGAATGGAAGAGGCGGTAGAGTGCTCTAAGCGCGTGCACACAAAGCTTTGCACGGTTGTTCCCGGGTGTTTCGACGAACGTTTAGACTACGGATATCAATTTGCAAACGTTATGGACAACCTTAAGTTTTGTTCCGAAATTTGCGAAAAGGCTGGCTTGGTTATGGTGCTAGAGCCCCTCAACCCCAAAAACCACCCCAATTTGTGGCTAAAAACAATAAATCAGGCATACGCCCTGTGCAAAGCCGTAAACAGCCCATCTTGCAAAATTTTGTTCGATATTTACCACCAGCAGATAACCGAAGGCAATATTATCTACAACATTAAGCAAGCTTGGAGCGAAATTGGCTACTACCAAATGGGCGAAGTTCCCGGCCGCAAAGAACCCTGCGACGGCGAAATAAACTATAAGAACATCTTTAAGGTGCTAAAAGAAAACGGCTACAACGGCGTTATAGGCATGGAACACGGCCAAAAAGCCAACACAAAGGAAGGCGACCAACACCTTATAGACAGCTACAGGGCAATAGATTTAGACGCCTAGTTTTTAGCATAAAAAACAAAATCTTAAACCGTAAAAAAGAGCTTTTAAAAAGGCTCTTTTTTTGTAAGCATTGGCGAACATGAAAATAATGTGCGCACAAATTAATGTAAAACAAGCAGCCTTTGCCGAAAACCTGCAAACTGCAAACAATTGTTGCGCGGCTGCCCATAAAGATAATTGCGACTTGGTTGTTTTGCCGGAAATGTTTACGGGCGGCTTTAACTATGCAAAAAACAAGGCGTTTTTGCTTGAAAATAAAAGCTATTTTGAAACGCCGCTAAGCGAAATGGCAAAAAACAATTCCGTTGCAGTTTGCGGCTCTGCGCCTGCTATTGCCGATGGCGATTGCGTTAAAAACAGGCTATATTTTTTCGACAAAAAAGGCGACAAGCTTTGCACCTACGACAAAATGCACCTGTTTAGCCCCTTCCACGAAGACAAATACATAAGCCGGGGTACTGCACCCGTTATTTTAAACGACTTTTGCGGGTTTAACATAGGTTTTGCGGTTTGCTACGATTTGCGCTTTCCAGAGCTTTTTAGGCAAATGGCATTTAACGGGGCAAATATGTTTATTGTTGTAGCCGCCTGGCCGCACCCAAGGCTAGAGCACTTTACAACTTTGTGCAAAGCCCGCGCAATAGAAAATCAGGCATACGTTGTTGCGGTAAACCAGTCGGGCACCGAGAACTTTGGCGCAAAAAGCGCGAAATATTTCGGCCTAAGCCAAATTATAGACCCGTGGGGGGAAGTGCGCGCCTCAGCAAAACAAGACGCCCCCTCCAATGTTTGCGCCGAAGTTTCTCCCGAAACTGCAACCGAAGTGCGCGAGAAAATACCCGCCTTTAAAGACGCATATTTCTACAAAAACTTTAGGTAGAAAATGCAAATTCAACCCCTATTGCATTTATTTGCAATATGAGATAAAAAACACGCCTATTCTTTTGTAGGAGCTTTTTCGGGCAAGATAACTTTTGCTTTTGTGGAAAATTTTACATAGCCGCAAACGTGCGAATTGCCCGAAATTTCGCTTGTGGTTTTTGTATCGTATAAATTGCTGTAATATTGTGTGTTTTGTGTTGCGTTTTCGACATTTTCGCTTGCGCATAGCGAACTTGCATAGAACATTGCAATGCTTGTAAGCATAAGCGAAAACACCGCAACCCACTCTAGCACAACCTGTTTTGGGCTTTCTTTCTCCTTTTCGGGCAAAACTTCAACCACAGGCAGTGGCGCAAATTTGGGTTTTTTGCCGTATATTTTGCACGACGCCATATAGATTCGGCAATTTTCGTAGAATATGTTGGCAAATTCGGGGTTCTCCCTTATTGCCGACACCAAAAGGCGAAGCTCCTCACTGGTAGCTTCGCCGTCTAGGTAAGAGCTTACAATCTCTTGAAACCTGTTTTTAGAAAGTGCCATTCCTATTTTTCGGCGTTAAGCTTTTCCCTTAAAAAGTCTCTTGCACGCGACAATCTGCTTTTTACAGTGCCCACCCCTATGTTCAGCTTTTCGGCAATTTCTTCGTACGAAAGGTCGTTTTCGTTCCTAAGCCTTAAAACTTGGGCATAGATTTCGGGCATTTGCGCCATTGCTTTGGGCAAAAACTCTTCAAGCTCGTTTGTAATGTTCGCCTCGCTTGGCGTTTGCATTTCGCATTTAATAACATCGCCAAAAGTTATGCTTGTGCCGTCGTCGCTTGCAACGGGCTCTTCAAAAGAAACGCTTGCGTGCCTTTTTCTGCGCCACCAATACCAGCTTTTGTTTTTAGCCAAATTTGTGGCAATGCGATACAACCAAGTAGACAAAGCGCAGTCGCCCCTGAAATTCGAGATGGAATTTCGGGCTTTAATGAAGGTGTCTTGGGCAACTTCTTCGGCATCCTGCCTATTGTTTAATATCTTGTTTGCCTGATTTAACACCATAGCGTAGTTGTCCGAAACAAGCTTTCCAAAAGCCTTTTCGTCTCCGCAACGCAATTTAGTAAGTACTGTATCTTCCATATATCTTTGTTGTGGGGGTATCGTAGCATTTGCCCCATAGCCTAGTCAATAGTTTTTAGACAATTTATTTATATATTTGTTCGAAATAAATTGCATTTTCTGTTGTAATTAATTGCAAGAATAGTTTAAATAGTTTCGAAATATATCGTATATAGTATGAAATTTTTTGGAAACTCGAAAAGATTTATCGGAAGAAAAGCCGTTTTGTTAAACTGCGTTAACGGGCAAATTTCGCAGACAGAAGAATTCCCCGCCAAAATAGGCGAATCGGATAACTGCGCGCTAAAGGCAAACGAAGTATTCGAGGCTTTAGAGCTTTTATTCGGCCAATCGGGCGGCTTTATTCTTAGAAGATGTTCCGACGACAGCGCACTTATAAATTCTAAAGTGCCCGAAGCCGAAACACTTGTAGAAAACGGCGAATGCACAATACAATTTTCGGACGGTCTATATATCTTGTTTTGCGGCGAAAATGCCCTAAAAAAAGCCCAAAGCGTAGACTTGTCTCGCTGGTTTTTGTTCGACGCAATCAACGGCAGAATAGAAGACGAAGTGCCATTTGTTTCGCTAAAAAACTCGGTTGTAAAGCGCGGGCTTACGGGAGCAGGATTGGCGATAGCTCCAAAGGGTTCAAACTTGGGCTTTTTCTATTCGCAGGTATTTAACGAAGGCAATTTAGACACCGCTTTAGACATCGCCCCGGTTTCGTACAATTCGCACTCGATAACCTGCCCCATGTGCTATTTAAGCTTCGATATTGGCGATGCGCTAAGCATAGCCTCGCACGAAAGCCTTAGGGGCGACACGGTTTTGGGGCCCGACGAAATGCTTAGGTTTTTGCCCGTTTCGTTTAACGAACGCGGCATTGCGCTAGACCCTATGGGCTTGCCAGCCCCCGACATTGCGTGCCCGCACTGCCGCAAAAAATTGCCATCGGGCTTTTTAGATTTGGACGCAAAAATATTTTCCATTGTAGGCGCGCCAAGCTCGGGCAAGTCGTATTATCTAAGCGTCTTAATAAAAGAGCTTAAAGACGTTTTAGCGCAGCGATTCGGCATAAGTTTTAAAGACTTAGACCCAAGTGGCAATATGATGCTAACTTTAATGAAAAACAAGCTGTTTTCGGCGACAACAAGCCAAGACGCCATATTGGCAAAAACGGCGTTTGAAGGCGCAATGTACGAAAAGTACCCACGCTTCGGCAAAATGGTGGCTTTGCCAAAACCCCTAACCTACTCTATTTCGAACGACAAAATTTCCGACAAAGCCTTGGTGTTCTACGACAATGCGGGCGAACATTTCGAGCCCGGAATAGATTTGGAAGATTCGCCCGGGGCTATGCACGTTGCAAGCAGCGCGGCAATATTCTTTATTTTCGACCCTGCCTCGAACAGGGGCTTTAAGGAAAAACTACGCGACCACCCCGACCCTCAGCTTAAGATAACGGGCCGCGTAGACCAGCAAGACACAATTATGTCTGAAATGGAAGTGCGCATTAAGCGAATTTCGGGAATGGAGTCGGCGGCAAAAATTAAAAAACCGCTTGCCATAATAATAAACAAATTCGACATATGGAAAGACCTTTTAGACGAACCCTTGCAAGACTATTACAAAGGAAATGCTTTGGATTTGTCGGCGGTAAAAAGCAATAGCGAAAAGATAAGAAAGTTTATGATGGCGACCGAGCCTTCCATAGTTTCCACCGCCGAATCGCTCTCCGAAAACACGATGTTCTTTGCTGTTAGCCCCCTGGGGCACACACCAATAAAGATAGAAAGCGGCGAATGCGCGGGTATGATTGCCCCCGACATAGAAAAGCTAAACCCGATGTATGTGGAAGTTCCGACAATTTGGGCTATAAGCCAAACAATAGACGGGCTAATAAAAACCGTGTAGGGCAAAACAATGGCGTTTGAACTGATTTATACAAGTTTGCCCTCGGGCATTATGGCGGGCCGCTCGGGCTTTTGCGTTGCCGCCCACACCGAAAATATGCCCGAAAGGCTTGTCTTGATGGTCGAAAAATTCAGCATTTTCGACCACTCTTCGGTTTTAGAAAAATATTCATTAAACAAACTCTGCTATTGCGGGTGCGACTATTTTGTGCTGACGCGCTCGGCAGACTGTGGCAAAGACTATACGGGACGCACAAACTTCATTTCGCACCATCTTATTTTATCGGCCGCAGAAATCGCAAAATACCCTAATCCCGCCGACATTCTTTTGCAGTATAGCTGGCTAAATTCCTACACAAAATCTCCGCAAAAAATCAAAGAGCCGCCAGACTTGTCGAAAATCACGTTCGAAAAACACGTTCCCTGCAAAACTTGGGGCGAAATTTTTAAAGATACAGGCACGGCCGCCTTGCCGCGAATTAAAGACGACTGCGAACTATACGCTTCAAAACAATTCCCGCAAAAAACAATTCTAAAACTTTTTGCTGAATCTTTGGCATTAACGGTAAACGGCAAATCGGCATGGAGCTATACCTTTACAACGGCTTTGGGCGCAAGCGAGGTAGCTTTATCCTACAAATGGAAAGTTTGTATTAACCGACCAAAAGATTTGCAACCTTCAAACGCCATAGATTTAGATTCTGCAACATTCCCGCCCGTTGCCGAATGCAGGCTAAGCGAATATGCAAGAAGCGGCGTTTTAACAAAAGCCGAAGCCCTCTCGCTTACCGCTGCAAAGCCCAAAAAGGCAAATACAAAATTTACGGTTGTAAATACAAAACCAGAACGCACATTCCAGCCAATATACATATACTCGGTTGTAATTGCCGTTTTGTGCTCGATTGCGGTTGTTTTGGCGTTTTCGCTGTTCGTCGACAACGAACCCGAAGAGGAATACAGCGTAGAATACGGCGGCGAGTCTTTTTCGCAAATAGCCAAAAGAATAGACAACGCCATTGCCCGCACAGACTATTCTTTTGCAACCGCAATTTGGTTCGGCTACGAAAATAGGGAAATAAAAAAAGACTATATTTCCTTTATAAATTCAAAAATACGAAATTCCATAGTAAAAAATCTGCGTGATTTTGAAGATGCTTTAAACAGCACGCCCCAGCCCAGCCAATCTAAAAAGGAGGAAATGGCAAAAGCGTGTGCCAACGCCGAAAAGTTCCTTGAAAAATGCGATTTTGCCGATAAAAAATCTCTTTTAAAACGCACAAAACGCCTATTAGGGCAACTTTCGAAAGAATAATTTTATGAACAGCCAACTTTTAATAGTAAAAATACAATCGCTTTTAAACGGCAAAACCGTTCCGACCGAAAGCGAAATAAAAAGCCTGTGCGACGAATACAACGCCATACGCAACGCCTGCGCCGACAGGCTTGAACGCTGCGTGGCTCTTATACGCTCGAACAGAGACTATTTGGCGTTGCAAATTGCCGAAAGCGAGCCGCCCGTTTTAGATACAATAAATTTGCTTGAATTTAAAGGGCTGCCCGAATGGCGCGCCTTGTGCAGTGAATACAACGCCGAGTGCGCCCCCGATTTTGACGGCTATTATGTGGAGCTTTTGCAGTCGCTATACACAAAAGACATTGGGCAAAACCACCCGCTTTATAAAGACTACCGCAGGGCGATGCGCAGCCGCAACTACGACGATGCCTTAAAAATTATAAAAACAATTTCGCGCATAAATTCGAATAATAGCGACATAAAGTCGGAATATGTGCGTCTGCTAAAAAGCCGAGTAAACGAAAAGCTTGCAAAAATTAAAACTGCACTGCAAAACAACGACACCGAACAAGCCTTAAAAATTTTTGCCTTTTTAGAGGCAAACAGCTCGGAATTCGACACCGACAGCAACAGCTGGCGCGAAATCCGCAAAAAAATTGACGCCATAAAAGTGCAAAACGCAAAGGAAAACGTCCAAGATATTTTAAGCCAAATAAAGTCTATGGACATATCAAAAGACTGGCGCGCCGCAATTTCGCTTTACAACGAATTAAAACTTATTGCGCTTGAATACCCCGACATTGTTTCGCAAAGCGACTTTAACAACGCCGAAGTTTTGAAAGATAAAGCCTTTGCCTTGCGCGACGAACACGCAAAAACCGAGCTTTCGGCAAAGGCGAAAACGGCGGCTCTTTTGGCATTCGAAAGCGATTCTAAAAAAGGCAAAAGCCCAGCCCAAAGCTTGGCTGACTTTACCGAACTGCAAAATAAATACGGCAAGTATTTCGACGAAGACTCCGCAAAAAAAGTATCGCAAAAAATTGCGTCAATCAAACATGCGTTAAAGGTTAAAAAACTTGCGAAACTTGGCTTTGCAATCTGCGCTGGGGCCGCCATTGCAGTGTGCGCGATGCTATGCCTTAGTTTAAGCAAAAAAAGCGAGCGCGCAAATGCCGCAATGTCGGAGGTGGCTAAGTTCGAAACATTGCCAAGCATAAGCGAAATGAAAAACTCCCTGGCGTACTTCGACAAGCAATATTCGGAATTTGCCCCGAAATTTGAAAGGGAAATTGCAAACGCAAAAAATACCTTGCAAATGCTTGAAAATAGAAAGGCAAAAATAGAAAAATCTCTTGAAACCTTGTGCAATATTAAGGCCGACGCCATAGATTCTAACATCTTTAAGGCTGCAAATGCCGAATTTGCGGCATTAGAAGAAAGCGCGCAAAAATTGCCAAAAGAAGACGAAAGCGAAATTTCCGAAAAAATTCAGACAAGCAAACGCCGTTTTTATATTTTAATAGACATGGTAAAAAGCTCTTTTGAAAAAGAGTTTTTGCTTGCGTCTAATGAAATAGAGAACTGTATTTCGGCATTTTCCAGCGACTACGGATTAAGCTTCGAAAATTCCGTAAACGAGCTTGGCAAAAAAGTACAAATTCTAAAAAATCTTGTCGAAAAATATTCGAGAATTGTTCCTCTTCACCCCTTAAATCAAACAAAGTATAACGACTATATTTCAAAATATACCGCGTTTACCATGAGATTGCAGGACATAAAAAACGCCCAAAACGCTATAAACAACGCCCGCTCGCTAGACGAATTTTATTCGGCGTTAAAGCAGTTGTCGGTAATAAACCCACTGCCCGAACGTTTTGCAAAAAGCATAAAAAATGCCCAAGCGCAAAAAGAAAACCTGCTTTACGGCGATTTAGCCGAACTTATAGGCAAACGCGCCTTTCAAAATGCCAGCAAAGAATTTTCGTTCGCTAAAATTGCACCATTAAACGAATGGGAACAACTTTACGACATATACGAATATACCGACAAAGACGGCAAAAAAATATATACAAGCAAGGTACTTAAGGAAAGAACCAACGAATGGCCGGGCGGCTACGAAATTATACAAACTGGGCGTCAGTTTTCACAAGACGGCACTTTAAGACACATAATGCGCCGCAAGCTGGTTTCGGGCGCATATATTAAGGTAAACGAGCTTCTTACAGGCAAAACACCCTCAAAAGAATCGCAATTTTTAACGGAATTGGCGCGCAAACGCCCCACTTTGCCCGAAGCTTTAGACGAAGTTGCCAAAGCCAACGTAAACAGCGTCTTTAAGGCCTACCTTGAATATTCGCTTTTTACAGCCCAAAATACACACGAAATTTCGAGCGGCATTGCATATTCAAAAAGCGCATTAAAACGCAAACAACTTATTCTTGAAAAGGCTGCAGAATTTACTCCGTTTTCGTGGATATATGCAAATTCCACAAAACTAGACGACATAAAAGCCGCGCTATATTCCGAAAAATCGCCAAGCTACATAAAAGAGGCAACCGAAACTAAAAATCTGGCAAAAACTATGCTGGAAAACCCGAAGATTTTTGTAGGTTATGTCGACGAACTTTCGGCGGCGCATTTCTTTGGAGAAAGCAGCGGCAAAATTTTCGGGATATCGGCTGCAACGGGTAAAGTTGTTGCTGTATACGAAAACGGCAAGCTGCTGGAAAAACCCGCAATTTTCTCGCCACTGCTAAAGGCGCATAAATGAAAAAATATAAAGTATATTGGAAAGGCCGCATTGTGGGCGAATACGGCCGCGCCGAAATTTTGGCCGCGCTAAACTACGGCAAGCTGGGCATGCTACATTCGGTAGACTTGGGCAACGGCGAAATTGTGCCCATGCAAAGCTTTTTGGATTTGCAGCAAGTTGCCGATAGCAAACCGCAAACTTCGCCTGCAGCAGTTTTGGCCGCCTATTTCCTTAGCGGATTGTGTTTTTTAGGCTGGCAATTTTTGGCGGTTTTTGCCCCCTATTGTTATTGGATATTCCGCAAAGGGCAAAAAAAGTCGGCCGCCTATACGTTGACTTTAGCCTTGGCGTTTTTGTTGTTGGGCACGCTTTTCTTTTCCATAATGGATAAACTCGGCTAAAAAAATTCCGTTTAAACTCATATTATGCTTGCAAAGGCAACCGTTTTATAAAAAATCTTTCAACACATATCAAATATAACTTATTAAACAATTTTAAAAAGATTATGAAAAAACTATACGCAGTTTCCTTAATGTTGGCGGCAATGTTTATGCTTTCGGCTTGCGAATCGTGGGACAACCCATCGCCTTCCGATACAAATGCAGCCATGGGTTCGGCCGACAGAAACGGCAACTTGCCCGATGGCTCGTACGGTGCCGACGCCGAAGGCCTTAAAGGTCGCGGCATCAACTCGCTAGACGGTTTTGACCCCAACAACATCAATCCCGAAGATATCGTTTGCACGGTTTACTTCGGTTTCGACCAATACGCAATTCCCTCTTCAGAAAGAGGCAAATTGAAGGAAGCCGCCCAGTTCTATTCGGCAAACCCCAGTGTTAAGACGGTTTTGGTTGGCCGCACCGACTGGTACGGCACCGAAGAATACAACCTTTTGCTTTCCGACAAAAGGGCTTCGGCTGTTAGCGAATATTTGGAAACAAACGGCGTAAATGCCGCCAATATGGAAAGACTTCCAGTTGGCGAAGCGAACGCAACCCCCGATGTAGACAAAAATTCGCCTCAGGCAAAGCAAGACCGCAGGGTTGAAATTGTAAAACTTACAAAATAACTAAAAATAAATTTATAAGAAAACCGCGCCATTTGGTGCGGTTTTTTTGTGTCCGCAAAAATCTGTTTAAAGCATAGAATTTACTTTACTAAGCTTTAGAACTTTAATAGCATAAGTCCTCAAATTCTATCAATCGTATTAACTATATGAAACTTAAAAAATTCTGTATATATACCGCGGCGTTTTGCATAGCTTTGTCGGCATATGCGCTTGAAAACCTTATTCCCGAAACTCCGCAAAAAAATTCAATGAACACCTGGTGCACATGGGGTTCGCAAAGCAATGTAGTGGGCAGATATAAAGACCATATAAAAAGAGGCAAGCCCGTGCCCGACTATGCGAAAGACATTACAAAAATTTCGCAGCGCGACGGCATTAACGAGGAAACCGTTTTCGGCGAAAATGGCTGGGCAAAAAATTGGGGAGATATTAGGAAAGACTGCTATTTTATTTTGGACGACGGCTGGGACGTTGGCTACTACGAAAGACCTGCCGTAAACATTTCAGTTTTCGGCTCGCACATATTAAACGAAACAAGGTTCCCCTCGGTTAAGGGAATGTCGCCGCAAGAAAGGCTAAAGTGGCTAAACGACAAGCTTGTTGCCAACGGCTGGCTAGGCGGTGCTTTGTGGATTAGCGCGCAAAAATTCGGCGAAAACTACGGCCGCAACAAGATAAGCCCCGAAAACCAAATAGAATTTTGGAAAGAACGCATCGCCTGGAGCAAATACGCAAATATAAGGTATTGGAAAGTAGACTGGGGAATACACTGCCTAGATGTTCGCTTTAGAAAAATGCTTACAAAGCTTGCCGCAAAAGAGTTCCCCGAATTGATTATAGAAAACGCGTATCCCGCACTGCCGGCAAACTTTATAAACAACATACAGTTCAAAGACGGCAAGTATTTCGGCGACGGCAAATTTGCCAATACTCCGCGCAAAGAGCTAGACAAGCTCGACGAAATTTTGGAGTTTTCCACCCTGTTTAGAACCTACGATACCTACGGCAATTCTGTTACGCTAGACCGTTGCGTGTACGAGCTAAATTTCGGCTACGAAGAACAGCTTAATTTGTTTTTAACCTGCGAAGACAACCCGAAAATTGGAGCAGGCCTTGCAAGTTTTTGCGGCGAAATGAGGGCTATAGACCACAGGCGCGCGCGCGAATTTACGGCTTTTATTCACTGGCAAAGAATTGCCCCCGCTTTGGCGGCAAAAGAATTGCCCATTAAAGTTTCTAACGAAAGGCTTAGCGAATTTAAAAAAGTAAAGAATTTGCCCGATGCTTTCAAAAAACGTACCGACCAAAGCTTGCCGCCCATAGAGCAAAGCGCACCCGCGGTTATTGTAAGGGGCAATATGGATTTACCCGAGGTTAAAATCGCCCAAAAAGACGCTTTAAAACCCTACGTTTTGGCTACAAAGCACCCCAACGGAACCTTGTGCGTATCTTTTGTAGAGCGCGACGAAAACCGCAATTACCAGACAGACACCTTTGTAAACGAAAACTGCCTAAACCGCAAAATAGGTGTGTTCGGGCAATTCAATACGCTTACTTTCGCGCTGCCTAACAATGTAAAAGACATAAAAGTTTTTGTGCAGAATTTAACCGAAAAAACGCCAAAAGAAATTAAAAACTTTTCGATAAGCAACAATAAGCTTACAATAAGCTTTGGCGACTTGGGCTTCGAAAAACTTGCAAAGAAATATCCCGCTTTTGTGCTTTTTGTAGAAGGCAAATAAGTTAATCTTAAAACTTACGCATAAAAAAGGTTTTTTAGACTGTTTTGTAGACAAAAAATAATGTTGACAAACCAGCTTAAAAAACCTTTCATTCTTTGCTATATCATAAACTATAACACAGACTATGAAAAAAGCTATAATATCGTTAGTATCTTTGTTTGCTGCGTTCTCTTTTGCGAATGCCCAGCAACAAGTTAACGCACAACCTGCTCAGGCAGTACAACCCGCACAACCTGCACAACAACAGGTTGTACAAAAAGCAAAGCCCGAATTCACTTCGGCATTGGGCAAAAGCTATGTGGTCTTTGGTCTTGGTGGCGGCAATCTCGACGCTGGCGTAGGCGGCAATTGTGCTTCGTTGGGCGCAGTTTTAGAAGGCAACATCAATGTATTCCTTTCCGACGACGAAACCTTCGGTTTGGACATTAACGTTCCCCTAAAATATAACTTCCTAGGCGTAAACGCAGGCGACAACTACCAAACATTCAACTTCCCGTTGAATTTCCGTCCTTTCTACAGATTTGTAGCAGCTGAAAACTTTGTAATTACCCCCTATGCCGACTGCGGCTTTGGTGGTATGTACTCGCACTTCAATTCGGCAGACGTTGAACCCGATGGTATCAATCTTACGTGGAAATTGGGCGGCGGCGTAGAATTTTCGTTTGCTAAGAACTTCGCTTTTGCGGCAAAATATTCCTACAATGCAATCGGCGGCAACTACTTTATCTCGCACTACACAACAGTAGGCGGCGAATTTTCGTGGAAATTCTCGTTCCATATGGTAGCTTCCATCGAATATGGGCACGACTTCTACCCCACCCACTTCACTGGCATAGACGATGCCGACTGGGGTATGCTCAAGCTCCGCTACGAATTCTAATTATAAAGAATTCAACAAAAAAAGCCGCAACTTTGCGGCTTTTTTTGTGCCCGATAAGCTAAAGAAAAAACAAATCTTTTTGCCAAAACACAAAAGCCATACACCTAGATATTTACAGGCGTCACCATCTTGCGATATTGTGATTTTAAGCATTTAAAACCACTGTCTTAAAAAATATTGACTTTTACATGAAATATCAGATGGTAGGGAGCATGGAATTGGGAATTGGAGAGTGTTCTGATCCGCTCTTTGAGTTTATCAACAAATAGTGGGAACGTGGGCGCGAAAACAAGTGTATAAATGAAAAAGAACGATATGAACGTCTTGATGAACTTGCAGAACTCCATAACATTTCGCAACCAAATAGACACCCAAATACTGTTCCGTATTTTATAGAGAAGTATGTCGCCCGCCTTAAATGCGGTAAAAATTATTACAGCCAACGACCTCTTCATTGCGATTTTTTCACTGTTAAATAAAGCGTATCGCCGCGAATTTCCTTTTTTAGAATTTTCATTTTTCCGCCTTTGGAGAATAGCACTTCCATTTATTCAGCATTTGTATCGAAGTAGCGTTACACTAGTTTGCCTATATGCCTATATATTTTGCGTTTTTGTAGCTTACAACGGTTATGAAAACTTTCGTGTGATTTGGTTTGTATTTTTCTTTTAAAATTTCCGTATTATTGCCAATTAAATATAATCCTACACTGTCGCGTTGCGGCTCATAGCTTCGCTTAATTTTTTAGTTTGGCATATTTCGTATTGCATATAACATATTCGAACACCAAATCCTGCACCCAAAATAGAGAATATAACAGACCATTAAAGTTGTTCCGTATATAATTTCAGCTTTTAGCGCCTCAAACTTATTCTGATTTTGTTATACAATGGCAATGGAGTTTCCATTCTCATTGCATCGGCAATTAAAAGCAATGCAGGAATATACGATATTATCGAGAAAGAACAACCCGATGTAAGACAATTAATAAAGAATGCGATTGAAAGTGCGCATATCCACGACGTTTGTTTTTCTTTCAGGAAAAATACAAAGCCTCTGAACATTCCAATGCAAATAACAATAGTTATTGCAGCTCCAATTATTCCCGTAGTCATCAAAATATCCAGCGGAGCAAAGTGAGTATACAAACTGCCGGGAATAAATACCGAACCTCCCCATATTGGAGATTTCAAAAATTCCGAAAAACCGGCATTGAACAAGTCTATCCTGTCAAACTCGGTACTTCCAGTTAACGTATATTCCTGCATGAAGAAAAGGATTTTTGAGAATCTGGCATATGCATTACTTTGTGATATGAATGGAAAAGACAAGGTAGCGCCAAGAAATAAAGCCCCAAACAAAGCCAAAACCGAAAATATATGTTTTTTAACGTACCTGATAATGTAAAAAGCATAAAACATTGTTATAACGATAAAGGTTAAAACCGAAGTTCTACTGTCGGAGATAACAAGGTTTAAAACCGAAAGCAATATACCGACACCACCCAATAATACTTTTTTTATTAGGGTATTCGAGAAAAAGAAATAATATAACGCCATTATATACAGCGTTGCTGCCGTACCCGTTTGAGCTCTGTTAATATTGTATGCTGATGAACCTTCTAGCGACAATGTAGATAAAGCTCCTCTATTTACCAATAAAACCAAAACCACGGCAAACATAAAGCCAGCATAAAAAATAATTGGTTTATTTATAATGTAGTTAAAGCGAATGCGGTCTACAAAGAACAAAAAGAAAGATGAAAAGTAGATAAACACTATTATATATAAATAGTACTGTTTAAAACTAATATTAACGTTAGGCGCAGTGCTTTGGTAGTAGCTTGAAAAGTTATCAAAAGCAAAGACTGTTAGAAATAAGACAACATAGGCAAAGAAAAAATATATTGGCCTTGTAAATTCGGGGAAAGAGTGCCTTGCATAGCTTACAGCCAATAAGTATAGCGAAGATCCCAAAATATATCCCCTAATGCACACCGACATAAAATAGCTAGGAAAACCCATTACCATTACCACATTCAAGAGCCCGTAATAACCAAACAACAGGAATATGGAAGATACAAATAAAAATTTTTCTACTCTACCCACTTTTATAAAAATATTGTAATTGTCAGACTATAAATATAATCATCTTAAGCTACATTGGTATACGGCAAATGTCAAAACATAAACCAACAAATGTAGAAAAAAGAAGGCAAAACTTAACGTTTTGCCCTCAATAAACTCATATAATCAAAAAAGACTTATTTTAAAATTTTTTTGGGTTCAGCAACAGCCAACGAACGTTGTGCCAAATTGAATAATGTGTTAGCAATAAAGTTCGAACGGTTCCTGTTTTCTGCATCTGCCATCTTGTCGATTTGTTCCACCAATTTCTTGGGGAGACTAATCGAGATTTGTGTCATTCCAGGTGCTCTTGTTAGACTTCCTTTTGGTCTCGCCATAATTTTTTTGCCTCGTTTTTTTGTTTGATTAATGTTCAGAATAGATGTTAAAATTTCTGCACACACTTAATGTATAAGTTGTAAAACTATAGCGGAATAAAATGTATATTTTTGCGAAAGTCAAGTATATTTTTGCGAAAAAATAATATTTTTTTATTTTGCTGGCGGATTTATACTTAACGTTTTTATTCCGCGCATAGGTTTTTTCTTTTGAAAATCAAGCACTTCGCCGTTTTTCTCTATTTTAATCTTTTCTATGTCGGTTACGCGCATTACCACTTTGCCAGACACTTTAAACTCTTTTTTTTCGCCGCTTTTTATGGCTCCAGCATAAATGGGGCTGTTTGCTGTGTCGGGGTAATGCAAGTTTATGTAAGTGTCGCTATCGCCAGTACACAAAATACCCAAAGTATAGTCGTTTAAAGCAGCCGTTTGCGAAACTATTGTTTCCTGCGGTGTAGTCTCGGAATTTTCGGTGTTTGATTTAAGCGATTTTGAAAGCAATGCGCTTAGCCCCCAAAACAGCAAGGCGCAAACCGCTATTGTTGCAACAAAAACCGCTGCAATCTTTAGGTATTTTTTGCCGTCGCCGTCGCTATCTAATGGGTTTGGCGACGTTCCGAAATAGTCTTTGCCCGATTCAAACCTGCCCGAAACGTCCAAATTGTCGCCGTCGGTTGCCGGTGTGTCGTCTTGCGACAGTTCAGAGGCCGTTATTCTGCCCAAAATTTGCGCGCCCAAGTGCTTGCTATGGGCGTCTTGCACCATCGACATAGCCTTGTATTCCTGCATAATTTCGTCGGGGTTAAGCTTTAAAAATTCGGCATATAAGCGCAAAAAGCCCCTACGATAAACGTCGGGCATATTATAGGAAAAGTCGTTCTTTTCCATCGAGAACAAATATTCTTCTCTAATTTTCAGCCTTGCTGCAACTTCTTTTAGCGAAATATTGCGCGCAACGCGAGCCTGTTCAAGTCTTTCACCGATATTTTTCATATTTTTATTTTTTTAGAATTTCTAAACAAATTATTTCTTTTTGCAATCTATTTTATAAAAAATATTTACATATTAAAACAAAACAATAGAATGGGTCGGAAATTTTTTAAGGCAATATCGGTTTATGTTTATACTCGACAGGTACATTTTTTCGCAATGGTTCAAGATATTTTTCGGAGCAATGTTTGTTACTTTGGGAATATTGATTTTGCACGATGCCTATAGCGACCTGCCCGACCTTATTTCGTACGGAGCAAATGCGGCCACCATAACAAAATATTACGCGTTAAAACTGCCCTCCTACATTCCTGTGGTTTTGCCCATAAGCCTGCTTTTGTCTATAATTTTTTCGTTGGGCACATTGCACAGAAATTCCGAAATCATTGCAATGAGGGCTGCAGGCCTGACAATTTGGCGCATTTCAAGGCCATTGTGGGCGGCGGGCATTTGCCTTTCGGTTCTACTATTTTATTTGAATGCCGACATTGTTCCCAAAGCCGTGCAGGCCGGCCGTGCCGACATAGAAGCCCTGCGCCTTGCAGGCGAAAGGAAAGCACATAAAACTTCTAATAACGACATAATAAACCATCTGTCGTTCAACAACCGCAAAAATTCAAGAATTTGGTTTGTGCGCGAATTTGTAAAGTCTACAAACGAAGCCAAAGGCGTGGAAGTTCATGTGCTAGACAATCAAAGCCGCGAAACGCACGCCGTAAGGGCAAAATACGGCTTTTATAATGAAAAAAGCCAGTGTTGGACGTTTAAAGACGGCTTTGAAGTGTTTTTCGATGCGCAAACGTCCAATGCAATAAGAACACTTAAGTTTAAGGAAAAAACTTTTAAAGATTTTGGCGAAGACCCCGACATTATGGAGCTTACCATAAAACGCCCCAAAGACCTGTCGGTGCTCGAGCTTAGACACTTGATAGATATTTTGGGCGAAAAAAATGAAATGCTGCCCTACAGCGTTCAGCTGCAAAGTATGCTAACAAGTCCCTTTGTATGCCTCATAGTTGTAGCCATTGCAATTCCCTTTTCGGTTGCGGGCGTTAGAACAAACCCTATGGTTGGTGTTTCAAAGACGGTTGGGCTGTTTTTTGCGTATTATTTGCTTACAAACATCTTTACAGCCTTAGGCTCTAAAGACCTTTTAACGCCTGCAATGGCGGCGTGGATACCTAATATTATAATGATGGCATGGGCGTTGTCGCTATACAGAAAGGCAGTTTAATTTTTTATGAAAGACAAATTAAATGTATTGATTATCGGTTCGGGCGGCCGCGAGCACGCCATAGTTAAAGCCGTTGCAAATTCGCCTTTGGCGGCAAAAATATTTTGCGCACCCGCAAACGGAGGCATTTCGCAGGACTGCCAAAGTGTAGATATCCCCGCAACCGACCTGAACAAGATTCTCGAGTTTTGCAAGGCCGAAAAAATAGACTTTGTTATTTGCGGGCCCGAAGTGCCACTTTCGCTTGGCTTGGCAGACCTTTTAAGGAAAAATAACATTGCAGTTTACGGCCCCAACAAAGACGGCGCGCAGCTGGAAGCCAGCAAAGCCTTCAGCAAGGCCTTTATGCAGAGGAACAATATCCCAACCGCAATGGGCAAAAATTTTACCGACTTTGAAAGCGCAAAGAGCTATATAGAAAGTGTGCCTTTTAACGTTGTTGTAAAAGCCAGCGGCTTGGCGGCGGGCAAAGGCGTTATAATTCCCGAAACCAAAGAAGAGGCGATTTTGGCGGCAAAAGATATGCTTTTAAACAAGTCTTTTGGCGAAAGTTCCGCCGAAATTGTTGTAGAGGAAAAAATGGAAGGCGAAGAAGCCAGTATAATGCTTATTGTTTCGGGCAAGAACTATATTATGCTTCCGCCCAGTCAAGACCACAAGCGTATTGGCGAAGGCGACAAAGGGTTAAATACCGGCGGCATGGGTGCATACGCCCCCGCCGCAGTTGTTACAAAAGAAGTTGAAGCCGACGTAAGGCAGAATATAATACAGCCCACCCTGAACGCTTTGGCAGCCGAGGGCATAGACTACCGCGGAACATTGTATGTTGGCGTAATGATTACAAAACAAGGCGCAAAGGTTGTAGAATATAACGTGCGTTTTGGCGACCCTGAATGCCAGGTTTTAATGCCGCTTATAAAGTCAGATGCGCTCGAAATTTTGTTTGATGCCGCCTGCGGCAATTTAGACCCGAATAAATGCGAAATTAAAGACGAATTTGCGGCCACCGTTGTAATGACTTCGAAGGGGTATCCTAACGCCTACGAAAAGGGGAAAGTTATAAGTTTTCCCGACAAGTGTCCCGAAGACGCCTACATAATACATAGCGGCACAAAAAAGAACGCCGAAGGCAAAATAATAACTTCGGGCGGCAGGGTTTTAAGCGTTACGGCAACAGGCGACACGCTTGAAAACGCCCTTAAAAAGGCATATTCTTTGGTATCGCAAATCTCGTTCGAAGGCGCATATTACCGCAAGGACATTGCACACCGCCAGTTGGCAAGAAACAAGAAATAAAAATGCCGAACAAACGCGACAGTGTAATATTCCTTTGCACGGGCAATGTTTGCCGCTCGCCGATGGGCGAAGCATTGCTTAAACACGCAATTGCGGCACTGCCCGAAGGCAGTCCGCTAAAAAGATTGCGCGTTATGTCGGCGGGCACAAGCGCAGCGGTCGGCGGCTATGCTTCGCCAAATTCGGTAAAGGCACTTGCAAAAGTCGGCATTTTGCTTAGCAATCACAAGCCCCAGCAGCTTACAAAAGAGCTTTTAAGCACGTGCCTTGTACTTGTTGCGATGGAAGATATGCACTTGCAAATAGCAAAGGCATATTTTGGCGACAGCCTGCCCGAAAACTCGTTTACGCTGCTTTCGCTTTCGGGCAAAAGCGGCAACGCCGCCGATATTGCAGACCCCTTTGGAATGTCTCAAAAGGTATACGACAACGTACGCGACGAAATTGTCTCGGGCATTCCCGCCCTAATTAAATTTTTGCAGAAAAAACTATGAAAATAAGCATTGGTAGCGACCACGGCGGCTTCGACTTAAAGGAAGAAGTTTGCCAATATCTTAAATCTGAACAAATAACTGTAGACGACTGCGGCTGTTTTGGCAAAGAAAGCGTAGACTACCCCGACTATGCAAAGGCGGTATCAAAAAAAGTCTCAGACGGCGAAAGCGACTACGGCATTTTAATTTGCACAACGGGCATAGGAATGAGCATTACCGCAAACAAATTCCCCAAAATAAGAGCCGCCCTTTGCGTGAACGAAAATATGGCCGAAATGACGCGCCGCCACAACAACGCAAACGTTCTTTGCCTGGGCGCGCGCTACACTCCCTTCGAAGAGGCAAAAAAATTGGTGGATATATTTTTGTCCACCCAATTCGAGGGCGGCAGACACCTTCGCAGAGTCGAAAAAATCTCGGCCTGCTAAACTTGACATTTCACAACTATAATAGCTAATATACCCGAATTATGAATAAAGCAATAAGCGCAATTCCCCTAAAACAACTCGATCCCGAAGTATTCAATGCAATACGCTCGGAAACAAACCGCCAACAAACGCATATCGAATTGATTGCGTCGGAAAACTTCACATATCCGGCAGTAATGGAAGCGGCCGGCTCTACCTTGACAAACAAATATGCCGAAGGTTATCCAAAAAAGAGATACTACGGCGGCTGCCAGTTTGTAGACGTTATTGAACAGTTGGCAATAGACAGAGCCAAGGCTCTTTTTGGCGCCGAACACGTTAACGTTCAGCCCCACTCTGGCTCGCAGGCAAACTTGGCCGTATATTCGGCAGTGCTTACGCCTGGAGATAAAATCTTATCGCTTTCGCTAGACCACGGCGGCCACCTAAGCCACGGCCACCCGATGAATATGTCGGGCAAGCTGTACAATATTGTAAGCTACGGCGTAGATAAGGAAACCGAAATGCTGAACTACGACAAGATTGAAGAACAAGCCTTGGCGGAAAAGCCCAAACTGATTGTTGTAGGTGCCTCGGCATATCCCAGAATTATAGACTTTAAAAGAATGGGCGAAATTGCGCAAAAATGCGGCGCAATGCTTATGGCCGACATTGCACACATTGCGGCTTTGGTTGCAACGGGCGTTCATCCCACCCCAGTTCCCTATTGCGACTTTGTAACTACAACAACACACAAAACTTTGCGCGGCCCCCGTGGCGGCATAATTATGTGCAAAGAAAAATACGCAAAGGCGATAGATTCTGCTGTATTTCCCGGCAATCAGGGCGGGCCATTAATGCACATTATAGCGGCAAAGGCGGTTTGCTTTAAACAGGCAGCCAGTGACGATTTTAAAGAATACGCAAAGCAGGTTGTTGCCAACTGCGCAGCTTTGGCGGAAGCTTTAAAAGAGAAAGGCTTTAAGCTTGTTTCGGGCGGAACCGACAACCACCTTATGTTATTAGACTTTAGAACAAGCCACCCCGACTTGACCGGTAAAGACGCGCAAGCTGCTCTCGAAAAGGCGAACATTACAACGAATAAAAATACAGTGCCTTTCGAAACACGCTCGCCCTTTAAGGCAAGCGGCGTAAGGTTGGGAACTGCGGCGGTAACGTCGCGCGGTATGGGCGTTGAAGAAATGAAGCAAATTGCTCAGGCAATAAGCATTGTTTTGGCAAACCCCGAAAGCGAAGAAAGCATTGCAAAGGCTAAAGACATTGTTTTGGACCTATGCAAAAAGTTCCCCCTTCCCTACTAATAAAAAAAGCTTGATTGTTAAGAGTAGTTCGTGTTATATTCCGAATTACTCTAACAAACCTTTTACCAACAAAAATAATAATTAAATCTACTGAAATGAAAAAATCAAACAAACGAGCTTTTACCCTAATCGAACTTCTTATCGTCGTAGGTATTATCGGCGTATTGGCAGGCTTGCTTTACCCTGCAATGAGTAAATTTACAAGCACGGGCCCCAAGGTAAAGTCGATGAATAACGCGCGTCAGATCGCACAGGCTTGGATGAACTATGTTAAAATGGGTCAACGACAGCACATAGTTTCCAAACCCGATGTATGGCAATGGGCGGCGGTTCTCGCCGAAAAGGCCGACTTGAACCTCCCCGAAATGTGGATTCTTTCGAACGACCCGAAAGTTCTTGCCAAGCTCGACGGCGAAAATGCGGCAATGCCCGTTAACGTAGCAAGGAAAGTTGGCAACAACTGGTCTATAGATCCCGAATTCAACAAATTCCCCGTAAGCTGGTCGGTTGCAAACGCAGTTTTGGCAAACGCAGAAGCCACAGTTCCCCTAATCTGGACAAGGGGTCTTAAACCCAGCGGTATGTGGGACGAAGAAAACGGCGTATTCGGCACAGACGGCGGCCACATTGCTTTTGCCGACGGCCATGTTGAATGGTACACATCGCTTAGAGACGAAAACACAAAGCAAGGCGTCTTGCACGTTTACAAGCAAACACAGCGTACCTACAACATTTCGCAAGCCATTAAAGGCGGCTCGCAAAATATCTTAAATCCGTAGTTTCGCATAAAGCTGCCCAATTTCTCCGAATTTCGGATAAACAAACGGCTTTATTGAAAGATTTTAACAAAAGGTGGCATCGATATCGATGCCACCTTTTTAATGCAAATGCAAACTCGCTATTAAATAGCCTTTTAAATCAGCTTAATGATATATTCGCATTATTAAATACGTTTTATTTAAAAGCGTTTTAGCCACCAAGACTAATTCTAAATAGTCTTTTACAACTCCATAATACTTATATTCTTGTTGTGCGCTTGTTGCGCTTTATTAAAAACCTCATTAACCTCAAAAAGACACCATTCGCAAAAAATATACAAACTACATATTATTGTATCGCGCCATAAGATTTGAGGTAATTGTGCCATACGTTTAAGCATTTTTTGAAAAAACGCGATATTTTGAAGCCCCTTTGCGATGGGTTTGCATTATGATTGCAAGTTTGTTGCAAGGGGCTTTTTTGTGACTAGAAACATTTAACGAATTTAATCATCGCGCTTGGCATTTCTTTACGGTTTTTTTATAGATCGAGCCCACTGGGGTTATTTCAGGCTCTATCAAGCAAACGAGCGTACCAGTCCCCCGCCATTGTTTGCCACTGTTGGAAAGTCGGCACAGTAGACGAATTTATTTCCTGCATTTCGTTATTGCCTGCATAGATTTTTAAACGGTCGTTAATAGGAGGAAACGTTGTATGGTAGGAAATGCAGTTTGTTATCAATGCTAAAGCGTTAAATTCTTTTCTTACAGAAAAACCGCGTGCGCAATACCGCCGAATTAGGCAATTCGCTTTATCCAATAGTTTCTAAACCCCTCGAAGCCGAAGACGATAATCTGCCGTTTTAGAAAGGCTTTTTATATTACGCTCATCGTCAAAAATAGTGTTTTAATATTATCAATTTTTTGTTGACAGTACTTATTCATTTAAAGAGGCTTTTTGCAGAATCCAAGGACAACGCGAAAGAGTTAGGGGAATGACGAAGCTCCTTTTGGACAGGCAGGTTCCCGCCCATCTCGAGTTCATTTCTTTTGCATATTTTATTTGTTTTATTTTCTTTTGGGCATTTCGTCGACAATGTTGCCGGTTTTTAGCATTTCGCTGATTTTAGATGCCAAAAACAGGTAGTGATCTTCGGCAACGCCTTCGGTGCCTACAAAGGGGCATCCTTCGGCCATGGGCGGTTCTTTACGGAGTTTGAATATTGCGGTAGCTTCGTCTATTTCGTCGAACATCGAAATATATATCATATTTGCGCCGCCTTCCACAGCCTCTTTGCCCATTTCCCAGAAAAACTTTCCGCCAAGTCTTGGCACTTTGTTAAGCTGCGAAGATTTCACAAATTTGGGATTGTTTTTCATCTTATTATGCCACGAAAAACCCGCATAAATTGTGGGCATATACGAAATATTGTTTTTGGTGCACCACTCTACGTCCTCGGAAACAACATCGGCAAAAATATTTTTCTTAGCCATCATTTTGCCTTCTTTTTTATTATAGTTATAACGCCCAACATTCCACGGAGAAACAATATCGGCATATTTCTTAAGAAAATCGTGCAAATAGGGCTTTGCCTTAGAGCAGTCGCCATCGACCTTCCTAAAGCCAGCACCAGTGCCAATCATAATAGAGCAGTTGCCGTAAACGGGATCGTTCTTTAAAAAGTCTAGGAACTTAACTAAGTCAGTATCCTGCACAAAGTTAAGCCTGTCGTTAAGCCCTATTCCCCATATACATACAAGGGGCTTGCCGTTATGGAAAACGTAGGTATCTTTAGAAGTAAGTGCCAGTTCGTCGAGTAGCATTTTCCAGTCTTTAATAAGGCCGTCGGCGACTTTTTTGCCGCCCATACCGCTTAAGTCGTACATAACAATCATACCGACTTTATATTTTTGCGAAGCCTTCATACAGTTGCCCATAATTTTTACCCAGTCTTGCCAATCTGCTCCCTTGCGGGTTGTATGGTAGTAAAATCTCTGCACAAAGGCGGCGTCTATACCGTATTCTTTCATCCACTTAAAGTGCAATTCGCTTGTAGAATAGTCTAGCGAGCTGAACATTTGAGCGGGTTTGCCGTCTTTTTCCAAAAATTTTGTATCGTAGGTTTTTTCGTATTCGCGCATATCCGGCCACATATCAACCCTGCAAGTTTCCGGGTCGTACAGCCTAAAAAGTTTGCCTTTGCCGCCGTCGAGCGGGCATCTAAACCAAGCCTGATAGCCCGTGACCAAAAGTTTGTCGCAACTTTTAAATATAGGCGTTGTTGTGTGTTTGCTCTGTGCAAAGGCCGAAATTGCAAATGCGCACAATATTATTGTTAATAATTTTTTCATTGTCATACAAAATAAAGCGTTAAGACAAATACTGTTGCATAGTTTCGCAATTTTGGCTGAAAAAGCCTTTCGAAATTGTTACTCCCCTGTCGTCGGTAGATGTACACCCCGAAAAAACGGCGGCCAACACCGCCAAAACCAATGCAATCTTCAAAATTTTCATATCAAAATAAGCGTATAAAAAATGTGCTCCAAGCACAAGGCTATTTTAGAGCACATTCCCAAAAATTTACCGCACTTAGCTACTTTTCGACGGGCGTAATTTCGAAAAACACTGCACTATTTCCGCAAAACGTGTGGCTTAAATCTATAACGCCGTCTTTGTCCACTTTTACCGTTTTTACCACAGGCTCAATCTTCGACATCTTTACATATTTTGGCCTCAATTTTTCCATATACAACTTGTGGTTTTTCTTGTCGCACCAAGCCCTCGGCAAGTCTAGCTGCACGCTTTCGGGAGACCATGTAAAGTCGCT
>JAXFOH010000141.1:0-32817 GCA_034180465.1 Opitutales bacterium
CTACGATCTGGGGAACGCCTACCTGACGAGCCAACAAGATGTGTTCGCGTGTCTGGGGCATAGGACCGTCGGCAGCCGAAACAACGAGGATAGCACCGTCCATCTGGGCAGCACCAGTAATCATGTTCTTAACGAAGTCGGCGTGGCCGGGGCAGTCAACGTGAGCGTAGTGGCGTTTTTCTGTTTCGTATTCAACGTGAGCAACGGCGATTGTAACCGTTTTAGTTTCGTCACGAACTGTACCGCCCTTAGCGATATCCTTATAAGACTTGAACTGAGCCAAGCCCTTGTCGGACTGCACTTTCAAGATTGCAGTCGTAAGTGTAGTTTTACCGTGGTCGATGTGGCCGATTGTGCCGACATTAACGTGTGGCTTTGTCCTATTGAATGATTCCTTAGGCATGATTTTTTCTCTTTGTTGTTTGTTGTTGTGTGATTATAATAAAGTTCCGTCCTGAGCCTCAGAGCGGATTTGAACCGCCGACCCCGTCCTTACCAAGGACGTGCTCTGCCAACTGAGCTACCGAGGCAGGTTGGAAATAAAAATATCGACTAATCGACATTTTCATTTATGAAAGGTCAAAATTGCCCTTTATTTTTGATGCCGTCAATATTTTTTTTCGTTTTTTTGAAAATTTATTAAAAATTGTTTTGCAATAGGCGCAAATTTTCGATTTTAATGCAACAATTATGAGTAAGGAAATAGAAGAATCGACAGTTTGCAATATAGATTTTACAAAGCTTAAGAAAATTGCCGCCTGCGACTGCGACGTTATACCCGCAATAGCGCAAGACGCCGAAAGCGGCGAAGTGCTTATCGTAGGCTATGCAAACAAGCTAGCACTAGAAACAGCCTTTAAGGAGGGCATGGCAACCTTTTGGTCTACCTCCAGAAACGAATTGTGGATTAAGGGCAAAACTTCGGGCGACTTTTTAAGGCTAGTAGACGTTCTAATTAACTGCGAACAAAATTCGGTTGTTTACAAAGTAAAACTTATGGGCAAGGGCTGCTGCCATACAAAGAACGAAAAAGGCGAATCGCGCTTCGGCTGCTACTACCGCAGAATTGTGCAGAATAAAGACGGCTCGCTAGCTCTTGAGTTCCTCGACGGCGTAAAGTAGGCTTAAAGCCGCAATAAGCGCACTATCGGTGCGCATTACCCTGTCGGAAGCCATATTTGCCAAAACAAACCCGTTCTTGCGCAAAATATCCCTTTCGGCATTGTTAAAACCCCGCTCAGCCCCAAAGGCGAGCAGGGTTTTTTGTTTTGCCGCCGCCATAAGCACTTTCGACATCTTTTCGGTAGCCTCGTAAATATCGGGGGCAACCCTTAATGTGTCTGGGCTTTCGGGCATGCTTTCCAGACATTTTTCAAGCGACTCATAGCATTTCAGCTCGGGCACAAAACAGTTGCACGCCTGCTGGGCGCCCTTAACAAACCATTTTTCGCATTCTTTGTCCGAATACAAAGAGGCTTTCATATAGTCTTTTTCGCCCTTTTCGGCGGCGTAAAAGCAAAGTTTTTTTACCCCAAAGCAAGCGCATTCAAACAAAATTCTCTGCGCAATTTGCGGGCGGGCAAACGCCATTACAACCGTTGTTTGCATGGGGCACGCGCACAACAGCCTTTCGGCAACTTCAAACGAATAGCCGCCCGGCTTTTCGCACACTTTTGCCTTGCACAAAAAGGCGTTTTTTACCGCGGCAAAAATCTCGCCGCCGTTTTCCGTCTTTAAATATTTTTTTATATGTCCGGCCCTTTCGTCGGAAAGGGGCAAAAAAGACATTTCGTCGATAGTGTCGAACATTACACAATTCATAAAAGCATAAAAGAAAACATCCGCCAAAAACGCAAGCCAAGAAGCTTTTTGCCTAAATTTGCAGGCCCGACAAAGAAAGCGACGCGACAAAAAACCGCGCTCGATAAAGAATCGGAACGCGGTTTTTCTCCTGCGAAAAAAACACTAAAAGCTACTTTGTCATCGAGCTTGGCGCGCTTTCTTCGGCAACGCCCCTAGATGTATTCGGCTTGTCGGACATTTCCATTACAATTTCGCCGCCGTTTCTAAGCTGGTCGAATGTAAAGAAGTTTTTGTCGTGCTTTTTGCCGTTAATTTTTAGCGACTTAATGTATACGTTTTCGGGAGAGTTGTTTTTTGCCTTAATTGTAAGGGTTTTGCCGTTTGGCATTGCAACTTTCACCTTTCTAAACAGGGGCGAACCTATTGCAAACTCGCCGTCTACGGGGCATACGGGGTAAAAACCCAAAGCCGACAACACATACCAAGCCGAAGTTTGCCCATTGTCTTCGTCGCCGCAATAGCCCGCAACTTCGGGCTTATACAGCTTTTGCATTATCTGCCTTGCCCAATACTGCGCCTTCCACGGCTGACCAAGCCAGTTGTATATGTATACTCCGTGCTGTATGGGCTGGTTGCCGTGCGCATATTGCCCGAAATTCATAATCTGCATTTCCCTGATTTCGTGTATAACAATCTTGTAGGCGCCAACGTCGAAAATGGGAGCCATTGCAAACATATCATCTAGCTGTTTTGCGGCCTTTTCCTTGCCGCCCATAAGTTTTGCAAGCCCGTTTATATCGTGGAAAACGCTCCAGGTATACTGCAGCGAATTGCCCTCGGTAAAGTCGCCGCCCCACTCTACGGGGTTGAAATTCTTTTTAAATTCGCCCTTAGAATTGCGGCCAACCATAAGCGAATATTTTTCGTTAAACAAATTGCGGTAGTTTTGGGCGCGTTTTGCAAACTTTTCTATAGTGGCTTTGTCTTTGCCCAGGCTCTGTGCAAACTTCATAATGCAATAGTCGGCATACGCATATTCAAGCGTGCGCGCCGCGCTTTCCCTTAGGTTAATGTCGTTTGGAACATAGCCTAGGGCGTTGTATTCCTTAGCTCCCGCCCTGCCTAGCGAGTTGTTCTTTTCGCAGAAAGATTCTGCCCCCTTATTCATTGCCTGCCACAAAACTTCGCCGTCGGCCGCGCTTTTAGATACAAACAAATACGCGCTTGCCGCAATCGACGACGAGTTCGAGCCAATCATACAATTTACATACCCAGGCGACGCCCATTCGGGGAACCAACCGCCCTCTTTAAATGTATTTTGCATGCCTTCTAAAACCTTTTCGCTCTGTTCGGGCAAAAGCAAATTAAAGAAAGGGTGAACCGCCCTGAAAGTATCCCAATAGCCGTTGTCGGTGGTCATTCTCCCTTTTTCTATCTTTCCGTTAAAGGGGCTATAGTGTATTTCGTTGCCGTCTTTGTCTATTTCGTAAAAGTCGCGCGGGAACAGCAATGTTCTAAAGAAAGTCGTATAGAACATTTTCACGTTCGGATAATCGTCTATGTCGTCGTCGCATACGTCTATTTTCGAAAGATACTTGTTCCATTGTGCCATGCCAAAAGCCTTGCATTCGTCGAAAGAATTGTTGGCAACTTCCCTTTCAAAATTCAATTCGGCCTGTTGCATGCTTATAAACGAAGTCGCTACTTTTACGTTTAGCGGGTCTCCCTTCTTTGTCTTAAACGTTAAAATTGCGCCCTTTTGCGCATCGGTATCTTTGGTTTGCAGTTCGCCTTCGCGTATGTTCTTACCGTCGAACACCGCATACGAAGACAGGGGTTTGTCGAACTTAAGCACAAAATAGTTTGCAAAATCACCCTCGGCGCGCTTGCCGCGCGAATTTACCCAAACGCTTTTGCCGACTACCATATTCTTTTCGGGAATTATCTTTACAAACGATTTCCCCGAAAGAGCGTCTATAACAAAGTTCGCCTTGTCAGAATCGGGATACGAAATGCGCATATGCGCGCCTCTAGAAGTTGGCGTTAGCTCTAAAGTGGTGTCGTAGTCAGCCAAATATACGCTATAGTAGTGGGGCTTTATAGTCTCCGCCTTGTGCGAAATCCAGCTTTGCCTGTCTTTTTCCAAGCTCTTTTTTTCGCCAACGGTAGGCATAAAACACAGGGGGCCATAGTCGCCAATCCATGGGCTTGGCTGGCGAGTTAGCCTAATTGCGCTAAACATAGTGTCGGAATACGCATACCACCAACGTTTAGAAAAGTCTTTCGACTGCGGCGACCAAAAATTCATACCGAAAGGCACCGCCATACAAGGGTACAAATTACCCGACGACAACTCCTTTACCGAATCGCTGCCCGCCTCGGGCATAACGTATTTTGTGTAGTCTTTTCCCCCGTCTTTGGCGGCAAACACACTGCAGCCGATAAGACACATCGCTAGCATATATATCTTTTTTACCATAACATAGCGATACTTTAGCAAGAACCGCTTTTCAAGTAAAAATTTACATGCATTTGACACAGCAAAACAAAAGTGCACTTCCTAAAAAAGAAGTACACTTTTTGCATTAAAAATTTTGCTGGGGTTGGCGTGCCTTAATATTTGCGCTCTACTGATTCGCCCGAAGCCATTTTCACAACCAAAATACCGCCCGTTCTGCGAAGAACAATGTCTTTATAGTTCTCGCCGTCTACCGGCTTAATCTCTTCTAAAAACTTGCCTTCGACAAGCTCCGGATAGGCAACCTGCCTATATTCGTTTTCTTTTAAGTATGTTTTTGCCGCCAAAACAATCTTGTCGAGATTGTCGTTTATTATGGTCTTCTTCGCATTGGTTTCAACGTAGTTTTGCAGTGCCCAAATACCCAAAGCCAAGGGAACTATCATAGATAGTGCCATTGTAATTTCTCTAAAAAACTTGGGCATTTTTTTTACGCTATTCCGACAATGTTTTTATAAAGTAGTCTACATAACCCTTTATGCTGGGTTCGCATTCCATCTGTTCGCCAACAACCTTCATTGCGTGAATAACGGTGCCGTGGTCTCTGCCGCCAAACTGCCTGCCTATTTCCTCAAGCGTCTTTTCCTTCATAAGGGTTTTCGACAAATACATTGCTATTTGGCGCGCAGTTACAATGTTTGCGATTCTACGCCTGCCAGTTATTTCGGCAATGTCTATATGGAAATACGAGGCAACCGTTTCCTGAATCTTTTTGATGTCTAAATTGCCAACGTCCTGCGAAAGGAAATCCGCCAAAAGTTCTTGAGCCTTTTCGAGAGTAAGGGGAGTTTTTACAACCGCCGAATACCCCGAAAGCCTGTTTAAAGCCCCCTCAAGCCTGCGCACGTTTTTTGTGATTTTTCTGGCCACAAAATCGAGAATTTCGGGCGAAGCTTCAAAACCCATTGCCGACGCCTTTTTCATTAAAATGGCCAAGCGTGTTTCATAGTTGGGTGTTTGAATGTCGGCAGAATACCCCCATTCAAAGCGGGAAATTAACCTTTCTTCGAGCTTGGGAATCTCGTTGAAGGGTCTGTCGGAAGTAAGCACAATTTGCTTCCCCGATTCAAACAAATCGTTAAATGTGTGGAAAAACTCTTCCTGTATGCCCGTTTTGCCCGCAAAAAATTGTATATCGTCTATCATAAGAACATCTACATTGCGGTAGCGTTTGCGAAATTCCGCCATTTTGCCGTCTTTAATGTCGCGTATATACTCGTTAAGAAAACGTTCGGAAGTTGTATATACGATGGACATTTCGGGGTTGTTTTTGAAAACAAAGTGGGCTATGGCGTGCATAAGGTGGGTTTTGCCCAAGCCCGTAGAGCCATATATGCACATTGGATTATATACCCTGCCGGGGGCGTTTGCCACCGCCAACGCAACCGCGTGCGCCAACTGGTTGCTTTCGCCTATAATGAAGTTTTCGAAAGTGTTCTTGGGGTTGATATTCGGAGCTTTGGGCTTCGACTTTGGCAAAGATACCGCGCGCGGAGCCTCTACGGGCAATTCCGCCTGCTGCGAAGAAGTGTCGTTGTTTTGGCAAAGCACCTTAACCGATGCGTTTCTGCCCAACGCCATAGAAATGTGCCTGCGCAGCAAATCCGAATAGTTGTCGCTTATCCACATCGCCGCAAAATCGTTGTTTGCCGACAAAACGTAGTTGTCGCCTTCGCACGAAACAAGTTGCATGCAGGCAAACCATTCCGAATAGGTTTCGGCCGACAAAAGGCTTTGCAATTCGCCCTTTACCGTGTCCCAAACTTGTTGGGGGGTATACTGTATTGAAATATCTTCCATTGTTGTTTTTGTGGCAATTATTAACAATTTGCGGTTTTTGCGTGTTAATTGTTTTTTAGGTGTGCGCCAGGCTTTCTGTTTCTTGTTGTTTATCCGCAGCTTACGCACTATAATTGTTCAAAACACCCCCGCAATAATATCCTTAAGTTAATGATTACCAGTGTATTGTGAAATGTATATTTTTAGCCAGTTTTAAGAGAACATTTCGGGAAATGTTATCCATAAAACTCAGTTCTTTGAAAACTTTAAGCATATTCTACCAAAAATTTGACAGTTTCAAGCATAAGTTTTAAACAAGTTATTCACATTTTGATTGTGAATAAAAAATCGTAAAAAAATCGATTTTTCACTTGATTTTTCGCCAGTCTACTTTTTAAGCGACTCTGGGGAATTTTTTTGCCTGGAAAAGAGCAAAAACACCAAAAGGAGTGTTAAAAATATGAGGGCAGCATACGATTTTGTTACCCAAACCCCACCAAAAACAATCCTTAGGCTGTCGGAACTTTCGGGAACAACAAATTTTTCATATAGCATTATTGCCAAAACCGCAGCCGAATGAAAGCCTATCGGCGCATACAGAGTTTTTGCCCTTAAAAACATTGTGCACAAAACGCAGCCGAACATAAACAGAGATATAAACGAAAACGCGTCGAACGACATAAATATGCCAACAGTGTCGTACCAGGCAACCTGAAAGCCCGTATACCAACTTGCGCTGTGCAAATCTACCCCGCCTATGCCGCTTGGCACCTTAAAATGTTTGTAGGCAAAAAACAAAGACGAAAGCACTATGCCCAAAAACATTCCCCAAGCAGTGTAAAACGAGCGCATAATTAGGTCTCTAAAAAGCAGCTCTTCCAAAAACGCCAAAAGGAGCGTGGAAACAAAGGCAACGCCCAAAACTTCGCAAAATTTGCCCGAAGATATACCTTTAATTTCGCAGCTGGTAAACAAAAGCTGCATGGCATACATAGCAGCCAGCAAAAAAAGCCCCAATAGGTAGTATTTTGCAAACTCTTTTAAAGCCTTTAAATTTAACTTCATTCGCAATGCGCCCAGACTTGTAAGGCGGCATTTAATAAACACAACGGGCAACACCAAAACTATTGCCACATACCTTGCCCTGTCGAAAAAGATGTCTACCCCCTTGCCAGCAAGCCAAGTAAGCGTTTCGTTGCCGGGGTTTGTTTCGTGCAGATATTGTGCAAACCAAAAAGCAAGCGGGGCAAATATTGCACCCAATACCGTTGCAAAAACATACGCAAACAGGAAAATGTATGCTCCCCTTATAGAACGCTGCCCGTCTTTTAAGCCGAACAGCAACAAATTTGTGTTTTCGTTAGCCATTATGAAGCCGATTGTTGACTTTTTACCATCTTTTGCGAGAAAATTTTGCCGAAAAAAGCTGAAAAATACGCCAAAAACGCTGCAAAATACGTCTATCTTATGCAAACTTGCACAAAAAAACTGTTGAGAAATAAAAATTTTTGCGAAAATATTATATCATGGAAGAATACAACGGCATAGAGGAAATGCTTAAACGCAAAGCGCAAAGAATTGATGCGCTAAAAACGATTACCGGCGAAATTATCGGCAATGCAAAAAAAATCACGCTGGAAATAGGCTGTGGGAAGGGCCATTACCTTAGTAGCTATGCTGCGGCGCACCCAAAGGAACTTTGCATCGGCATAGACTTAATTTCCGAAAGAATAAAAGACTCTAAACGCCGTGCCGAAAAAAAGGGAGCATTAAATGCCCATTTTGTAAAGGCAGAAGCCGGCGAATTTTTGGCAAGCCTGCCCGAAAACTGCGTGATTGAAAACATATTCATTATGTTCCCAGACCCCTGGCCCAAAAAACGCCACCACAAAAGAAGGCTTATTCAAGAGCCCTTTATAGACACTTTAAGAACAAAATGCTCGCCCGAAACCGTATGGTATTTTAGAACCGACTACGACGAATATTTTGAATGGGCAAAAGACGTTGTAAACGCCTCGCGCACTTGGCGCATAGACGAAAAAACCGAGCTGCCATTTGAAGAAGTTTCGCAATTTCAACGCATATTAAAAGTATACAATACCTTTGCCGCGCGCCCCGTATTCTAATAATTTGCTTGTGCTCGACAAACATTAAGTGCTATTTTAAAACCACTAACACCGCATTTTTTTGACGGATTATGAATTATAAAGAAGTACTAATTTCGATTTGCGAATTTGCCGTAATCGGCTTTTCAGTTCTTTTGGGGCTAACCCTTATGCTTAAAAACGACGAAGCATATAACGAATCCTACATAGATTCAAAGTTCTGCGCGTTGTCCATCTCAAAAAACTGTTACAAAAAGTTTATGCGCATTTTGGGTCTGATATTGTTTTTGTTCGGGTTGGCATTCTTTTACTTTATGTTCTTTTACACGCCCGACGACGAGCTTGAACCCGTAAAGGAATTTTGGAAGGATGTTGAAAAGAGTACAGACGCAAACAGCCTTATTTTGGGATTTGCAATGTTTGCAATTGCCATTCCGGCCAGAATGTCGTCTACAAGGTTTCCAGGCAAACCCCTTGCAATGCTAAAGGGCAAAACCGTAATACAAAGAGTATACGAAAAGTGCCTGCAAAGCAAATATGCCGGCGACAACGCCTACATTTTAACCGACAGCCCGCAAATTTGCGAATTTGCCGAAAAAATGGGGGCAAAATATGTTTTAACTTCGCCCGAATGCAAAAACGGCACCGAAAGGATTGTTGAAGCCCTCCCGAAAATAGACGCCGAATTTTTTGTTAACGTTCAAGGCGACGAACCCTTTATTCCCGTTTCGCTCATAGACGCGATTGTCGAAAAGCGTATGCATACAAACTGCGAATTGGCAACCGCCGTTGTTCGCATAGACGACCCGCAAGATTTAGACAACCCCAACGTAGTAAAGGCGCTGCGCAACAAAGACGGCAAAATTCTTTATTTTAGCCGCTCGCCACTACCCTATGTAAGGGGCGTTGCCGACAAGTCAAAATGGCTTGAAAAATGCGCCTATTTTAGGCACATAGGCATATACGGCTATTCGAGAAAATCGCTTTTAAACTACAATTCGCTGCCGGCTAGCACGTTAGAAAACTGTGAAATGCTGGAACAGTTAAGGTTTGTAGATTCTGGCTACGAATTTATGGCGGTAGAAAGCGCATATAAAAGCATAGGCATAGACACTCCGCAAGACCTTGCCGAAGCCGAAAAATTTTTAGAAACACCCCAACAATGTTAGAAGAAGCATTTATTAAGTCGGCAAAAACCGCCCTCGAAAAAGAGGCTAAGGCGGTTTTAAAACTTTCAGACCGCATAGGCGAATCGTTCGCAAAAGCGGTTAACACAATTTTAAGCCACAAGGGAAAATTGGTAATTTGCGGCGTGGGCAAATCGGGGCTTATAGGGCAAAAAATTGCCGCTACAATGTCTAGCACGGGAACAAGCGCGCTATTTTTGCACGCGTGCGATGCCGTGCACGGCGATATGGGCATTTACGAAGCCGGAGACCCAACAATTTTGATTTCAAACAGCGGCTCTACCGAAGAATGCCTTAGGCTTATGCCGCTTTTAAAACAGTTTAATTCGCCTATAATAGCCATTGTAGGGCGTATGGATTCGCCAATGGCAAAGCTGGCCGACATTGTGCTAGATGCCTCGTGCGACGGCGAAGCCGACCCTTTGGGCATTGTGCCTACCTCCTCTACAACGGTTGCCCTTGCCTGGGGCGACGCTTTGGCATGCGCACTTATAACCGCGCGCAACTTTACAAAAATAGACTTTGCCAAATTTCACCCCGCAGGCCAGCTTGGCAGAACGCTTTTGCTTAAGGTAAAAGACGTAATGCACCCCGTAAAGGAATGTGCGGTTGCCAAAGCCAACGACTTGCTAAAAGAAACCGTTGTTAAAATGACCGAAAACCCCTTGGGAGCCGCCTGCATTGCGGACGACTGCGGCAGCCTTTCAGGCCTTATAACCGACGGCGACATTAGGCGCGCCTTTAACTGCGACTGCGATTTCAACAAAATTGTGTGCGCCGACATTATGACAAAAAAACCCGTGTCGATTTTGCCCGAAGCTTCGCTAGGGCAGGCAGTCTCCCTTATGGAGGAACGCCCGTCCAACAAAAGGCTTTCGGTTTTGCCCGTTGTAGACAATTCCGGAAAATTTGTAGGCATTATAAGGCTGCACGATATTTATCAGCCCAAAAGGTAGTTTATGTTTACAGACAGTATAAAATTTATATGCAAGTTTTTGGCAAATCCCAAAACTACCGGGGCTCTCTGCCCAAGCTCGTGTTTTTTGGCAAGGCAAATGGCGGCAAACTGCCCCGAAAGCGGGCTTATTATAGAGTTGGGAGCGGGCTCTGGCTCGGTTACCTCCGAAATACTTAAAAAGGCGCAAGTTTCGCGAGTCCGCTCGGTAGAGCTCGACAAAAATTTGTGCGGGATTTTAAAAAACAAGTTCCCCAATTTGCAGGTTGTAAACGATTCTGCCGAAAATATTGCAGAGATTGCAAACAATGAAAAGATAGGAGCTGTAATTTCAAGCCTGCCGCTACTTAACATACCCGAACCCGTTGTAAGGAACATTTTAAACGCGGTTGAAAGCACACTGCCAAAGGGCGGCATTTTTGTTCAATTTACATATAATTTGCGCAAAAAACCCGAGCAACTCGGCTTTACAAAAATGCGCCATTTAAAGACAAAGTTTGTGTATTTAAACATTCCGCCCGCCAGGGTAGACGTTTTTGTAAAGGAATAGAATTTTCTGTTTTTTATTTTTCCACAAAAAAGGCGGCAAAATCGGTTGCCGCCCTTTTATTTGCAAATAATGCGTTTTACCTTTTTCTTTCCTTGCCCGAAATGCCGTCTATTTTAAACCTTAAAACGGCGGCTTTATCGGCCGAGCGCGCAACGTATTCGTAGCCTTTTTCGATAAAATCGGGGCTGTATTTTTCTATAAGCTTTTTCAGGGCGCAAACCTTTTCGGCTTGGTCGCTTACCAAGCCGGCCGTGCAAAAAAGCGTTGCGCTTTTGTATTCAAACGAAAACTTTTCGGGTATGGCGGCGGCCGTTCCAACAAAATTTATGCAAACTTTGTTTGCCAAGGCAATGCTGTCCAGCTTTTTGCCCTCTTTTGCGCAGTGTGCGTAAAAATATTCGCCGCACTTAACAAAGTTTAGCGGAACCGCATATGGGTAGCCGTCGTTGCCCACAATCGATAAAACACCATACTCGGCATTTTCAGCAACCTGCATGGCATCGGCTTCGCTTAAGGCCCTGTCGCTTCTTCTTAAAGTTGTATTCATACGGAAAAATATTTGCACTTTTGCCCAAAAATTAAAGCTTTTTGTTTGCAAAATATATGCAAAAAAACATCGCCTTGCCGCAAAATCCAAAAAGACCGAAGTGCATTTTTGCACAAAAAAGCGCAAAGCAAAACCGTTTACTTTGCGCCTTTTGCGGTGGAAATTTTATTTAAAAATTATCTGCCAAACACTTCAACTTCTATGAAGTGGTTCGCGTCGTTCGACGTATTGCCGTTCGAATAAATGCGAACAAAACGAGCCTTAACGGGCTTTTCGGGAACTATAAGCTTGCCTTCGTTGGTTTGAACCCAGGGTCTGTCGTTGCCCTTGCCAAGCTTTGAGGAATTGTCGTTGTCGCAGTTAAAGAGGGTCTTTACGTCCTTTTTAAATTCGGCATCGTTTGAAACCTGGACGATAACATCTTTATAGGCTCTTTCCTGGCTGTGGTATAACCACATTGCAATACCGAAAATTTCTGATTCCTTTTCCAAGTCTACCTGAACCCACTGAACGCCGTTCATAAGTTCAACAAAGCAACCTTCCGCCGCCGACTTGTCTCCATCGGTTATCAATTCCATATCGCCAATTAGGGGGAAGTCGTCGGAGCTTGTTACTTTTTTGCCCTTCGCAATGTTCTTAACATCGTTCGGAACCATGGGGGTTGGGTTTACAACCTTAGTTTCGAGATTTTCCAGCTTAATGGGGGCGGGAGTGCCCACCAACTGCGCGGGGGGGATTTCCAGCACCAATTTTTTGTCGGCAAAAGCCGAGAAAGCCAATGTTAAAGCCAATACGGCCAATAATGATTTTTTCATATTCTTATTTTCCTTTAAAATTTATTTTTAATTTTAGCTTACAATGAAGTCGGAGTCTTCAAACTTCAAGGTTTTTTGTGCTTCGATTGCCTGTACAACCTTGTAAACAACCGCTTCGCGTTCGTATGCGTGCGCACCGTCGCAATTTAGGGCACATTTGCCGCGAACCGCATCGAAGAAGTTTTGCAAGTGATACATATGCGGGGGCAAGTCGAGAGTTTTGGGCATTTCGTATGCAACCAATGCCTTTGTTTCGCGGGCGTCCTTAATTGCGACAGGTGTCGAAGGAGCCGACGAATTTTTCAACACGCCTTCGTCTATATAGTGCTTCCAGTCGGGAGCGTTATTTTCTCTAAAGATTTTTATAAGAGCGGGGTTTTCCGACATCTTTATCGCGCCTTCGTCGCCCATAAACTGTTCAAAGTAGCCGCCGCCTGCGCTTGTTGCAGTCAGCACTTGGTAGAATGCCTTTGCGGTATGCTTTTGGAATGTGTTGTAATTGATAATGCACATTACATTGTCGTACCAAGGCTTGTTGTAGTAGTTGGTGTCGCCCGAAGCCAAGACATCTATGGGCTTGCCGCCGAAGATCCAACCGAAGATATCGAGCTGGTGTGCGCCCAAGTCGCTGATTGGGCCGCCGCCTTTGCCTTTATACCAACGCCAGTTCATAAACATGTGTTCGTCTTCATAGCCGTATCTTTTAATAACGTCTAGCGAAACGCCGCCTTTTTTGGGCATTACCAAGTCTTTCGAAGCCGCCCTGTTCCATTGACCGTTTGCATTTACCAACCTGCCGCAAATGTTCTTTTGGCGGATTAGTATGTCGCGCGCATAGTGGTAGAGGGGGTTTGAAGTGCGCTGGTGGCCAATCTGCAAAAGCTTGCCGCTTTTGCGCTGGGCTCTAACCATGTCGGCCGCCTTTTCCTTGCTTTCGGCCATCATCTTTTCGCAGTATACGTTAACTCCTGCTTTCAAAAAGTCGCAAGTTTGCGGGCTGTGCCAAAAGTCGGGAGTGGCAATAACTACGGCGTCCAAATCCTTTTCCTTTGCGATAAGGTCTTCGTAGTTTTCGTACATTTTGGGCATGTCCTTTTGCTTTGTGCGCGATTTTGTATACGCTGCGCCAAAGCGGCAGTGCGCCGGCCAAATATCGCAAATGGCTCTAAAATGAAGCCCGGGAATTTTTACCATGCTTTCGAGCAAAACTTTACCTTCGGCGCCAACGCCTACTACGGCAACGTTAAGCTTGTCGTTTGCCGAAACCTTGTTCTGCGCCGAAGCAAAGCCGGGTGTCATAACAAGCCCAGCGCCCAACGCCATATTTTTTATAAAGTCTCTTCTGTTGATTTCGCTCATATCTATATATGTATGATTAAAAGGTTAAATGTAAATTGTTAGTCTTTGTTGCACGAGCAGCATTTGCCACACAGCCTTTTGCAGGGCAGCAATTCAAACTTGTTGTAGTCGGCCAAAAGCAATGCGCCTACAATCATAATCATATGCACGCCCAAGTAGGCTACGCCCGCCGAGCTTGCGCTGCCCAAGCCGGGTTCCAAAATAATGAAGCCGAATGTAAGCGACACATAAAGCAAGCCCATTACAAACAGCGACAACCTTGTGCAAATGCCCAAAAGCGTTGTAATGCCCAACGCGATAAGCGCATAGCCCAAAACCGCGCAGTACGGGCCTACCATAAACGATGGCATAAAGGGGCTGTTCGAAAAGCTTTCTGCACTCATCGGGCCCGAGGGGGGCAAAGCGTGGTAAAAGCGAAAGCCCAATGCGTTTACGGTTTCGCCCGCGCCGCCGTCGAGCAATGCTTTAATGTCTTCGGGCGATAGGCCTTCGGTGTCTTTAACAACTTTTTCGGTTCCCTGAAATTTTACCAAACCGGTATAAAGGGCTCTTACGCCGAGCCATATTCTAAGAAGCCAAAAGGCCATTGTGTATGTTATGTTCGATTTCATATTGTTTTGTTGTTTCCTCCTGATTTTATAAGAAAGGTTTTTTGATTGTATTTTTACTATTGGTTTTTCTTGTCGAAAGCCGAGTCGAACGCAATGTCGCTTGGCGGGAAGTCGAACGACTTTACCAACTGGCACGATTCCGTCGCCCCGTGAACTCTGTCCATACGGCCGTCTTCCCATTCAACCGAAAGCGGACCTTTGTATTTAATGTCGTTAAGGGCAACTATTATTTCCTCGAACTTTACATCGCCGTGGCCGATAGAACGGAAGTCCCAATAGCGGCGCGGGTCGCAAAAGTCTGTATGACCGCCGAAAACGCCCGCTTCGCCCGTGCCGTGTCCAAACCATACGTCCTTCATATGAACGTGGAAAATCCTGTCGGCGAATTTGCGGACAAACTTTACATAGTCCACACCCTGATACGCAAAGTGCGAGGGATCGAAATTAAAGCCGAAACGCTTGTGGCATTTTACAGCCTGCAACGCCCTTTCTGCCGAAGCAATATCGAATGCGATTTCGGTGGGGTGAACTTCCAGCGCAAAGTTTACGCCCTGCTTGTCGAAAGCATTCAAAATGGGAATAAAGCGTTTTGCAAAGTCGGCATAGCCATCGGCAATCATCTGCTTTGTAACGGGCGGGAACGAATACATATACTGCCAAATCGAAGAGCCCGTAAAGCCCGTAACAGTAGGCGCAATGGGCGAAGCTTCTAGAGACTTTGGACGCATTGCCATAAATGTTTTGCAAACTTTGGCCGTGCGGACCATTTCGGCCGCCGCGCGCTTGCGCACGCCCTCGGGGTTGCCGTCGCCCCAAATTCTTTCGGGAATCATTGACTTGTGGCGCATGTCTATATTGTCGCAAACGCATTGCCCGACCAAGTGGTTCGACAGCGCAAAGCAGTTTAACCCGTTGTCCGCCAAAATTTCCCAACGGTTTTTAAGGTACTTTTTGTCGTCCATCTTTTCGGGGTCGAAGTGGTTTTGGGTTATGGCTATTTCCAAGCCTTCATAGCCCATTTCCCTAGCCAAGGGAGCCAATTCTTCAAGTTTCATATCGGCCCACTGGCCCGTAAATATAGTTAACGGTCTTGCCATATCGCGCAGTCTTTCCTTATATGTTAATTAAAATGTTTTCTGTAAAAGATACGCGCTAAAACTAGCAAAAACACCACTTGCTTGTCAAATTCTTTTCAATAAAATTCACACAGAACGCGTCGTCCAAGCTTGTTTTAGTTTTTTGTTGATTTATAAGAGCGCATACGACAAAATTGGATAATAATTTCAAAAAAGGAAAAATGTGGAAATATCTAAAGAGCAAATAAACGACGTAACCGTACTTTCGCCCAAGGGCAAATTAAACGTAACAACGGTTGCCGACCTAGAAAAAGAATTTGAAAAATGCTTCAACGACGGCGTAAAAAAGCTTGTTGTAGACTGCCTTGAACTTGAATACATAAGCAGCGCGGGTTTGAGAGCTTTGTTGGCTGCGGCCAAACAGCTTAAAAAGTCGAACGGCACAATAGTTTTGTCGAGCCTCAGCGCAAACGTAAAGCAGGTTTTTGAAATCTCGGGCTTTACAAGCATATTCCCCATCCACGCATCGAAAGACGAAGCGGTAAAGTCGTTTTAATCGGCTAATAAAAGGTTTATCCTTTACGGCGCACTGCGGCGAATTTGTCGCGTTGCGCTTTGTATGCGCGTAAAACATGCGCCGAAAAATCTCAATCTACAAATTTATAATATATGGCAGAAAAAACAGCAATAACACCCACGAGGGCTCAGGATTATCCCGAATGGTACCAGCAGGTCATAAAGGCCTCGCAGCTGGCGGAAACTAGCCCCGTAAGAGGCTGCATGGTAATTAAGCCAAACGGCTACGCGCTTTGGGAAAACATGCAAAAGGCTCTCGACAAAGCCTTTAAAGACACGGGGCACAAAAATGCATATTTCCCACTGTTTATTCCCGTAAGCTTTTTGCAAAAAGAGGCAGAACATGTTGAAGGCTTCGCCAAGGAATGCGCAGTTGTAACGCATTCTAAGCTTGAAATGAAAAACGGCAAGCTAGTTCCAGCGTCTCCCTTAGAAGAACCTTTAATTGTGCGCCCCACTTCCGAAACGATTATCGGCGAAATGTATTCTAGATGGGTGCAGTCGTACAGAGACCTGCCTATTTTAATAAACCAGTGGGCCAACGTTGTAAGATGGGAAATGCGAACGCGCCTGTTTTTGCGCACGGCCGAATTTTTGTGGCAGGAAGGCCACACTGCGCACGCCACCAGGCAGGAAGCCATAGACGAAACCGAAAAAATGCTTAAAGTTTATGCCGACTTTGCAAAAAACTACATGGCAATGCCCGTAATTTGCGGACAAAAAACCGAAGGCGAAAAATTTCCCGGAGCTGTTCACACCTACTGCATAGAAGCTATGATGCAAGACGGCAAGGCTCTTCAGGCGGGAACATCGCACTTTTTGGGGCAAAACTTTGCAAAGGCAAGCAACATAAAGTTTTTGGCAGAAAGCGGCAAAACTGAATTTGCCTGGACTACCTCGTGGGGCGTTTCGACAAGGCTTATTGGCGGACTTGTAATGACCCATTCCGACGACAACGGTTTGGTGTTGCCGCCAATGCTAGCCCCCGTTCACGTTGCTATAATTCCCGTAATCCACAAAGAGCAGGACAAAGCCGCGGTTATGGACTATTGCCAAAAGCTAAAGGAGGCCCTGCAAAACGAAACTTTCGACAACAAACCCATTTCGGTAGAGCTTGACACACGAGACATTCGCGGCGGCGAAAAGAATTGGTATTGGGTAAAATGCGGCGTTCCGCTTAGGGTTGAAGTTGGCCCGCGCGACATTGCAAACGATTCGGTATTTGTAGGAAGAAGAGACTGCGACAAAAAGCAGGCTTTTAAGCGCAGCGAATTTGTGCAAAATATTTCGGCAACACTCGGCGAGATCCAAAACGGCCTTTATGAAAGGGCGTTAAAGAGGCTGCACGACAACACAAAGGTTATAACAAGCAAAGAAGATTTTTACGACTACTTTGCCGATGGCAAGCCCTGCGGCTTTGCATTGGCACACTACAACGGTTCTGCCGAAGTGGAAGATATGCTTAGAAAAGACCTGAAAGTTACCGTGCGCTGCATACCCTTTGAAGGCGACAAAAGCGAAGGAACCTGCATATTTACCGGCCAACCGAGCAAGCAGATGGTTGTTTTTGCGAAGTCTTACTAATTTAAAACAAAAATCTTGCACCAAAAAAGCTCCTCTTCGGGGAGCTTTTTTGCGTTTTTTTCAAAGTTGCATTTAAAAGAAATTAAAAAACAAAAAGCCCGCAATTTTTGCGGGCTTTGTATATCGAGAACAAAAGTTTTTCTATTTTTTAACAATCTTTACGGCGGCTCCGCCAAACTTTGCAAGGTTAAGATTTAAAGTGTCGCCATTCTTTACGGCAAAGACCTTTTTAGTGTAGCTATTTGGGTCTTTGTCGCAATTTATGCTGTCGGCAAAAACGGTTGCCTCGTATTCGCCATCGCCTAAAAAGTCTAAATCTATCTTAAAGTTTTGAGCGTTTTTGTCGGTAATTGCGCCTATATACCAATTCTTGCCGCTTTGGCGGGCAATGGCAACGTATTCGCCGAACTTTGCCTTGAGCACTTTTGTGTTGTCCCATACGGTCGGAGTTTGGGCGATAAACTCGGCAACGTCCATCTTCTTTTGATATTCGGTGGGGGTATCGCACAACATCTGGCATGGAGCATAATATAGCACATACAAAGCCATTTCGTTGCACAATGTACCTATGCCAAAAGGCGTAGATCTGCTTATTATAACCTGCTCGGGTTTCTTTAAAGCTGGCAGCTGCCTGCGCATTGCCCCGGGGGTAAAGTCCATAGGTCCGCAAAGCATTCTTGTAAATACCAAGTCTATTTTATGGCGCGGCGTTTGCTTGTCCGACCACTTGTTCCATTCGTTGCCCAAAACGCCCTCGTAGTTTACAATGTTAGGATACGTTCTGTCTAACCCTACGGGCTTGGGGCAGCCGTGGTAGTCTAACACAAGCTTTCTTTCGGCGGCGGCGCGGGCAACGTTTTCAAAAAAGTCCATAGCATTTTGGTCGTCCCTATCCATAAAGTCTATTTTTAAGCCCGCAATGCCCCAATTTTTTACCCTGTCTAAAAAGGTGGTATAGTCGGGCTGCATTCCGCGCGAAGAGCCCCACAAAATAACTTCTACATTCTTCGACTTTGCGTATTTAACCAATTCGGGAATGTCTATTATTGTTTCGCCGTAGCCCTCGGTGTCGTAGCCCTTTTCGCCCTGTTTAAGCCAACCTGCGTCTACAACCAAAAAGGGAGCTTTTACGCTGGCTGCAAAATCTATATATTTTTTATAGGTTTTAAAATTTACGCCCGTTTTAAAATCGGCGTTTTCAAGATTCCAATTGTTCCACCATTCCCAAGCCGCCGAGCCAAACTTTATCCAGCTAGTGTCTTTAATAGCGCATGGTTCCGCCAATTTGTATACTATGTTATTGTCGGCCAAAACGGCATCGTTTTCGGCAATAAGGAATATGCGCCAAGGGAAGGGTCTGTCGGCCTTTGTTTTGGCGATATAGTCGGCTCTTTCCCTTACAATGTAGGCAACGTGGCCGGCTCTTTCTATTTTTGTGGGATATTTTGCAAACGCACCCGTAAGCGGAGATTTGCCCGTTTGCATTGTAAAATTCATTTGCGGGTAGCTTCTGGTATCCGATTCCAAAATGGCAACCTTCGCATTTTTTGCCTGAACAATCAAAGGCAGCGAAATCATTTTTTCCTTTTGCAAATTGCCTATTGTTGTGGGCGTAAAAAGTGATTCGTAGCTATGGTAAAATCCGCCTATAATGTGCGCATACGCTTTGCTGTTCGGATCGAATTTGTACGAAGCTACTTCGTCGAAAACCGTAAGGGCAGCATCTTTTTCGCCCTTCGACACAAAGCGGTAGGCAACCGCGTCTGAATAAATTCTAAACTGCAAGTCGAAATTTTCGAACTGGAACACAAATTCCTTATATTCGTCGGCGATTTCGGCGCGCGTTCCGTGCACGGTTTTTATTGCGCTTTTTTGGCTTTTTTCCGAAAAGCCAAGCTGCCTGGAACCTACACCGAATGCGCCTTTGTCTGTAAGCATTGCAATCCTAGCATTTGGCACAATTTCCCTGCCTTTATACGACACCGAAAATTCTATGGTTTTTTCGATGTTTACATTTACGCAAATATCGCCGTTTTTAATTTCCTTTGTTTCCGCAAATAGCGACGCCATTGCGGCAAAGACCCCCATTGATACAACGAATAACTTTTTCATTGGCAGGAGAGTAAATATAGCCCTTTGCCAATATTCAAGAACAAAAAAACACCGTATTATAAAAAAACGGGCGCCTACATTTTGCGCTTGCCTGCAAGCTTTGCTATTTTCGACTTTTTTTTGAAATTGCCAAAGCTGTCGCGCTTTTCGCCAAAATCGCGCTTAAAGGTTCTGTTCTTTTTGCTGTTTTTTACTTCCTCTTTGCTTGGAGGGCGCGGGGGCTTGCATTTCATATCCAGCAGCCTGCGGCTAAAGAACGGGTTTTCGCCTTCCGAAGCTACGGGAATTTCCTTTTTAATTAAACGCTCTATGGGCCTTAAAAGCCACAAATCTTTGTCGCAACAAAAGCTTACCGCCACTCCCGAAAGGTTTGCGCGGGCGGTTCTGCCAATTCTGTGCACATAGTTTTCTATTTCTGCGGGAAGGTCGTAGTTTACAACAAGCGACATATTTTCCACATCTATGCCCCTTGCGGCGATATCGGTGGCCGCCAATACCCTAACTTGGCGGCTTTTAAACATATTTAGCGAACGCTGGCGGCTTGTCTGAGTTTTGTCGCCGTGAATGCACATTGTTTCGGTGCCCGCCTTCGTAAGCCTTTTGGCTATAGAGGACGCCTGCCTTTTTGTTTTCGAGAACACCAATATAAGGCTGTCGGGATTGTCCTTAAAAGTTTTGCCTACCAAATATTTTAAAAGCTCGAATTTATGATCGCTTTCCACAAAAAACAGCTTCTGGTCTATGCGGTCTGCGGTTGGCTTGTCGGGCGCAATGCTTATGGATTCTGCGTCGTCTTTTACAATAAACTTTGCCAAGTCTTTAACTTCGGCCGAAAGCGTTGCAGAAAAAAGCAAGCTTTGCCTTTGAAAAGGTAGCATTCTTGCAATTCTTCGTATATCTGGCAAAAAGCCCATATCAAGCATTCTGTCGGCTTCGTCTAAAACAAGAAATTCAACTTTCGACAAATCCGCAAATTTCTGGTTTTTAATGTCTATTAAACGCCCGGGGGTGGCAACTACAATGTCTACGCCCTCTTCTAGCGCCCTAACCTGCGGCTTTTGCGAGACACCGCCGTATATTTTGCGCACTTTTACATCTGTAAATTTGCAATACGCCTCCATATTCTGGGCAACCTGTTCGGCAAGTTCTCTTGTAGGCAGCAAAACTAACGCCCTAAAGGAAAAGGGCCGCCTAGGTTTCCTGTCTTTAAGCAGCTCGGTTATAATGGGCAGCGCAAATGCCGCCGTTTTGCCGGTGCCAGTTTGCGCACAGGCAAAAAGGTCTTTTTTCTGCAAAATAAGGGGTATTGCCTTTTGCTGTATTGGCGACGGCGTTTTATAGCCCATCTGTTCTATTGCCGACAACAATTCGTCGGGCAAATCTAGCTCTTTAAAAAATTGCATACTCTATTTTTCGCCATCTTTTTGGGCGGCCTGGTCTCTAAATTCTTTGGGAATCGGGTTTATTTCCAAAATCTTTACAATAATCCACAAGCCCAAAACCGTCATACCCAAAACGAAATAGCCCGCGGCGTCGTGCACAAAGCCCGCAATAGAATCGGGGCCGTTTTCGTAGGCGTATACCGAAAGGAACAACGCCCTTAATATGTTGTTAAAAAACGCCAGCATCATTGAAGAAAGCACCAAAAAAACCTTCTTCCACGTTTTTTTAAGGAAAACCGCCGCCAAAAAAGTTCCAGCAAAAAGACAAGCAGTTAGGCTTCGTATGCCGCTGCAGGCGTCGGCAACGCCAACTTGCCCGTTGGGGAAACTAAGCACATTGCCGTTTAACCTAACGATATAGCCCAAGGCATCCATAACCGTTGTTGTAACTACCGCCACTTTCGAAAGCAAAAACAGGCTTATTTTTGTTTCTATAACCGAAAACATGGGGGCTGCAACCAAAAGCGAAAAGCACGGGAATACAAAAAGCGACAGGAATGCCAGCCTTTCGCCAAGCGGCTTTTTTTGCCCCGCCGAATTTTGCGCTGAAGCAAAATATGCAAACGAAAAAGACAAAAAGCAAAAGCAAAAAGTTGCCGCCGTTCCGCAAATGCCCCAGTTTTGCGTTATCGAAAAAAGCAGCATAAAAAGCAGATACATTGCAAACGAACACGCAAACATTGCGCCGAAAAAACCGTTCGTCAAAAAGTTTTTAATTTTCGAAGAACTCTCGGCTTTTGCGGGCGAATTGTAGTAGCAAAAAATTTTGTCTTTTCTGTCGTACAAAACAAATAGTATAAAAAGCGGGGCTATGTAGCCGAAAGAGTAGTCGGCTCTGGTGTCCCACGAATATGCCAAAATTCTGCATACCGAAAAGCCCATAACCAAAAAGGCGGCAAAGAAAGCCTGCGGCAAAACCGGCAGCCTAAAAAACGCGTATTTCTCTTTAAGTTTTTCCATATTTGCAAATTACTTTTGGTACAATATAAGCTTTCCCAAAGCGTCCATTACGGTTAAAAAGTCTTGGTTTTGCATAAGCGAGTATATGTCTTGCGAGGAATCTACCCTAACAAAATAGCATTCGGGCGAAACCGTAAATGCGTCGCGCAACATATTCTGAAGATATTTTTTCAAAGAGGGGATTGCGTTGTCGCTTGTGCCGTAGTCGTAGCGTTTGCCGTTTACTACAAACCAAAAAATAACGTTGCGCCGCGCCGTGCCCGCATCGGTCTTATACGCAAATTCCCTGTAGTAGGCGGGCATAAGCTTCTTGCCGTTTACCGAAAAAACTTCGTTAAACTTCTTTTTCTGCTCTATGTTTTTCCAGCCGTTTTCAACCCAACATCTGTCGGGAGTGTGCGCCGAAGCCCTTATTGTAGACTCCTTGCCCTCGCCCCAATAGGAGATATACACGGTAAATTCGGTGCCGTTGCCGTCGCTGTAGCTACGGTTAAAATATTCGCTTACCGCCAAATATTTTTCGGCTGCCCTTACAACCTCTTCGGTATTGCCAAGCGGTTTTTTCTTAGAGGTAAACGCCCCAACTTTTTCGGGGATTATAGCATCCATATGCCCTACGGGTTTTGCGGCTTTTGGCTGGACGGAAAAATCCACCCTAACAAATGCCAATACAATGCCGACAACGGCTGCAAAAAGCGCAAGCGCAACAAAAAACTTTTTCATTTGTAGAATATTGCAAAAAACGTGAATGTTTTGTCAACACTAAGAAAGCGGAGACTTTAAGCCGACCCGCACAAAAAGCAAAGCCTCCGCAAAGCAGGTTGCGGAGGCTTTTCATAGGAAACGCCTTTGGGCTAAATTAGTTTACCTTTTCAAGCTTAACTTCGTCCCACAGCTTTATAAGCTTGTTGTTCGCGTCGCCCAAATCCAAAATTATTTCGGCGTTGTAAAGCTCGTCGGAAAGTTTTAGCCCGGGGTGGTTTTGAAGAGATTTGTCGACCAACTCCAATGCGCCGTCTACGGGCGAGTGGTAGTAGGTTACCTCCATATTTTTGGCGGCAACGTCTTTTCTGCACAAAAAGTCTATGAATTTATATGCCAACTCCTTGTTTTTAGAAGAACTTAAAATTGCCAAGTTGTCGCTGGAAATGCTTGTGCCTTCCTTGGGAATCATAAAATCAAGGTCTTTTCTGTCTTCGAAAATCTGGAATAAGTCGCCGCTATAGCCCTGAACAATGTAAAATTCGCCCGAAGAAAGACCGTTTTTGTAAACTTCGTTGTCGAACTTTGCCAAATTTTTCTTCCACTTTAAAAGCTGTTCTTTTGCCTTGGCCAGTGCTGCATCGTCTGTCGTATTCATAGAATAACCCAAGAATTTAAGGGCGGCCCCTATCGATTCGCGGAAGTCGTCTAGCATAGTCATCCTCGATTTATATTCGGTTTTCGAGAAAACGTCCCATGTGTTTTCTATTTTGCCGACTTTGTCCTTATTATAGGCAACGCATGTGTAGCTTACCAAATAGGGAACGCAATATTCCATATTTTTGTCGAACGCCAGCTTTCCCAAAAACTTTTTGTTTATGTTTGCCTTGGCGTTGCCGAGCTTGTTTAGATCGAGCTTGTCGATAAGCTTTTCGGCGTACATTATTTTTGCCATATAGCTTGTGGGAACTACAATATCGTAGCCGTCGGCGCCCGACTTTATTTTGGAGTACATAAGCTCGTTCGAGTCGAAAGTATCTACTCTAACCGTGCAGTTATTCTCCTTTTCGAAGGCCTTAACCATATCCATATCGATATAGTCCGACCAGTTATAGACGTTCAGAACGGGCTTTGACGGGCCGCAACCGAACATTAAACAAATGGCGGAAATTGCCGCCGCAATAAACAAGGACTGTTTTACCATCTTCATTTTTTGCCTTTTTTGTTTTTTAGGTTATTATTGGTTAGAATATAAAGTATATGCCGCAAAAATTAGAACTTTTTGCGCGTTAAAATCTGGCCAATTACCGCAACGGTAAGGGTAAGCCCCATAAATACAACCGATAATGCGTTTATTATGGCTGGGGCTCCGTGCTTCATCATACTAAACACCTTAACGGGCAATGTTGTGCTGCCGGGGCCGCCCACAAAAAACGTTATAACAAAGTCGTCCATCGAAAGCGTAAAGGCCATCATAGCTCCCGCCATAATGCCCGGGAACAAAAGCGGAAGCGTAATTTTACGCAAAATTCTAAAGTTGGAAGCCCCCAAATCTTGCGCCGCTTGAATAAGCGAAAAGTCGAAATCCTGCAATCGGGCAAGCACCGTAAAGGTTACATAGCTTACGCAAAAAGTAACATGCGCTATTATAACCGTAACCATACCAAGCGAAAAGCCCATATTCACAAAAAGCAGCAACAAGCTTATGCCCATTAAAATGTCGGGCACAACCAAAGGCGCATATATCAAAGAGTAGTGAAAGTTTTGAAACTTGCCCTTGTATTTATTTAAAACCCACGCCGCCAGCGTGCCCAATACCGTCGAAATTACGGTTGCAACCAGCGCTATTATAAGGGTGTTTATCGAAGCGTCTATAACCGACTGGTCTTTAAACAAAGCCTCGTACCACTTAAGCGAAAAGCCCTTCCAAGGCCCGCCGAAACGCGACGCATTAAACGACTGCGCGACCAAAGCAACTATCGGCAAATACATAAACGCCAAAACGAATAGCGCAACCAAAAGGGATGTATAACGGTTTTTCATTTCTTTGCAACCGTTCCAGAAGCGGAACGCCCCTTAAACAAACTTTTCATTACACCGCCTTGGCGCACAAGCACAAGCAATACGGGTATTGTTATTATAAGCCACAATATGCCCGACAATGCCGCAGCCTCGGGCAAATTTCTGGCAGTCGAAACTCTGTAGGCAATTTTGTTGCCCAACATTTCCGAATTTACGCCGCCAACCAAATCGGGAATTGCATACGAGCCCAAAGCGGGAATTAAAACCACCAAAACCGCAGTTAAAACGCCCCTTTTAATCCCCGGCAAAAATATTTTTACGAATGCGCCGAAGCGCGACGCGCCCAAGTCTCTTGCGGCCTCCAAAAGCGAAAAGTCGAACTTTTCGGCGGCGGCATATACGGGCAAAATCGCAAAAGGCAAACAGGTGTATACCGTAACTATTATAACCGCCGTTATGTTGTTAAGCAAAAATACGTTGTCGGAAATCAGCCCGAGTTTAAGCAAACACCACCTAAGCCAGCCTTCGGGCTGTAGCACCATTCGCCACGCGAAAATTCTTATAAGAAAGTTTGTCCAAAGCGGTATTATTATGAAAAGCAAATACCAGTTTCGGTACTTGGGTTTTTGCTGGGCAATCCAATAGCCTACGGGTATTGCAAGCAGCAAACATATAAGCGTTACAACCAAGCTTACCCAAATTGTGCGCCACAAAACCACGGCATAGTCGGCGCGTATTACGTTGGATATTGTCTGAAGCGTCCAATAGTTGGAAATACCGCCGTAGGCGTCGGCAACCTTAAAGGCTATTGCAAAAACCAAAAGGCTTGGCACTACAAAAAACACAAGCAACCACAAAACAGACGGCCCCGTCAATAAAACTTCGGTCAACTTTTTTTTGCCCATTGCTTTAGAAAGGCCTGCCGTTAAGTTTGCCACCGCTAATAGTCCTCTGTGTTGGGAAGCGTTGCAACGTCGTCGCGGTGCCACGCAATCCAAATCTTGTCGCCCCAAGTGGGCTGTTTCATATCAAGGTAGCAGCGGTTGTGCTGCCTCATTACACTAACGCGAAAATCGTTTACCATTACCCAGTATTTTGTGTACGCGCCCTGGTATACAACGTCTACAACTTCGGCCTGAACGGCGTTTAGGTCTTCCGAAACGTCGGGTTTGTGGTCGTATATTCTAAACTTTTCGGGGCGTATGCTTACTATCACCGAGTCGCCCACCGAAAGGTTGCGGTCGTCGAAAGACGAGAACACGCCGAGGCCTTTTAGGTCTACAATCTTATATTGGTCGTCTATGCGCTGCGAAATTTTGCCTTCAAAGAAGTTTGTATCGCCGATAAATGAGGCTACAAATTTTGTTTTGGGGCTTTCATAGATTTCGGCGGGAGTTCCTATCTGTTCTATGCGCCCGCCATTCATAACCGCAATACGGTCGGAAAGGCTCATAGCCTCGTTTTGGTCGTGCGTTACGTATATAAAGGTAACGCCCACTTCGTCGTGAATGCGGTCCAGCTCTAGCAGCATATGCTGGCGAAGTTTTAGGTCTAACGCCGCCAAAGGCTCGTCCAACAAAAGCAGCTTGGGGCTGTTAATCAAAGCTCTTGCAATCGAAATTCTCTGCTTTTGGCCGCCCGAAATTGTAGAAGGCATTCTGTCGGAAAGATCTTTTAGCCTTATAATTTCCAACATTTTTTCAACCTTGCGGACAACTTCGCTTTCGGGGATGCCCGCGGTTCTTGGGCCAAAGGCTATGTTGTCGAATATCGTCATATGGGGGAAAAGCGCGTAGTTCTGGAAAACCGTATTTATTTTGCGCTTGTTCGGCGGAAGATCGGTTATATCTTTGCCGTCCAAAAAAATCCTGCCGTTGTCGGGCTCCTCAAAACCGCCCGCCATTCTAAGAATGGTGGTTTTGCCGCACCCGCTGGGCCCCAACAAGGAAAACACTTCGCCGCACTTTACGTCTATGCTTACGCCTTTTACAACGTGGTTTGCGCCGAAATATTTATCGATATTTTCAAGCCTGAAAAAAGATCCCATTTTTTATAAAACAAGGGGAACGATAAGAATATATTTTTCTTTGTTTTTAAAGCTTTTTTTTGCCCTTTTTAAAAAAAATTTTTAGCGAACCGTTTTTGCCGCATTTTAGCGCGCATTTTAAGCCGTTTTTTAGCCTACCAAAACGCAGTCGTCGAAGCGCGAAAAAAGCATGTTTTCCCTAAAGGAATCGGCGACGCAAACATCTTTGCCTTTTGCCAAATCAATTAAGCAGCGCGGCAAATCAAGCCCCGCGCGCACGCTCATGGGAGCCCCGCCGCCGAAACGCGCGTTTATTTCGGTAAAATATATTCCTCTTTCGTTTTTTATGCACTGAAGGGTATTTACCCCGAAAAGCTTCAGCTTTTTTGCAATGTCTTTTACTGCGTTTTCTATTTGACTGTCTTTAACGGTTAGCCCCTTTAAAACTTCGCCCGAACGCACGCTTAGGCGTTGCCTTGTGCCCATTGCCTTGAAGTTTCCGCTAAAATCGCAAAGAAGGTCTACCGTATATTCCGCGCCCGGAACAAATTCCTGCACAATGCAGTCTTTAACATATTCCTTAAAAAACGAATACTGCTCGTAGTTGTCGACTTTAAAGGTGTTTATAGACGAGCTGCCGCTTTTTGGCTTAATAAACATGGGGTATTTTAGACCCAAACTGCCGCAGATGTCCGACGAAACAATTTTGGGGCACTTTATATTGTATTGCTCGAAAAATGTTTGCGTTTTTATTTTGTCGGCGCAAATGCGCACGGTTTCTACGGGCGAAATATTTACGCGGCAATTCGCCTCGGCTAAAAAGCGTTGGGCGTTTTCGGCAAGAATTTCAAGCTCGGTATCTATTGTGGGCACCACAAGCCCTATGTTTTCGGCTTTGCAGATATCTAAAAGTTGCCCTATGTAATCTTCGGAATCTACGCGGGCTACAACAAAGGCTTTGTCGCAAAACTTTAAAGCGGGGGCCGAATCGGAGCAGTCGGCGCAAAAAACACGGCCGCCGTCGGCAGCAGCAGCCTTTTTAAAAAGCTTTGTCAACTCAACCCTTCTGCCTGCACTTGTAATCAATACGTTCATATGCGAAAATACTTCTTAGACTTTGCTTTGCAAAAACGAATTTTGCAAGCATTTTAAGAAATGGAACACAGGCGGCACAAACGCTGTCGAACTTAAACATAAATGCAAAATTCGGGCAAAAACGGTTTTTTTGAATATGTGGCGGCCTGCGCGCTTATATTGGCGGTTGTGCCAATTTTTACGGAAATGGCAAAAGCCTCGTTTGCGGTTGCGCAGTTAAAAGACAGTGCCGTTATGGCGTTGTTTTGCACGGCGTTGGTTTTTTTGGAATACAAGGCAACGCTGCGCAAAACCCCCTTATTCAGCAAAGGCGCGCTTTCCCTTATGGCAGTTGCCTATGTTCTTTTCTTTTGCGCTAAAATTACGCCCTTGTCGGCGTTGGCTGCGGCGGTTTTTGCCATTGGGGCAATGCTTGCGCTGTTTTTGCGCAAAAATGACATAAAGATTGCCTACTGCGTTGTAGCAGCCTTTTCGGCATATTGCGTTTTGCTTTTCTTTTCGGGCCTTGTAGATTTGCCGCTTAGAATATTTGCCGCGGCAGGCGTAGAAAAGCTTATGGGAATTTTCTCTATTGAATGCACGCCCTATATATTGAAAAATGCAAGCCCAGTTGTGGTGCTTAACTTGCCCGACTACGGCAACTTTGAGGTGGCAACGCAGTGCAACGGGCTTTCGGCGATTTCTTCGGCTACAATACTTTCTATTTTTATGGCGTTTCTTTCAAAACGCGGGTGGAAGTTCGCGATTTTATATGCGCCATTTTGCGCGGGGCTTGCGTACTTTGCAAACTGCGCCAGAATTTGCATTGTAATTTTGCTAAAGCCGCATTTTGCAAACTACAACACAATGCACGACATTGTAGGGTATTGCACGCTAACGCTTCTTTTGCTTTGCGTATGGACACTGGGCAAAATATTTGCCAAAGACAAATAATGGCTTGATTTACACGGACAATAAATGGAATACTACCGCCATGGCAAAAACAACCCCCGCATTTCTTGCCGAGCTAAAAAAGCTCGCTAAAAAGTCGCAAGTTAAAACCGACAAAGAATCGCTTTTCGAGGCCTCGTACGACAACACAAAACGCTCGTTTTTGCCCGACGCCGTTGTGTTTGTAAAAGACGCCGAGGAAGTGGGCAAAATATTAAAGTTGGCAAACAAGCACAAAGTGCCCATAACGCCAAGGGGCGCGGGCACGGGCTGCAGCGGCGGGGCATTGCCCTATTTTGGCGGCGTTGTTTTAGACTTTTCCAAATTCGACAAAATAACGATAGACCCTCTTACAAAAACGGCAACCGTGCAAAGCGGGGCTATAAACTGGAATGTAAACGAACGCGCTAAAAAGTTCGGGCTTTTCTACCCGCCAGACCCTTCTTCCACAAAATATTCCACAATAGGCGGCAACATTGCATGCAACGCGGGCGGCTTGCGCGCCTGCAAATATGGAACTACGCGCGACAACCTTATGTCGGCGGAAGGCTACCTGCCAAACGGCGACTTTGTAAAATTCGGGCTGCCGCTAAAAAAATTTAGCACGGGCTATAATTTAAAAGACCTGCTTTTGTGCTCGGAGGGCACTTTGGCGGTAATAACAAAGGCTACATTAAAGCTAAAAGACCTACCCAAAGAAAAGCTTGCCTGCCTTAGTTTTTTCGACTCCGACGAAATTGCCTTTAAGTGCATAGAAAGAATTTTAACAAGCCCCCTAACCCCCTCCATATTCGAATTTATGGACGCCGAAAGCGTTTCGGCTGCCGACATCTACGAGGGCAAAAAGGTTTTCGACACAAAAAGGGCAGCAATTTTAATGGAGTTTGAAGGCGACAGCATTGCCGACATAAAAAAGTCTTTTGCCATTTTAAAGGGCATTGCAGGCTGCCAAAACTTTAAGTTTGCAAAAAACGCAAACGAATCGGAAAAGCTTTGGCAACTAAGGCGCGACTGCAGCCAGGCTTCGTACATATACGGCAACTTTAAGCTTAACCAAGACATTGTTCTTCCCGCAAACTCGGTTGCAAAATACTTTAAAAAATTTAAGGTAACCTGCAAAAAAGAGGGCTTTGCAAGCCCAACATTCGGGCACGCCGGCGACGGCAACTACCACCTGCACATTATGTGCAATGCAAAAGACGCCCTTCGCATACAAAGGGCAAAAGAGCTTATGGAAATCTTTATAGCCTATTGCGTGAAACTTGGCGGTGCCGTTTCGGGCGAGCACGGGCTTGGGCTTTTAAAGGCAAAATATTTGCCGCTTCAGCACACACAAGCCGAAATCAACGCAATGAAATCTCTAAAAAAGGCTTTCGATAAAAACAATATTTTAAACGCAGGCAAAGTTTTGGGGCTAAAAAAACTTTCGAATTGCGAGCCCATTATTGGCTTGAAATTGCCGTGGGAAAAAAGATAATACAACCGAAAACAAAGAACAGAACCACTTATGGATATAAGCGTAGTAATTCCCGTATACAACGAAGAAGGCAACCTCGAAGAGCTCTTTAAAAGACTTTGCGAATCTATGGACGCCATAGGGCGCAAGTGGGAGGTTATTTTTACAAACGACGGCAGCAAAGACCGTTCGGGCGAAATATTGCGCCGCTTTTATTCGGAACGCCCCGACATTGTAAGGGTTATAGATTTTAACGGAAACTTTGGGCAGCACACGGCGATTATTGCGGCTTTCGAAAAGTGCAAGGGCGACGTTATTGTTACCCTAGACGCCGACTTGCAAAACCCGCCTGAAGAAATACGCAAACTCATAGAAAAAACCGACCAAGGCTACGACGCCGTAGGCGGCTTTCGCAAAGTTAGGGAAGATTCGGCTTTCAGAAAATATGCGTCGAAATGCGTAAACTTTGTGCGCGAAAAGATGACGGATATTAGAATGAAAGACCAAGGCTGCATGCTAAGAGCCTACAAACGCCACATTGTAGACGCCATTTTAAGGTGCGACGAACGCTCGACTTTCATTCCCGCTTTGGCATATAAATTTGCCTCAAACCCCATAGATGTTGAAGTAGATCACGCCGCGCGCAAATGCGGCGAATCGAAATATAGCATTTACAAGCTTATAAGGCTTAATTTCGACCTTATTACTGGCTTTACAATTATGCCAATTCAGCTGTTTACGCTGTTCGGCTTTGCGTCGGCTTCGGGCAGCTTTTTGCTGGTTATAATTTTGCTTGCACGCAGGTTCCTACTAGGCAGCGAAGCCGAAGGCCTGTTTACGCTGTTTGCAATTTTGTTCTTCCTAATAAGCATTGCAATTATAGGCATAGGCATTTTGGGCGAATATGTTGGTCGCATATATCAGGTTGTTCAGGCGCGCCCAAAATATATTATAAGAGACTACCTTTGCGCCGACAATACGCCGGCTACCCCCGAAAAATAGATGAAAAAAAAGATAGTATTTTTCGGCTTTAGCGAAGTTGGGCACGACTGTTTAAAGCTTTTGCTTGAAAACCCGCTTTGCCAGGTTTGCGCCGTGTTTACCCACGACACCGACCCCCACGAAAAGCAGTGGTTTAAAACCTGCGAAGAGCTTGCAAAACAAAACAATATTCCCGTATACAAGCCCCTTTCGCTTAAAGACGGAACCTACGATAACATTGTAAGAGAAATTGCGCCCGACTTGATATTGTCGCTTTACTACCGCAACTTCATACCCGAAAGCATTTTTAAGCAGGCGAGGCTTGGAGCCTACAATATGCACGGCTCGTACCTGCCTAGATACAGGGGAAGAGCCCCCCTAAACTGGTCTATAATAAACGGCGAAAGCTATTGCGGAGTTACATTGCACACAATAGAAAAGGGCTTCGACACGGGGCTTATTGCCGACCAAGAAAAAGTTTTAATAGGGCCAAACGAATATGTTGGCGATGTTGTAGACCGCGTTGCCCGCGCGGCGGTGCTGGTTTTAAGCCGCACTTTGCCCAAGCTTTTAGACGGCACTGTAAAACTTACCCCCCAAGACGAAAGTCAGGCTACCTATTTCGGAAAAAGAAAACCTGCCGACGGGCTTATAGACTTTAACAAAACGGCGCGCGAAGTGTTCAACCTTATAAGGGGCGTAAGCCGTCCGTTTCCCGGGGCGTTTACATATGTAGACGGCAAAAAACTTGTTATCTGGAAAGCCGAAATTACCGAAAAGCACGGCGAAAATGCAGGAGCTTTAATTTCCGAAAATCCCTATGTTTTTGCCTGCAAAGACGCCGCCATTAAGGCAACCGATTTCGAATTTCAAACGGCTTAAACTTAAGAGCAATTAAATAAAAAAGAACGCGCTCTAAAGAGCGCGTTTTTAAATTTATTCTATAGAAACCGAAGCGATGGGCACATATCTTAAAAGGTAAAAGCTCATACTGTTTTCGAAGCTGTTTAGAACTTTTTCGACATCTAATTTACGCAGCATTCTGCCCACCAAAACGCGAACGTCGTCGGACGGGTTAAAGCTGGATTTTAGCACATTGAAAGCGTCGGCATCGCCCGTAGCTTTAAGGGCGGCAAGCGCGTAAAGTTTGCCCTCTATATACTGCGCGTTTTTATATATTTGCCTTATAGCGTCGCTTTTCGCCTTGGCGTCTTGGCAATGAACTATAACCGCAAACGCCCTGCTTTGGTTTGTGGCATATTTGCCGAATTTTGCCGAAGTTAGCAGCGGCGTTTTCTCCAAAATTTTTACGGCGTCAGAAAGCGGCATTTCCTCGCTAGGATACATTTTGTCGGCGGGGGCTTTTTGCGCGGCTGCAGGTTTCGCGCTTTCTACGCTTGCAACCTTTTCTTTGTAGGCAACAGTAAGCGATGTGCCCGAAGATCCGTTATTCACTGAGATTTGCCCCATAAGCGAAACTGCACACATAAACACCGCAAAAACAAAACAATTCTTCATATAAACTCCTTTTTAATTGCCCAAAACAAGGGCTGGTTTGTTCGAGAAATATTTTTCCATAACGGCTTTTACTATGGGTCCTGCCGTTTTGCCGCCGCTGACGTCGCC
>JAXFOH010000014.1:0-16860 GCA_034180465.1 Opitutales bacterium
CCCATTGTTATCGAGAGAATATTGGTGCTAATGAGGTTGTAGTTTACGCCCAGACCCGCAATAACAAAGCTAAATTCGCCTATCTGCGCCAAGTTTATTGCCGCAAAGAACGAATTTTTTGCGCTTGACCCGCCGAACAGAATTCCCAAAAAGGTGCCAAAAGTTCTAAATACCATCAATGCCGCCGTAATGCAAACAATGGGCAGCCACATGTTCAGAATAGACCCAGGCACAATCTTTGTCCCTATAGAGACAAAGAATAGCGCGATGAAAAGGTTTCTAAAAGGGCTCGACAAATTCTCTATACGGTTTGAAACCGCAGTGCCCGAAATTATAGACCCCGCCAAAAACGCGCCCAACGCCTGCGACAACTGCGCAATCTCTGCAAGCTGACCAAGGCCTAAAACCATTAAAAATGTAAACATTACAAGCAGCTGCGAGTTTTCTGAAAAAGCGATTTTTTTAAGCAAATACGGCGCGCAAAGTTTGCCTATGACAAATACGCTTACAACAAAAGTTATCATAACCGACAGCTTTTGCACCATTTGCATTGCCATATTTTGCGAATCGCCCACCGACGACTGCGCCGCCATACCCGAAATGCCGACAAGCAAAAATATGGCGAAAAGGTCTTCCAAAATTAAAACGCCAATCGAAATTTGCGCAAATTCCCTCGACATTTGCCCCCTTTGGGTAAAGTGCTCCACTATTACTATTGTCGAGTTCATCGCCAAAATTGCGCCCAAGAACACGCCTTCGGTTGCGGTCATATGCATTGCTTTTGCCGCCGCCATACCCAAAAGAGCCATGGAAAGCATTTGGAATGTTATCCCGAAAAAGCTGGGCACAAAAACCTTTTTGAGCTTTTCAAGGTTAAACTCCATTCCAATAAAGAACATCATAAAAAGCACGCCAAGCTCGCCAATCTGGTTAATGCTTGCGCTGTCGTGCAGCAAATTGCACACGGGCGAAAGCAAAATGCCCGTAATTATATAGCCCAAAATGGGGGGCTGTTTCAGAAAAGTCGATAGCAGTGTGGCGGCCGCTGCAAACACGGCAATTATTGCCAAGTCTTCTATGAGGAAAAAGTGTTCCATTTTATATAAGCAAGCGTTGAAAATCAGCCTTTTTATATATAAAGAACGCGTTTTTGCAATATATAAATTGCGGTTTTTTTAAAGCAATTTTCTTGACTTGAAAACGAGGTATTTGTAGATTATCTCGCAATTTCACACATGCATTTTACAATGCATGCGCACTAAGGCGGCGACGTCTTAGTGGTGGGGAACAAAAACAATTACAATAAAAACCAACAAACAAGTATATATAATGAAAACAAGCAGAAGAAACTTCATAAAGTCGGCAATGGCGTCGACATTCGGTTTTAGCGTATTGCCAAGCTGGGTTGCGTGCGCGTCGACAAGCCCGAACTCGAAACTTAACGTTGCAATTGTAGGCGTAGGCGGCAGAGGAACAGCCGCTGTTAACGAACTTTGCACATACGACAAGGTAAATGTTGTTGCTTTTTGCGATGTGGACGACGAAAGAGCAGCCCAAAACTACAGAAAATTTCCCGATGTTTTGCGCACAAGCGACTACCGCAGAATGTTGGACAAGCTTGGCAAGGACATAGACGCCGTTGCCATTTGCACCCCCGACCACGCGCACTATCCCATAGCCTCTTGGGCGATGGAAATGGGCAAACACGTTTTCATTGAAAAGCCACTTACCCGCACAATTAGAGAATCGAGAATGCTTAAGGATTTTGCGGTTAAAAACCCGCAGTTGATTACCCAAATGGGCAATCAGGGCCACACCTACGAAGGCTGGCGCAAACTTAGGGAATGGAACGACGCAGGCATTTTCGGCGACATAGTTGAAATCCACCACTGGACAGACCGTCCTTTCTGGCCGCAAGGCGCGTTGCCATGGCCCGACGGCAAGCAGAAAATTCCCGCCACGCTGGACTACAACTTGTGGCTAAACGTTGCTCCCAAAAAGCACAAATACGCAAAAGAAGCCTTGGCGTTCAACTGGCGCGGCGTTCGCGACTTTGGCACGAGCTCTTTGGGTGATATGGGCTGCCACTTTATGGACTGGGGCTACTCGGCCTTAGACTTGGGCTTCCCCACAAAAATTTCGGGTTGGAGTACAGAATTTAACGACTACAGCTGGCCATTAGAAGCCACCGCAGTATTCGAATTTGCAGGCAAAAACGGCAAGACCATTAAATTGTATTGGTACGACGGCAAGAAAAAGAAGCCCGTTGCCGCAAACTTCCCCTGCAACAGCAAAATTCCGCAGTCGGAAATCGACAAACTAAAGAACGGCTCTATTGTAATCGGCACAAAAGAAAGCGCAATTTGCACAGATCCCTACGGTAACGGTACAATGATATATCCACGTCCGAGAATGGTTGAGTTGGCAAAGGCAGGCAAGTTGCCGGCTCCCACAATTCCCAGAATCAAAAACGGCCCGCACCGCAACTGGGCAGATTCGTGCATTGCGGGGCACAAGGCGGTTTCCGACTTGGCTACCTACGCATGCGACTTTAACCAGGTTGTGCTTTTGGGTCTTATTCCCAACTTCTTCCCCGGCAGAACGTTGGAATACGACGGCAAGAAGGGCGAATTTACCAATATCAAAGAAGCCAACAAATATCTGCAAAGCAGCTACGAATATAATAAGGAATTCCTCATTTCCGAAAAATTCAATCCAATGGCTTAATTGCCCGTATTTTAATTGAATAAGCAAAGGCCTCCAAAGGATTTCTATGGAGGCCTTTTGCGTTTTTTGTAAGCTTAACTTTGCAAAGGTTTATATCACTTGAGGGGTGCGTTTTTTGTGGTGTTTTCGGGGAATGCAACTGCTTTTTTGTTTGATTTTTAGGCGATTATATTCGATATTCGTAAAATGCAAAATTTTGTAGGCAACGCCATAAATGTATCGAATTCGCAATGGAGCGAATACGAACTTTTAGACAGCGGCGACAGGCTAAAACTTGAAAGATTCGGCAACGTTGTCGTTGTAAGGAGCGAGCCCAAGGCCTGGTGGAAGCCGTCTTTGCCGAAAAGCGAGTGGCAAAAATGCAACGCAAGGTATTTCGACGACGACAAAAAAAATTCGGCGTGGAAATTTTTTGGCGGCAAGGCAAAAGCCCCCGTCTTAAATTACGGCGATATTAAATTTGCAACAAAGTTTATGGACGGCTCGAAGCACTTGGGAGTGTTCCCCGAGCAGGAGCCGCACTGGCGTTTAATTGCCCAAAAGGCGCGAAAAGGGGCAAAACTTTTAAATTTGTTCGGTTATACTGGAGCTGCAACTTTGGTTGCCGCAAACGCGGGCTATGAAGTTGTGCATGTAGACGCTTCTAAACCCTCTATAGACTGGGCAAGGCAAAACCAGCTTTTAAGCGGGTTGGAAAACAAACCAGTGCGCTGGATTTTAGACGACGCCCTAAAATTTGTAAAACGACAAGAGCGCAAGGGCGCAAGCTACGACGCCATTGTTTTAGACCCTCCCGCATTCGGAAGAGGCCCAAAAAAAGAGCTTTGGAAGCTTGAAAAAATGCTGCCCGAGCTTCTCGAAGGCTGCGCTGCAATTTTGTCTAAAAACCCACTGTTTGTTATAATGACGCTTTATTCTATAGAGGCGTCTTCGATAATGGCGGCGAATATGCTTAAAAAATTCTTTCCCAGTGCTGCCGACATTACCGCGGGAGAGCTTGTGCTTAAAAACGAAACGCCGCTTCCTCTTTCGATATATTCGGTGGCAAGCTGGCAACAATAAATTTCAAAAAAATCATAAAAAAGGAAACAACAAAATGGATTGGCAAAGATTCAAAAACTACAACGTGGCTGTAAAGCCCCTTAACATATCCGTAGACTTTAGCAGAATAAGCTTCGACGGCGCGTTTTTCGATGCAATGAAGCCGAAAATGGAAAAGGCGTTTGCCGATATGAAAGCTTTGGAAGGCGGCGCAATTGCCAATATAGACGAAAACAGAATGGTGGGCCACTATTGGCTTAGAAATTCTAAAATTGCCCCCACTGCCGAAATAGCAAACGAAATAGACGAAAATATTAAAAACATAAAGGCTTTCTCCGCAAAAATCCATTCGGGCGAAATTAAAAGCCAAAAGGGCTATAAGTTTGAAAACCTGCTTTGCCTTGGCATCGGCGGCTCGGCACTCGGTCCGCAGTTTGTTGCCGAAGCTTTGGGAGACCCGAAGTCCGACAAAATGAAGGTGTTCTTTATGGACAATACCGACCCTGACGGCTTTGACACGGTTCTTAAAAAGATTGGCGACAATCTCGACAAAACTTTGGTTGTTGTAACGTCGAAATCGGGCGGAACACCAGAACCGCGCAACGCAATGCTCGAAACTATAAGCGCATACGAAATGGCGGGTTTAAACTTTGGCGCGCATGCGGTTGTAACAACCGGCAAAAGCAGCAAGTTATATAACTTTTCTAAAGAAATTGGCGTTTTGGCGCAGTTTCCTATGTGGGACTGGGTTGGCGGCAGAACAAGCGAAATGGCGGCTGTTGGCCTGCTGCCTGCGGCTTTGCAGGGCATAGACATAGACGCTATGCTAAACGGAGCCGCCGCTATGGACGAAGCTACACGCTGCAACCAGATTAAGCAAAACCCAGCTGCAATGCTTGCTTTGGCTTGGTATTACTGCACGGGCGGCGCGGGCAAAAAAGATATGGTTATTTTGCCCTATAAAGACAGGCTTATTTTGGCTTCGCGCTATTTGCAGCAGCTTATAATGGAGTCGCTCGGCAAAGAGTTGGACTTAAACGGCAATAAAGTAGAACAGGGTATAAGCGTATACGGCAACAAGGGTTCTACAGACCAACACGCTTTTGTTCAGCAACTTAGAGACGGCGTAAACAACTTCTTTGTAACCTTTATAGAAGTTCTTAAAAACCGCGAAGGCGAAAGTGTTTCGGTTGAAGACCATATTACGGCGGGCGACTATTTGCAGGGCTTTTTGCTTGGTACAAGAGAGGCTTTAAGCGCAAAGAATAGGGAAAACCTTACAATTACACTTCCCGATGTTTCGGCGCAAAGCGTTGGTGCATTGATTGCCTTGTTTGAAAGGGCAACGGGCTTTTATGCAAGCTTAATTAACATTAACGCCTATCACCAACCCGGTGTTGAAGCGGGCAAAAAAGCCGCAAATTCCATACTGCAAAAGAAGGTAAAAATTGTCCGTTTTCTTGAGGAAAACAGGGGCGAATTTACCGCCGAAGAAATAGCTGCAAAAATTGGGCTTGAAAACGAAACGGAAATAGTATTTAAATTGTTGTCGAATTTAGCTTTCAATTCTGCTTGGGGCGTAAAAGTTTCTAGCGGCGAAGGCTTCGGGCAAAAATTTACCAAATAAAACACTAAGGAATTAAATGAAACTACTCTCCATATTACTCCGAGTTCTTGCAGTTGCAGGCGCGGGTTTTTGCGCGTTTGTGTGGTTCGATACAAAGGGCAAAACCTCTACTTCGATGGAACACATGAAAGACGTGCAGGGCGAAACTTTGCAGGACAAAACTGCAAAAGTTCCCTCCATACTAAAGAGCAAAGCCGCCACCGAAAAGAACCTTAAAGCCACAACTGAAAAGTTGAAGGATACCCAGTCGAAATTGGCGGATACCGATTCTGACCTGCAGAACGAAAGGGCAAGAATGGTTCAGGCTAACAGCGACTTGGTAAAAAAGAATTCCGAGTTAAGGCAAGTTAAGTCGAACTTGGCTTCGGCAAAAAGCCAGCTTTCCGAAAAGGACGACAGAATTTCGGTTTTGGAATCGGAATTGTTGAAAATTAAGAACGACTATGAACCGATTATTGCAAGCCTTAAAAAGCAAATAGCCGAAAAAGAAGCGGCATTGGCGGCAAAAGACAGCGAAATGGCAGAAGCTATTAAAAAGGCCGAAGAAGCCGCTATTGAAAAGATGCAGCAGGTTGTTGAAATCGACGAAAAAACGGGCAAGAAAATCGTAAAAATGGTTAAAAAGACCGAGCCATACAAGGCTACGGGCGAAATGGCGGCCGTTTTAAAGACCGATATAGCCCGCAAGCTTTTTGTAATCAACAAGGGCAAAGCCGACAAGTTGAGAGACAATTTAGCGTTGCAAATTAAAAATGAAGGCAAGTTTATTGCCGATATCGTTGTAGTTTCGGCTGACGAAAAGATTGCTGTTTGCGCCGTTCTTGACGACGAAAACGGCTTGTCGGAACGCATAGAAGCCGGCGACGTTTACGAATTGTGTCCGGCTCCTGTTGTAGAAGACAAAAAGGCAGAAAAGAAGGCCGAGTAGTTTGCGATTTATGAAAAGGATCTTGGCTATAGTCTTTGCTGCAATGGCACTTTCGGCGTTGTTTGTCGGGTGCCAGTCCGACGATTCTTCGTCGAACCGCAGGGGGCCAAAGCCCCGCCGAGAAACATCGGGCGGAAGTTTGCCGTGGGCGCGCCCCGCCGATTGGGAGGGCGGTTTGCCCGGAATGGGCAGCCTTAACAACGGGCCAAGAAACTATTAAAACTAAATTTAAAATCTGCAACGAACGCGTTGCAGGTTTTTTTTCGTCCAAAAATTCGCATTTTTCGCATTTTGTTAAAAAAGGTTTTTGCCTGGCAAAAAATATTGAATCTTTCTTTTAAAATGGCGGTGTTTTGGCGCAAATATTTTGCATAATTTGTCTTTTAACAAAGGCAATACTATGCCAATATTTTGCGCTAAAAAAGTTGTTATGGATAAATTGATATTGGCATCAAAGTCGCCTAGGCGCAGTTTGCTTTTGCGTGAATGTGGTATAGATTTCGAGACGATTGTCCCGAACGTAAGAGAGGTTCTTGTCGCCGAAACGCCGCGTAGGCTTGTAGAGCAAAATGCGCTAATAAAAGCGCAAAGCGTTGCAGAAAGTTATCCCGACAGGCTTGTTATGGGTGCGGATACCATTGTGGCACTTGGCAATGCAGTTTTTGGCAAGCCAAAAGACGAAAACGAAGCCTTGCAAATGCTTAAAAGCCTTTCGGGCAAAACCCACAGCGTTTTTACGGCGGTAGCCATTGTTTGCAAAAATAAGAATATAAAAAAAGTCTTTTCGAGGGAAAGCAAAGTAAGTTTTAAAAATTTAAGCGAAATCGAAATTTTAGCCTACATAAAAGCCGTGTATGTTTTGGACAAAGCGGGCGCATATGCAGCTCAGGAAAAAGGCTCGATGATAATCGAAAAAATAGACGGTGACTTCGACAACGTAATGGGGCTTCCGTGCAAATTGGTAAAGGAAATGCTTGCAACAATAAAATAGCCGATAAATGCAAAACTTGCCCGACAGCTTAATATCGAAATTGTATGCAGCCCAAGACAGGTGCGAGCGCAAAACGGTGTTTATTGCATTGGCGGCAACTCTTTTATTTCACATACTTTTATTTATTGCAATCCCCGCCGAATTCCCACAAAGCGTCTTGCCTGCCAAACCCGAAACCTTGCGGGTAAGCGTTCTGCCGCCGCTTGAAACAAAAAAACACTTTCCGGAATATATCGAGGCAAATCCGTTCGGTAACAATCTAAAGCCCAAGTCGCAAAATGCAAAAGAGTCGTACAAAGACCAGCGGGCAGCCGACGAAATTCCCGACAAAAGCTCCGATTCGCAAATGCCCTTTGTTGGCGGCGAAAAAAAAGATTCAAACAAAATAGTCTCGGGCACATACAACAGTGTCGAAAACCCGCTGATAGAAGCCGAAGAAATTTCTAAGCTGCAAAACAGGCCGCTTGCAAACCAACCGGAAGCTTCTCCCGAAAATTCCACACAAAACACGTCGCAATCCAAAAACGAAAAATCCGATAAGGCAAATAAAAATTTTAAAGTCCAAAGCGAAAAGGCGGCAAAATTGCAAGAGGCTTTAAAGGGCGGAATCTCTAAGGAAATCCTTTCCGACAAGGGCGAAATTGTAGTTCCAAAAAAAGGAGAAAATGCCGAAAAAAACAGCGTTGCAAAAGCCCCGCAGGAAAATCCCGAAAAGGCTGGAAAGCCCGCCGAAAAACAAGGGGCAAAAAAAGAGCTTGCCAACCCCGACCAAAACGAGCCGCCCATGCCGCAAAATTTGCCAAAGCCAAAAGTTAGACCCTCCATAAATTTCAGGGTTGCCCCGGGGCCCCTTTCCGACAATAAAATAAGGGCGTCTATGCAGGGTACCGTTTCCGCCGATTCGCGCTTTAGCGAATTTGGAGCCTATCAGCAGCGAATGATAGAGGCAATTTCGCGCCAATGGAATTTGTTGGGCAGCACCTACAACTTAAGCGGCGCGGTTGGAACGCACGTAATGGTTGAATTTTACTTGAATAAACACGGGCAATTAACAAGAATTGAAACGTTATTTACAAATTCAACGCAAACGGGAACGGCATTGTGCGAGCAGGCTATACTTACAACCGCTCCCTACGGCGAATGGACGCGCGATATGATAGACGCCTTTGGCGGCGACGCGCAACCCGTAAAAATAGTATTTTATTATAGATGACAAATCAGTTTATAGAGGATTTTCTTAAAAGCGTTCCGTTTTCGAGTTCGGCAAAAGTTGCGGCTTTCGACGAAAACGGCATTGTTGCAATAGAAAAGGCAGCCAATGTTATGTCGCACCCGAACCCGAACGGCGGCAAGGTGGGCAGAACGCTTGTAAAGGCGCGCTACAATTTCGATAAGCAATATTATTCGTGGCAAAACGAAGGCAGCGAAAAACAAAGGCTGCATCTTATTAACAGGCTAGATTCCCATACTTCGGGGCTAATTATTGCGTCTATAGACGAGGCTGCTGCCGTTGCCGCAAGAGACGCCTTTAAAAGCCGCAAGGTAGACAAAATCTACAACGCAATTTGCATAGGCAGGCCCATGCTAAAAAGCGGCATATGGCGCGACTATATTTCCAAGGAAAATTTTTCGTCTAAATTTGTGCGCGCGGTTGCGCCTTTTGGCGGCAAGACAAATTCGGAAAGCTCTTTCGAGGTAATTAAAAGCGACGAAAACGGCTTGGGGCTAACTTTAATGAAGCTTTGCCCGCATACGGGGCGCACGCACCAGCTGCGCGTACAATGTGCAAAGCGCAAAGCTCCCATTTTGGGCGACGGCACCTACGGCGATTTTTCCGCAAACAAGCGCATAAAGAAACTTACGGGGATAGACAGGCTGTTTTTGCATTGTTTGGAAATAGCGTTTAGCTATGAATTAAACGGCAAAACATTTTCGTTCTCGGCAAAAAGCCAATTGCCGGAAGAGTTCGAAAAAATAATAAGATACAACGGCAAGACGGTTTCTGAAAGGATAGGACGCTGGCAATGATAAGATTTTTTAAGACGGTATACGGCGCGTTTTGGTCGGTTAGCACCTATGCAGACGCGCTAAAATGGAAGTACAAAGCCTTCGGCTATTTTTTGTTGCTTGTGCTTATCGCTACTTTTGTAGAGTCTTTCCCCGCCTACAAAAAAATATCCGAATTTTTTGACGGGCAAATGCTGCCGGCAATTAAAGAGTTTTGCGAATTTAGGATAGAGAACGGGGAGGTTAAAACGCCCGAAAACAAGGTATATAAATATAATTTTCCCGACGGCGGCGGATTTTTCTTTGTAAGCGCTAGCCCGGTAATCGAGCGCGAAAACTATCTTTTTTCGATAGAGAAGGACGAGCTTGTTTTGGGGGTAAAAACGCCAATGGTGGCCTCGCGCTATCCGCTAAAAGACCTTACAATGGGCAAAGACCTTGTAGTAGACAAGGCAAAGGCTTTTGAAATTGCAAACAGCGTAAAAACATCGGTTAAAACATTTGCGCTGCCAATGCTTTATGCTTCGAACATATTTGCAAACGCCTCTTACCTTTTAATTCTTACTTTGGCGGTTTTCTTTATGGGCATGAATACCCCGCTCAAAATCAATATGAGGCGGGCTTTCAACATATCTGCATTGGCTATCACTCCAACCGTGGTTTTCCAAACTGCAAGCGTGTTTTTTACCGACTACGACTACGCTTCGGGGTTATACGGACTTATAAGTTTGGCGTTGGTTTGGTATATGCTGCGCAAGCTTACAATAGCCAAAATCAAGGGGAATATTTAGCATTTTAACAAAACAATAAAATCAATAACCGACTAGACCGATGAAATTTTTTAAAACAACTTTACTTGTGTTGCTTGCGGCAATTTTTGTAAACGCGGCCTTTTGCGAAAACAAAATAGACGTAAACGAGCAGACCGCAAAGCCGTGGACATTCTGGTGGATTTTCGGGCCGAGTATGGACAAGTCCGATATAGACTTTCAGCTCGAATATATGGCAAAGTCGAATATGGGCGGAGTCCACATAATTCCCGTATACGGCGAAAAGGGCGACGAGAAAAACTACATAGAATTTTTGTCTCCCAAATTTATAGAATATGTTTGCTATATTTCAAAAAAGGCTCAATCGCTCGGAATGGGAACGGATATGACTTTGGGCACGGGATGGCCTTTTGGAGGCAAGCAAATTACCACCGAACTTGCCGCAAAAAAGATAGACAAAAATTTCAATATAGTTCCCACAAAGCAAAAGGTAAAGCGCGCGGCGTTCGGCGGCGAAGGCCTTGTGCTAGACCCTTTCAACCGCAAGGCAATAGACGAATACTACAAGCCTTTCTACGCCGCGTTTAAGGGCGTAAAGCCAATGCCAATAAGGGCGGTGTTCGACGATTCCTACGAGATTTTCGGTGCCGATTTTTCGGACGTATTGTACGACGAATTTAAAAAGTTAAGGGGCTACGATTTTAGGGATTGGCAGCGCAAAGTTTTGTTTAACGCCAATAAAACCGACGAAGAGCAAAGGGTAATGCAAGACTATTTGGAAACGCTTTCCGATTTGCTTAAAACGGCGTTAACTCAGGGCTTTGTAGACGGAGCCAAAAAGCTGGGCGTTTTAACGCGCAACCAGGCGCACGGCAGCCCCGCAAATATACTGGACTTATACGCAATGTGCGACATTCCCGAAACGGAGTCGTTCGGCACAAGCGCCTTCGACATTCCGCTTGTTCGGGTAGACGAATCGTACGAGTTCGACCGTTTCGGCAAGCCCGATTTTGATATGATGAAATTTGCGTCGAGCGCGGCAAACATTGCAAAAAAGCCGCTGGTTTCCAGCGAAACAGCAACGTGGTTGGCAAACCACTTTAAGGTTGCCCTTTCGCAGGTAAAGCCGCAACTAGATCTGCTTTTTGCCGCAGGCATAAACCACGTTGTTTGGCACGGTACGCCCTATAGCCCCAAAAACAAACCGTGGCCGGGGCGTTTGTTTTATGCAAGCACAAACTTTAACTTTAATTCGCACTTTGGCGAATACTATGCAATGCTTAACAAATACGTTCAAAACTGCCAAAGTCTTTTGCAGAATTCCGAAAACTGCAACGAAGTTTTATTGTATTTTCCGTTCCATTCGTTTTTAAAGGAAAAGTTTTTGCAGTTCGACGTCCACGGTTCTTGGCTTGCCTCTAACAAAAATTATGCCGAAATTTTAAAGGGGCTAAAGGGCTATTCTTTCGACCACATTTCCGACGGTATGCTTGTAAATACGCCCGACTTGGCGAAACGCTACAAGGTTTTGGTTGTGCCCGATTCCGGACAAATGCCTTTGCAAACGGCTTTGGCCGTAAAGAAACTTGCCGAAAGCGGAATGGTTGTTGTCTTCCAAAATTCGCTTCCGCAAAGCGTGCCTGGGTTTTACAAATATGCCGAAAAAAGCGAACAGTTAAAATCCACTATGGCGCAGATTGCCCGAAACAAAAACGTGTTTAAAGGCAACATTTTTGAAATTCTAAAAAAGCAAAACGTTTCGTACAATCCGTTCTTCGACCAAAACGGCTTGGTATATATAAAGAAAAAGCAGGGCGCCGAGCGTTTCTATTTTGTTTCTAATTTGGCAAATAAATTTGCATACGGCAAAGCCGAGATAGCCGATGCCGCAAAATACGTTTGGTTTTACAACCCGCTTACAAACCAAAAGGCTTTTATTGCCGATGCAGCATCCAAAAACGGCAAAACGCATTTCAATCTAAAGCTTTTGCCATCGCAAAGTCTGTTTATTTTCTTTTCAAACAAAAAGCCAGATGTTGAAAATAGCACAGTATTTGCAAAAGACGGCTTTTCCATTGAATTGCCCGAAAGCTTTTCGTTTGAATTTACAACGGGCTACCCCGATTTGCACGGCAAAAAATATTCGGGCAAAAAGCTTGTTTCATGGGCGACTTTTCCCATAGAAAACGCAAAATATTATTCGGGCAAAGGCCTATATAAATTCGAGTTCGATTTAAGCGATGCAAACAAAACATACGTTCTTGATTTGGGCGACGTTCGCGAATGTGCTTTTGTTAAAATAAACGGCAGGCCTTTGGCGCATTTGTGGAGCGTGCCGTATCGTTGCGAAATACCGCGAAGCTTGCTTAGAAACGGAAGGAATACCCTAGAAGTTGAAGTTTTAAACCTTTCGTTTAACAGGGCGATTAAGCTGGACATAGATAAGGTTAAATGGCGCAACTTTAGGGATATAAATTTTGTGGACATTACCTATAAGCCGATAAACTATGCAAAGGCAAACCCCGTAGATTCTGGATTGCTTGGCAAAATAAGGCTTATAGAGCAAAAGTAGAAAATTGTAGCTTGCAAAGTTTTTGTTTTACGCAGCGCACATTGTCTGCTTTGCGCATAAAAAAGGAGGCTTTCAAATTCAAAGCCTCCTTTTTGGTTTTTGTAAATTAAATGCCTATTGGTAGTCGGTAAAGCGCATAGAAACAAGCTTTGTAACGCCGCGCTCTTGCATTGTAACGCCGTATATAGTGTTTGCAGCCGACACCGTGCGCTTGCTGTGCGTAATTACCAAGAATTGCGAATAGGCGGTAAACTCTTTTAATATATCCGTATAGCGGCCTATGTTTGCGTCGTCTAGCGGAGCGTCTAGCTCGTCTAGCACGCAGAAAGGCGAGGGCTTTACCATATATATCGCAAACAAAAGCGAAACCGCAGTCATTGTCCTTTGTCCGCCCGAAAGCAGAGAAAGGCTTTTTAGCACCGTTCCCGGCGGGCGCGCGATAATTTCTATGCCGCTGTCTAGCACGTCTTCGCTTTGAACAAGGTTTAGGTCGGCCGAGCCGCCGCCGAAAAGCTTTTTAAATGTAAATTCAAAATTCTTTCGTATTTGCTCGAAAGTTTCGGCAAACATTTTTTGCGAAGTTGCGTTTATTTCGTCTATTGCCGAAACAAGTTCGTTCTTTGCCGTCCACAAGTCGTCGCTTTGCTTCTTTAAAAAGTCGTAGCGTTCCTTTAATTCGGCATATTCCTCTATAGCCACAAGGTTAACTGCGCCCATTGCTGCAATCTTTTGGCGCAAATCCTTTATCTGGTTTTCTATTTCGCCAAAGTCGGAACTATTTGCAAGTTCTTCCAAAGCTTCTGGGGTTGCTTCGCCGCGGTCTTTTGTTTTAGGGGCAATTTCGCCGTCTTCGTCTTCTATGTCGTCTAGGTTTATGCGGGTTTGGAATTCCTCGTGGGCGTTCCAAAGTTCGCGCTTATAGTCTATGGCGGCAATATCAAGTTCGTAGTCGCTTCGTATGCGCTCTATGGTAAAGTCGCAGCGCGATTTTAATTTTGCCAACTCAATGTCTGCCGAGTTTTTCTTGTCGGCTGCGTCTTTATTGGCGTTGCGCAGGCCCTGCATAGAGCTTTCAAATTCGGCAAGCGACTTTTCCTTTTCTGCCAACACGTTCTTTTGTTCTTCAATAGATTGCAAGTCGGCTGCTAGTTTTGCCTCTAACTCTTTTGCAAGGTTGGCGTCTTTTTCGGAATCTAAATCTAGCTGTTCAACCGCTTGGCGCGCCTGCTCCATTTCGCTTGTGCGCTTTTGTATTTGCCCTAAAGTTTCGTTTTGGCGGCTTTTTATAATGTCTAGCCCCTTTTCGAGATTTTCCAAAGCCTGCTTTTTTGTTGCCAAATCTATTCTCGCCTCCGAAAGTTGGGCAAATTTCATTTCCTTTTGCTCTCTAATTTCGGCAAGGGCATTTTCCTTTTCGGCAATAAGGGCTTTCGACTGTCTTTCCTTTTCTTCGGCTTCGGCAAGCTGGGCGTTTGCCCTGTTTAGCTTGTCTTGTGCTTCAAAGCGCGAGTTTTCCATTTCAGCTAAAAGGGCGTTTTGCTTTTCAAGTTCGTTTTCGCGGCTTTGCCTATTTTGCTCTAGGCTTGCAAGCTGCGCTTCTATGGAAACTAGCTCCCTTTTTATTTCCGATTCTATGGATTTTTTCTCGTCTATCTGCGCTTCTATAGAGTTCATTTGCGACTGCAGCGCCATTGCCTCTTCGTGCAATTTGGTAAGGGCGTTGTTGTCGATTTCAACTTCGCTTGTAAGCCTTTTAATTTCGCGGTTGCGCAAAATAAACGAGCTTTCGGTGTCTTTTAGCTCGGAACTCGCTGAGTATACAACACCCCTGCAGTCTACAACATTGCCCGATTTGTCGCAGGCAAGCGCAAATGTAAAGTTAGGGGTAGCTATTGCAAATTTTACAAAGGCTTCTATGCTTTCGCAAAAATAGCATCCCTGCAAAAGATTCAACGCTTTTTGTTTAAGGCTTTCGTCTTGCCCAGTATAGCCTGCAAAGTCGGTGGCTTTATATATGCCGTCGGGCAAGGTCTCGGGATTTGCAAAAACCAAAAATCCGTTAAGCTTAATGCAGGCCTTGCCCAAATTGCGTTCTTTTAATGCTGCAATCAATTCGCCAAGCTTCGATTCGTCGGCAATGCTAAGCGTGTCTATGCTGGAGCCCAGCATTGCTTCGAAAGCCGTCGCCCAGCCGTCTTTAATTTCAAGCGATTGGGCTATAATCTTTACGCTGTCGGGGGCAACAATGTCGGCAACCTTGCCCTGCATTACCGCCTTTACACCGTCTGAATACCCCTCTAGGCGGTTTTGAAAGTCGTTTAAAAGGCTTAGCTTTGCGCTTTTAGACGCAAGCTGTCTGTCCATAATCTGAATTTGCGACTGTTTGTCTCTATACTGCGAAATAAGGGCTGTATTTTGTTCTTGCAACAGTGCAATTTCCGATTGAACCGCGGCCGTTCTCGATTTTGCGCTTTCGGCACTCGAATCATATTCAAGCTTTCTGGCGTCGAAAGAATTTAGCTGTTCTTTAAGTTGAAAAGCTGAATCTGCCGCCGCAGAGTGCTTTATTTGGTACGATTTTAAATCAACCTCCAGGCTAGTGCAGTTGCTGCGCAGCCTTGTTATTGCGCCTTCGTTTACAAGGCTGTCCTGCTTGGCGCGGTATAGCGCGCTTTCGGCGTCTTTCAAGCCAAGCTCAATTTCCTGCAGCTGCGCGTTTTGTGCCTTAAAAGATTCGTCGAAAGTTCTAAAAAGTTCAAGTTGCTCGGCCTTTGTGGCGTTGTCGCCCTCGGCTTTGCCTGAAAGGGATTTTAGCTGTTCGTTTAGGGCGTTTATTTCGTTTTCAGCAAGTGCAATGCGCTCTAGCAAGTCGCGCTTTCTCACCTGTGCAAACTCGCAGTTCCTTTGGGTTTGCTCTTTTTGCGAGCGAAGCTCCGCTGCGGCGTTTCGCGCTTCTTCAAGCTTAATTAGAATGTCGGCGCGCGAGCTGCGCATTGCAAGCAAAGCCTCCTCCTTTTGAGCCAATTCGCCGCCGAGTTTTTGCAGCTCTTCGGCAAGCTGCTGCGACTGACCTTGATATTCGTTTATAGTCTGCGTTTGGTCGGAGTATATCTTTGCGTTTAACGCTAAGTCTAAATGCTTTAGCTTGTGGCTTAGCCTTTTATATTTTAGAGCCTTGCCAGCCTGCCTTTTTAAAGTGCCAATTTGCCTGTTTATTTCCTCTATTCGGTCGGTAATACGGGCAAGGTTTTGGTCTACAAGCGAAAGTTTGTTTAAGGCCTCGCGCCTTTGCGTTTTATATTTTGTAATGCCAGCCGCCTCTTCGAAAATTGCGCGGCGCTCGCTAGGGTTCGACGACAATATTTGGTCTATTTGCCCCTGAACCATAAACGAATACGAAACGCGGCCTATGCCCGTGTCCATAAACAGGCTTTGAATTTCCTTTAAGCGCGAAATTTTGCCATTTATAAAATAGTCGCTGCCTCCATCGCGCGAAACGCGGCGGGTAATTTCAACTTCACTAAAATTTGTTTTTAAATCCTGCTCGCATTCGCCAAACAAAAGTTTAACTTCACACATTTGCAGGGGTTTGCGCTTGTCTGTACCCTGAAAGATAACGTCTTGCATCTTGCCGCCGCGAAGAGCTTTTGCGCTTTGCTCGCCAAGCACCCAGCGTATGGCGTCTACAATATTGCTTTTGCCGCAGCCGTTTGGGCCGACAATGCCAACAATGCCTTTTGGCAGCTCTATTATTGTTTTGTCGGCAAAGCTTTTAAAGCCGTTAATTGTAACTTGTTTTAGGTACATTTAAAAAATCGTTTTAGCTTTTTTGTTAGAAAAAGCCCCCATTGCCGCGCGGCAACGGGGGACAATCGGCGGGCACTAAAAGCCCTTGATTTGGAAAAGCGAAGTTACCGACATATTATTGTGTATGCGCAATATTGCATCGGCAAAAAGATGGCTTACCGACAGCACCGTAATGTTGTGGTCTTTATACTTGGGGCTGGGCGGAGTCGAGTCGGTAATAATAAGTTCGTCTAACCAGCCAACGTCTAGCTTTTCGTAGGCTTTGTCGGTTAGGCATGCGTGTGTAACTGCCGCTCTTACCGATTTTGCCCCGTTGTCTTTAAGAATTTGGGCTGCGGCAGTAAGCGTTCCTGCCGTTTCGGTCATATCGTCTAAAATAAGAATGTCGCG
>JAXFOH010000021.1:0-11595 GCA_034180465.1 Opitutales bacterium
CGCGACAAGTTTTTGGAGGTTGCCAAGCAGTGGCGTGACAAGCACGGTGGTATAATTATAGAACAGCTTAAAAAGCTTGGCGCTTCGTGCGACTGGAGCAGGCTTGTTCACACTTTAGACGACGACTATTCTAAAGGCGTAATTAAGGCGTTTGTAGAGCTTTACAAACAAGGCTATATTTACCGCGGCAAAAGAATGGTAAATTGGTGTCCAGTAAATCTTACGGCTCTTTCCGACGAAGAGGTTGTTATGACCCCGCAAAAGAGCAAGATTTACAAGATGAAATACCAGCTTGCCGACAAAAGCGGCTATCTTGAAATCTGCACAACGCGCCCCGAAACCATTATGGGCGATTCTGCCGTTGCCGTAAACCCCAACGACCCGCGCTATGCGCATTTGGTTGGCAAAAAGTGCATTAGGCCTTTCCCCGAAAGGGAAATTCCCATTATTGGCGACGAAGCTGTAGACATTAAATTCGGTACGGGTGTATTAAAGGTAACCCCCGCGCACGATCCTGCCGACTTTGAAATAGGCAAAAGGCACAACCTTGAAGTTATTACCGTAATGAACCCCGATGCAACTATGAACGAGTTGGCGGGCGAAGACTTTGTTGGGCTAGACAGATTTAAAGCGCGCGAAAAGGCGGTTGAAAAGCTCGACAAAATGGGGCTTTTAATTGAGGTAAAAGACTACGAAAACAACGTTGGCTTTTCGGAAAGAGGCGGAGTGCCAATAGAGCCGCGCGTTTCCGACCAGTGGTTTATGAGGTACCCGCATGTAAAGGAAGCCAAAGAGGTTGTAGAAAAAGGTCTTATAAAGTTTTGGCCCGCACGCTGGGAAAAAACCTATTTGCACTGGCTCGACAATATTCGCGACTGGTGCATAAGCCGTCAAATTTGGTGGGGGCACAGAATTCCCGTTTGGTATAAAAAGGGAGTTGCCAATATAGACTTTAATAATCCTGAACACGTTTATGTGGGCGAAACGGCTCCCGCCGACGCCGAAAATTGGGTTCAAGATGAAGACTCGCTCGACACTTGGGCATCATCGTGGTTGTGGCCCTTCGGCATATTCGGTTGGCCAAACAAGGAAAATTCCGAAAAGCTTGGCTTGGCAAGATATTACCCGACTTCCACTTTGGTAACCGGCCCCGACATTATATTTTTCTGGGTTGCCAGAATGATTATGGCCGGCTTGGAATTTACCGAAGGCGAAGAAAAAGACCGCATTCCCTTTAAAAACGTATACTTTACGGGTATTATAAGGGATATGCAGGGCAGGAAAATGTCGAAAAGCTTGGGCAATTCTCCAGACCCATTAGACTTAATCGCAAAATACGGTGCCGACGGTTTGCGTTTCGGCATTATGAATTGCGCACCGCAAGGGCAAGACATTCTCTTTAGCGAAGACAGGGTTCAGCTTGGCCGCAATTTCTGCAACAAGTTGTGGAATGCCTGCCGCTTTAGGCAAATGCAAGGCGAGCTTGGCAAATGCTCTAGTGTAGACGAAATCGTTTCTAGAATAGACACATCAATTATAGACGACAACGACAAGGCTCTTATCTTAAGCCTGCTAAATACGGCGGAATCTGTAAAGAAAGACTATTCGGCATACCAGTTTAACGCAATTACGCAAGATATCTACTCGTTTTTCTGGAACGATTTTTGCGACTGGTATTTGGAGGTTTCAAAGTCGAGAATGGCCGACGAAAACGCAAAGAAAACCATTCTTGCCATACAGGATTTATGCATAAGGCAAACCTTGCTTATGCTGCACCCATTTACTCCGTTTATAACCGAGGAATTGTGGCACAGTATGGGCTTCGGCAAAGAGGGCGAATATATACAAAATGTGTATCCGTACCTAGACGCCGAAAAGTTTAAGGCTGCCTTAAAGCTAAACGCTTCGGCGTTGGAAAATGTAGAAATGCTTAAAGACTTTGTTGTCCAAGCGCGCGCGCTAAAATCGCAATACAAGCTTGCAACAAATAAGCACGTTAATATGAGCTACATTGCAAAAGACTTTTCAAAGCAGTTGCTTGCCGCAAATAATGAACAGCTTAAAAAACTTATAGGTTTGGATACCCTAAGCGAAATTTCGGGCGAAATACAGTCGCCCGTAAGCGTTGCAAAGGCGGCAACAATATACCTTATTCTTTCGCAAGAATCGTCGGCGCAAGACAAAGCGAAACTTGAAAAGGAAAAGGAAAAGGTTGTATCGCTAATTGCATCTACAAAGGCAAGGCTTTCGAACGAGGCGTTTGTTTCTAAAGCTCCAGCAAACGTTATAGAAGGGGCAAAAAAACAGCTTGCGCAATACGAATCTAAGCTTGCCGAGCTTGAAAAGATTTTGGGCTAGGCAATTTTTGATAAAAAAACAAAAAACGCGGGTCGTAAAAGACCTGCGTTTTTTTGTGCATAAAATATTTCCAACTTTTAGCGGTAAGGTAGATTAAGTTTTTTTATAACAAACAAAAAGAAGGGCGAAAATTTGGAATATGTACGAAAAAAAAGAGAGGCTTAAAAAAGCCCCTCTTTTAAATTTTATAAAGGTTAATTACTTGGCAAGTTGAGCCTTGGCTTTTTCAACAAGAGCGTTAAATGCCGCTTCGTCGTTGATGGCCAATTCTGCAAGCTGTTTTCTGTCGAGTTGTACGTTCATCGACTTTAACGCGCTCATAAACTGGCTGTATTTGAATCCGCAATTTCTGCAAACCGCATTGATACGAACTATCCAGAGCTTGCGGAATTCGCGCCTGCGAACCCTGCGGTCTCTATAAGCGTATTTACCAGCGTGTTGAACCGCGTCTTTCGCGTAGCGATACAAACGGGACTTGTTTCCGAAATACCCACGGGCCTGCTTTAATACGCTGCGCCTGCGTTTGCGGGTATATACTGCATTTGTTACTTTTGGCATGTTATATAATCTCCGATTATTGTTTTATGTAGCCTTGGGGTCGCCTAAAAAAACACCCCTTCAGCCTGTTGATGTTTGCTTTTTATTATGCGAAGGGCATACCCTTTTTGAGGGCGGCCGCATGTCCGTCAGATACCTTCTGGTCCTGGCTCATTCTGCGTCTTTGCTTAGTGTTTTTTGCGCTAAGCAAGTGGCGCTTGCCGGGCTTTCTGCGAAGGAGCTTGCCGGTTGCGGTTACTTTGAAGCGTTTAACTATCGATTTCTTTGTCTTTTGCATTTCTGTATAAGATAAAAGACACAATGAAATATATTTATTGGAATTTGTAAAGTTTTTTTTGCTTTATTTTTATAAAAATTGAATTGAAGAAAATTACCATTTATGCAACAATCCGCATATATATGAATAATTTTTTTAAATTAGCACCCGTTTTGTCGGCAGCCCTTGCGCTTTGCGCTTGCGGCGTTATAGAAGAAAACCGTCAAAACGAGGCGTCGAAATGGACCTTCGGGAAAGACGTATCGCTGCTTAGAACATATGCCGACTGCGAAGTTTTGGGCGAAAACGGCGCGTATATAGCGGTTTCGCCAAAGCTTGGAGGCAGGGTAATGGTTGCCACTTTAGACGGAGCTTCGGGCAAAAGCCTTGGCTGGTATAACCGCAACTTGGTTGCAAAAAAAGACATTGTTGAAACTTCGCGCGGCATAATAGGCGGCTTAAACAGGTTTTCGCTGGCCCCCGAAGGCGGGCAATATGCCCTGTTTTTCGGATCGGGCGATTTAATGATTCCCGAAAAATGGAAAGCCCCGCAATTTTTGGGTGCAAGCCAGTGGAATGTTGTTTTTGCCGACAAAACAAGAATTGCTTTGGAAAAATCGGCAAGCGTAAAGAACGCAAAGGGGGCCCAATTTGATTTTAAGGTTGAAAGGCAGATTGTGTCTTTAAACAAGTCAGATGCCGAAAAGGTGCTGTCGGCAAAGATTCCCGACAGTGTAGATATGGTGGCTTTTGCCGCTACCGACAAAATAACAAACACTTCCGACAAAGAGTGGCAGCCCGACACTGGGCTTATTGCCGCGGCTTCGCAAAGCTGTTTTAATGCGGGCAAATCTACCTATGTTTTTATTCCATACAAAGAAGGCGAAGTAAAAGATTTGGGCAATGTTGTCAGCGACAACTATTTTCAGCCTGCCGACGAATTTAGGCTTTTTGTTTCGCCCAAATTTATAAGGTTTAGGGCAGACGCAAAGAAGATGGTTGAAATAGGCGTGCTACAGCAAAGGGCAAAGGGCATTGCGCTTTCGTACAATGCCGACAAACGCATGCTTATTGTAGTAAGCTTTTCTATGCCGAAAACACGCAAGGCGTATGTTGGAAACACATGGAAACGCAGCGACAACGAATTTGCAGGCGACGCCGTTAGCGTTTACAACAACGGCCCTGCAAACGATACTTCGCTTACGGCAGGGCAGTTTTACGAAATTTCCACAAATTCGCCCGCGCTTAAGCTTGGGGCCAAAAAAAGCCAAATAAACATTCAAAGGGTGTTCCAATTTAGCGGTTCGGAATACGAACTTGGCAAATTGGCCGAGGCCGTTGCGGGAATTTCGATAGAAGATTTAAGAGTTGAAATGTAAAAGATTATGGACAAAAAATTTTTAAACGACTTGTTGAACACACGCTCGCCCACGGGTTGCGAAAAAGAGCTTAACGACGTTGTCGAAAAGTATGTAAAACCCTTTGTAGACGACTTTAAAAAGGACGTTTTGGGCAACCGAATTGCCACGCTGAAAGGCGCTTCTAAAAAAACGCTTATGCTGGCTTCGCATAGCGACGAAATAGGCTTTATAATAACTTCTATAGACGCAAACGGCTACTTGTATTTCGACAAACTCGGCGGCCACGACGATTGTATGATTGCAGGCCGCAGGGTAAACATTCTTACAAAAAACGGCATTGTAAAAGGGGTAACCGGCAAAAAGGCAATACACTTAATGACGTCGGCCGAACGCAAAACCGTTCCCGAAATAGGCAGCCAGTGGATAGACATTGGAGTGTCTACCAAAGCCGAAGCCCAAAAGCTTGTAAGAATTGGCGATAGTGCGGTTTTTGAATATTTGCCCGTAGAGCTTTCCGAAAACAGGCTAGCCTCTAAAGCACTCGACGACAAGGCGGGTTGCTACAGCGTATTTAACGCCCTAAAGCAGCTTTCCAAAGAAAAAAAGCTTGGCTATACGGTTTGCGCTGTTGCCACAACCCAAGAGGAAATCGGCACGCGCGGCGCGCAAACTTCGGCATTTGGGGTAAACCCCACTGTTGCAATTGCAGTAGACGTTGAACATTCAAGCGATTACCCCACAGCAAAAGTGGGAGTAAACCCCGACATTAAATTGGGCGGTGGCGTGGTAATTTCGAGAGGGCCAAATATGAACCCCGTTGTTTTTGAAAGGCTTGTTGAATGCGCCGAAAAGAACAAGATTGCCTACCAGATAAACGCCGAAGCGCGCCCGACCGGCACCGATGCCAGAGTAATACAAATGGCGCGCAGCGGCATTCCCACGGGGCTGCTGGGCATACCGCTACGCTATATGCACACCCCAAGCGAAGTTTGCGACTTGCGCGACTTGCAGGCCTGTGCCGACCTTATTGCGGCGTTTGCAAAAACACTTAAAGAAAAAGACACTTTCGAATATTAAAACATTATGAGCGTAAAAGATAAAAGAATAGTTCTTACGCGCCCCGATAATAGCGATTTAAAAGCCCTGTTGAAAGACAAGGGGACAACCGTTATAGATATGCCCCTAATACATATTGTGCTTTCAAACCCCGACAATTCCGATGTGCTAGACGACATTGCAACCTATCAGTGGCTATGCTTTACAAGCTCTAACGGCGTAAACGGTTTCTTTAACGAATTTTTCCGCCGCTACGACGACATTCGCTGCATAGGCGCGTGCAAAATTGCGTGTGTAGGCCAATCTACCGCAAGAACGCTTAAAGACAAATTCCACTTGGCAAGCGATGTTGTGCCCGCCGAGCAAAACGCAATTTCCATGGCAGAAGCCATGATGCAGCACGAATCTTTAGACAACCTGCAAATATTGATTGCATGCGGCAACCTTTCTAAAGACGATCTTTCGAAAACTCTGGAAAGCAAGGGCAGGGCAATTGTAGACAAGTTTGTGGTATACCAAACCGAAGAAACCCCCGAAAGCGATATTTCGGCGGCAATGAAAGACTTTGTAAAATTCGGTGCCGACGCTATTGTTTTCGGCAGCCCTTCGGCGGTAGACGCATTTTTTGCCGACATAAAAAACTTTGCAATAGACAAAAGCGCGGTAAAACCAAAAACGGTTGCCATAGGCGAAACGACGGCCTCCAGAATGCGCAAGCACGCCATGCCTGTAGATATTGTGGCGGAAACTAGTTCCGACGCCGGCGTTATGGCGGCTCTCGAAAAAATATTGTAGGGCGCAAAGCTTTTTACAAAAATTTTTAAAGATTAATAACAATCCATTACCCTAAATGAACCATAAAAACTTTTTTAAACTTATTTCGCTAATTGCGGCGTTTTTGTTGCTTGCCGGTTGCGGCAAGAAAGAAGAGCAAAACAAACCCGAACAAAAGACGCTAGAAGTTGCCGAAACTTTCGAGGACGTTCCCCAAGAACCGGAGCAAGCCCAGCCGCAAAAGCCCGAAGGCCCGTTTCTTAAAACCGAAGTTAAACACGAAGCCCTTTCTAAAAATTCGGTTTTGTTTGCCACGGTAGAAATAGAAAAGAAATTTGAAAACCCATTCGATTCGAGCGATATTGCTTTGGACGCCACCATAACATGCGGCTCGCAAAGCTACGTTTGGCCTTTGTATTTTACGGGCAAAAAGGGCGATATTTCCTACTGGACACTAAAATGCCCGCTTTTACATTCGGGGGCAAGCAAGATTCAATTTAACCTAAAGGCAAAAGACGGCTTTCAAGATTCCGAAGAAATTTCGTTTACTGTTGCAAATTCCGACATTTCTAGCGGAATCTACAAGACCGCAAAAAGCTCCAACTTTGCGCTGTTCGACGAAAATTCGACGGCATTTAGGGGCATTGGCGCAAACATTGTTTTAGGCTTGAATGCCGACGAAGCGATTTCGCAAATAAAAACGCTTGCCGAAAACGGCTGCAACATAGCAAGAATTTCGTTTGCCGATTTTTGGAGTTTTTTCAATATGGGCAAGCCCGTTGTCGATGCCTCCAGCGACTTGGCCTACGAAGTTAAAGACGGCTATTTTAACAAAGACGCCTTTCATTCTCTAGATCGCCTTTTTGAAGCCGCTAAAAACAACAATGTAAAACTCATAATTTCATTTTTAAGCGACGATTCGTTTAAGGGGCAAAACTACATTGCTTCTTTCCCCGCAAAAACCGCAAAAGATATAAAGCAGTTTATGCAAAGCGAAGCGTCTAAGGCGTATTTTAAAGATTTTATACGCTACTTTGTTGCAAGGTATGGCTGCCAAAAAGAATTTTTGGCGTGGAATTTATATTCTGCAATCGATAAATATTCGCTGAAAGATGTTGAAGGCAAAATTATGTGGTTGGACGAAATGACCAACACAATAAAGGAAATCGACATTACCCAAAGAATGAACCTTTCTACTGCGGCTACTTCTTCGGTGTTAGATTCCCTTTGGGCTGGCGAGTATTCGGCAATGGTGGCTATGGAATCTGCAAATATGCGCGACTACGCCTTTGCGGTAAACGAGCAGTGCGAATTTTTTGCAAAGAAGTATGCAAAGCCGGCATTTTTTGCGTCTCTTGGTTTAGACAAAAACAAAAGCGGGCACCTAGACCTAAAAATGATGCATTTTCACGATGCATTGTGGGGGGGATTCATGTCGCAATGCCCCATTTTGCCCATGCCAGACGACTACCAAACACTTGTAAAACGCGAGGCTTTTTACAACTATAAATCAGTTAAGGCGTTTGCCGATTTGGCTAAATTAGACTATTCAAAAATGCAGTCGTTGCGTCTAAAGGGCGTTGTTCTTTTCCAGCGCAGGGGCGAAGATAAGCTTGAAGTTTTGCCCGCTTTCGGTGCAACCCACCCCGAAATTATGATCGATGAAAATCTGAACACTGCCGAAATAGACGCGGGCGTTTTGCTTAAAAACACCCTGGCAAGCAGACTTACCGACAACTGCCCTATGGTGTTTAATATCGACAAAAACACGGCAGCCGGCACAATTACTTTCAATATAAACGCGGTAAAAAAATCCGACAAACCCTTTGAATTGTCGTTTATGGTAGACGATGTTTTGGCGGCAACAAAAACAATAAACCCCGCCAATTACGCAAATGCCACCGTTTTGCCCGACGAAGACGCGCAAAAAATTATGTGCGCCGAAAAGGTTTCGTTTAAGTTTCCAGCAGGCAAGCACAAGCTTTCGCTAGAGGTAAAATCTCAAGACTGGCAAAACCCGTCTTATGCCGACATCGCTTCCATAGAATTTGCCGGCATGGGCTCGGCGGGCGGCGTAAATCAGGTTTCGGTTTTGGGCGCAAAAAGCGCGACAAAAACGGTTCTTTGGTTTAAAAGGGCGGGTACGAATAGCTGGGGTTTCTTTAAATATGGCCTTCATAAAAAGACAATTCCCGACCTAAAGCCCTTCGAATATGCAATAGGAAACCTCGACGCAAACAGCGAATACCGCGTTGTTTGGTTCGATTCGTATTTGGGCAAGGAAATAGTTTCGGGCGTGCTGAAGACCGACAATGCCGGCACTTTAAAGCTTAGAACGGCGGCGTTTAAATACGATATTGCCTGCTTTATAGAAAAGAAAAATTAATCCGAAACAAATTCCAAAAAAATGCGTTTAACCAACATTATGAAATTTCGTAAAAATAAAAGCCGCAAAGCGTTTACGCTTATGGAAATAATTTTGGTTGTAGCTCTTCTTGCGCTGCTTATGTCGCTTGTTGTGGGCAACCTGGACGGGCTGTATTCAGAAAGCCAGTCGAAAGTGGCAAAGACTTTTGTGAACGGAACGATGTCGGCTCCGCTTATGGCGTATAAAATTTCTATGGGCAGGTATCCTACCACCGAAGAGGGCTTGGAAGCTCTTGTAAAGTCGCCTGAAGAAGACTCGCGTTGGAAGGGGCCCTACATAAAGCAGCTGCAGTCCGACCCTTGGGGCAATAAATATATGTATGCATGCCCTGGGGAGCACAATAAAGACTCGTACGACTTGTGGTCGGCTGGCCCCGATGGCAAAGACGGCACCGACGACGACATAGGCAACTGGGTTAGCGAAGAATAAACGCTATGTGTTTTTACGCCACGCGCCGCGCATTCACGTTGCTGGAAACGGTTGTGTGTCTGGCAATAATATGTGTGTTAGTGGGCGTAATTTCGGCGAATTTCGATTCGCTTTTAAATTCGGTAAATTCGCAATCGCCGACACAAGTTTTTGCAAACGCTGTAAAAAGGGCGTATAACTGCGCCGCCGAAAAGGGAACAAAAACAGTTTTGTTTTTCGATTCCGAAAGCGCAAACCTAGTGCTTTGCAGCGGCGAAACTATGCGGGAAATTGCGCGCTATAAACTGCCGCAAAGCGAAATTTTGCTTGCATTCGAGCCTGTGTATCCCGAAACGGTAAACATTTCGCAGCATACCTTCGGCGAGCTAAAAGAGCTGCGAGAACTTTCGTTTTTCCCCGACGGAACGTGCACGCCCGCAAAAATTCTGTTCGGCTATAAAAACGAAAATTATGAATTTAAATGCGATACGTTTTCGGGTGTGCTTGTAAAAGATGAAAACTAAAGCCGCATTTACTTTGGTGGAAACCATTGCAGCCCTTGCAATATTCGTGCTTATGGCAACGGCTATAGGCAGTGCCGTATACAGCCTTAAGTGCCTGGTAGACTTGCCCGAAAAGAATCCAGATTTCGACGCCCAGCGCGAATTTATAAGAGCCAAAATTTTGGAGATTTCCTCGCGCGACGATTTGGAATCGGGCATAGAGTGCGACTTGTTCGATTCCGCAAAAGCCGAAGTTGTATGCCAAATAGAGGAAACGGAAATACCCGATTTGTTTTTGATTGCAGCTTCTGTTAAATTGCACGAATTTTCGTATACCGAAAATTTATATGTAATAAGAAGCTCGTGGTACGAAAATTCCGACACGCGCCAAACTCTTACAGACGACAGGCGCGATTATTTGGAACAAAAGCGTATAAGCGACTATTCGCAAAGGCATAAAAAATGAAAAGACGCGCATTTTCGCTAATAGAGCTTTTAATGTCGCTGGCGGTGGCTGCAATGGTAATGATGGCGTGCGTATCGCTTTTCCTTTCAATGGCAAAATTGTCGGAAAGTGCCGAAAATGCTTCCGAACTTTTGCAAAGGGCAACTTCTGCGGAAAAGTTTTTAAGGTGCGCTTTTGTAAATTCGTCTTTTCCGCAAAGAATGCCCGAAGAGCTTGTAGGCAACGTGCGCGCAGGGAACGGAACAATTAGAATTGGGCAATATCCCGAAAATACCGATACCGAGGAACTTAATTTGTGCTTTGGCATAGAGAGGTTTCACCCGCTGTTTTTGGCTGCCGACGGCTTTGCAAAAGAAAAAATTTGCTGGCTTAAATTCGAAAAAGATACGGGGCTTTTTATTATATGGACGTTTGTTGATTTAGAATACGAAAAAACCGAGCGCACAATTTACAAAACAAAAATCTCCGACTGCGTAGCCGATGTTTCCTATATGTTCTACTCGGAAGAATACGGCTGGCAAGAGGAGGAAACTATTTCGCAACACAGCGACAATGCGGGGCTTATTCCCCACTATATAAAAATTGTGTTTTTTGACGCCGACAAAACTCTTACCAAATACATTCCATTATACTCGTTTTTAGAGGGCGAAAAAAAGGCGTCGGCAAGGGAAAGGCAAAGCGGCAGAAGGGGGGTTGTTCAGTATGAATAAAAGGGCTTCGCTTTTGGTTTACGTTTTGGGAATGATGGCGTTGTTGTCGGCAATGTTTGTTTTGGCTTTTGATAAGATAAAAAGCTCTGTTGCCCCAAAAGCTTGCGACTTGGAAAACGCCCAGCTTAGAATAGACGCCTACAACGCGCTAAACGCCGCCATTGCGGTTATTGAAGAATACCGCTATTTAGACGGCGGAATTTTTGCCACAGAGCAGGGGTGGGATTTGCCTTTAAGCGAAAATAGAATAGAATTTTTAAGCGAAAATAAAGTGTTTGTAAATGTTTCGGACGAGTCTGCAAAGCTTTCGCTGCCCAATGCAAACGCCGAAATTTTAAGTGCGCTTTTCCAGACAATGGACATTCCCGAAAGCGATGCCATAGAGCTTGCCGACTGCTTTGTAGACTGGATAGATTCCGATTCAAACCCGCGCCTAAAGGGGGCCGAAACAGACGATTACGACCGCGATGCCCCCAAGCCGCCAAACCGAAACATAAGGGATTTTTACGAATTAAGATTTATAAAAAATTTCGACAAATATTTTTTTGACGAAAATGGGCGCGAAAACGACAACTACAAATTGTTTGTGCAAAACACGTCTTTGGAGCTTTTTGAAAAAATAAACGTAAACACGGCATCGGCGTTCATTATAGAAACGTTCTATAAGAAGCAGGACAAAGAGCTGGACGCCTCGCTTATGGACGCTATAAAAGGCAT
>JAXFOH010000086.1:0-64572 GCA_034180465.1 Opitutales bacterium
ATAGGCAAAGACGGCCGCAACATACGCTCGTTTGAATATTCTACGGCAACAACCCTTGTAATAGACGAAACTCCCGACTCGGTTATGATTTCGTCTTTCGACCCCGTAAAGAGGGAAACCGCAAAAATAGCCCTTGAAAACCTTATTGCCGACGGCAGAATAAACCCCGCTACCATAGAAGAACAAGTTAAAAAGGCAAAAGACGCCGTAAGCGAGCTTGCATTAAAAAAAGGCAAAAGCGCGGTTGCCGAACTTGGGCTTTCGAATGTAGACACGTCTTTGTGCGAGCTTGTTGGCAGGTTGTATTTCCACCTCTCGCTAAACCAAAATTCGCTGCAGCATTCTATGGAATGCGCTGTTTTGGCGGGGGCAATAGCCCACGAGCTTAACCTTAACAGCGAGTTGGCAATGCGCTGCGCGCTGTTCCACGACATAGGCAAAGTTATGCCGCAGGAAAGCTTGGAAAACGCCGCAAACCACGCATTGGCGGGGGCAAACTTTTTAAGAGCCTGCGGCGAATGCAAAGAAGTTGTTTCGGCGGCCGCCGCGCACCACGGCGATGTTGATTGCAGCGACGAATATTCCGCCATAGTGCGCATTGCCGACACAATTTCGGCCGCGCGCCCCGGTGCAAGGATGGAGGCTTCGCAGGCCTATTTTAAAAGGGTAAAGCTTCTCGAGCAAATAGCCTACTCTTTCGACGGCGTGCAAGACGCCTATGTAATTCAGGCTGGCAGGGAAATAAGGGTTATCTTAAAACCCGAATCGGTAAGCGAAAACCGCGCGGTAGACCTTGCCGCAAAAATAAGGTATAAAATAAGCGAATCGTACGACAGCCTCGGCCCTGTAAAAATAACCATAATAAGGGAAACTCGCTGGACGGAAACCTCAAAACAGCCAAACGCTTAATTTTTAGGCTTTTTTTACGATAGCGCTTGCGCTAATAGTTATAATTTAAAAGATAGATATATGCCATATTTCACACCCAGAGCATTGCAGATTTTCTCGTTGGCAAAGCGTCAGGCACTGTCGCTTGGACACAACTACATAGGCACGGAACATATCCTTTTGGGTATGATAGAACTTAACCAGGGCGTAGCCGTTACAGTTTTACGCAAAATGGGGCTTAATTTGGAAAACGTGCGCCAGCAGGTTATAGAACAGCTTGGAACGGGCCCCGCAAACGCGGTTAGCGCCGACGACATACCGCAAACACCAAAGGTTAAGCGCGTTTTGGCGTTTGCGGGAATGGAGGCAGCCAGCCTAAAACACAACTACATAGGCACCGAGCACATACTTTTGGGTATTTTGCGCGACGGCGACAATGTTGCCGCAAAAATACTCACAAGCTTGGGGGTAGATATTAAAGACTGCCAAAGAGCCATTTTGGCCGAGCTAGACCCTAATTTTATAGGAGACGCCCCGCAGCAAAACCCTGCCGATCCCGAAAAATCCGACCAAAAATTCAGCGCAATTAAGTCGTTTGGGCGCGACCTTACCGAAATGGCGAAGAACAACGCCCTGGATCCCGTCATAGGCAGAGAAAAAGAGATAATGAGGGTTATACAAATCCTTTGCAGAAGAACCAAAAACAACCCCGTTTTGATAGGCGAAGCGGGCGTTGGTAAAACCGCCATTGTAGAAGGTTTGGCGCAGGAAATAGCAAATGGCGTCGTTCCCGAAATTTTGACCAACAAAAAGGTAATTGCCCTGGATATGTCGGCAATGCTTGCGGGCACAAAATACCGCGGGCAGTTCGAGGAAAGGGTTAAGGCCCTTATGGAGGAAGTGGAAAAATCTAAAAACATAATTTTGTTTATAGACGAGCTTCACACCATTGTAGGTTCGGGCTCTGCCGAAGGCGGGGCTATGGACGCCTCGAATATGTTTAAACCCGCCCTTTCGCGCGGAACTTTGCAGTGCATCGGGGCAACCACCCTTAACGAATACCGCAAATACATAGAAAAAGACAGCGCGCTAGACAGGCGTTTTCAAAGCGTAACGGTAGACGCCCCTTCGGTGGAAGACACAATAAAGATTTTAGACGGCTTAAAAACCAACTACGAAAAGCACCACCACTGCAAGTATACGCAGGAAGCTTTGGAAAGCGCGGTAAAAATGTCGGACCGCTACATAACAAGCCGCCAGCTGCCCGACAAGGCAATAGACATTATAGACGAAGCCGGTTCGCGAGCGCGTATTAGGGGTATGAAACGCCCCGAAGCCGTCGAAAAAATCACAGAGCAAATTGCGCAGGTTGAAGCCAAAAAGGAAGACTGCATTAAAAACCAAAAGTTTGAAGAGGCGGCAAAATTCAGGGATACCGAAAAAACCCTTACCGCCCAAAAAGAGGATATGCTTAAGGTTTGGCGCAAAAAGCTGGACGAAACAACCGTTGTTGTAGATAAAGACGATATTTTGGAGGTTCTTTCGTCGTGGACGGGCATTCCGCTAAGAAGAATGGCCGAAAGCGAAACCAAAAAGATTTTAAACCTCGAAAAAGAGCTGCAAAGCAAGGTTATTGGGCAAGACGAAGCAACCGCCACAATAGCTCGAGCCCTGCGCAGGTCGTGCGCGTTTTTAAAAGACCCCAAAAAGCCCATAGGTTCCTTCTTATTTATGGGGCCAACGGGCGTGGGCAAAACATATTTGGCTAAAATTTTGGCAGAGGAAATGTTCGGCAACCAAGACAGTCTAATTCAAATAGATATGTCTGAATATATGGAAAAGTTCTCGGTTTCGAGGCTTATAGGCTCGCCCCCCGGATATGTCGGGCACGAAGACGGCGGACAGCTTACCGAAGCCGTGCGCAGAAAGCCCTATAGCGTTATCCTTTTTGATGAAATTGAAAAGGCGCACCCCGATGTGGCCCAACTGTTGCTGCAGGTGCTAGAAGACGGGCGTCTTACCGACAGCCTGGGCAGAACTGTGGACTTTAGAAACACGATAATCATTTTAACAAGCAATGTCGGAGCGCACATAATGCAAAAAAACACATCTATGGGCTTTGACGTTGGCATGGACACCGAACGCGACTACGAACGCGTAAAAGCGAAAGTGTTAGACGAAATGAAACGCGTGTTCCGCCCTGAGTTTATAAACCGCATCGGCGACATTGTGCTGTTTAAGTCGCTAGATAAAACCGCAATTTCGAAAATAGTTTTGCTTGAAACCGAAAACGTTAAAAAGCGTTTGGCAGAGCGCGGCATAGAGTTGGTTTTAGACGAAAGTGCCGTAAACTTTTTAATAGGGAAAGGCTGGGACGAAAAATTCGGGGCAAGGCCATTGAAACGCGCCATAGAACGCGAGCTTGAAGACAAGCTTGCCGAAGACATACTTTCGGGTAAAATTGCCGAAGGCTGCGGCAAATTGTCTGTATTTTGCGAAGACGGCGCACTGCATTTCAGGCAAAAAACACACCGAACAAAGCGTAAGGCAAAAGCATAGATGGAAGAGATAACACTAATTTCGTCAGACAGGATTTATTCTAGAATTGTAGAGCTTGCAAGAGACATCTCGAACTACTGTAAGGCGAACTGCATTTCGGAACTCAACGTGATTTGGGCAGCCGAAGGCGCAATAATGTTTGCGGCCGACTTGTGCCGCAAGCTGAACGTGCCCTATGTGCGCATTTCGTCGGTAAAAATTTCAACATACCAGGATTCCACAAAGCCCACGGGCGACGTAAAGGTAGAAAGGCTTAGCGGCGTATTTGCGGGCAAAGACATTCTGCTTATCGACGACATTCTTGAAACCGGCAATACGATGAAAATCATGGAAAACCTGCTTATAAACGCTGGGGCAAAAAGCATAAAAAAATGCGTATTGCTAAAGAAGAAAAATATTGCAAGCCCCGTGTGCCAAGCCGATTACGTTGGGTTTGAGATAGACGACTACTTTGTGTACGGCTACGGACTAGACTATCAAAATATGTACAGGAATTTTCCCGACATAAAGGCGAGAATATTAAATCCCTAATATATTGTTTTGCGGAAAATAAAATTTTTAATACAAAAAAAATGCGAACTCGGCTGGGCTCGCATTTTTTGTGCTAGTTATTTAATGCCAAAATTAAAGCTCTGTAAGGATTTTCTTTAGAGCTTCCTTTGTGGTCATTCCCGCCCTGCCCACTTCTTTGGCATTCTTAAAGAACACTATTGTGGGGATTTGCGTTATCGAAAACCTTTCGGCCAATTCGGGGCATTCGTCTACGTCAACTTTGGCGACAACCGCTTTTTTGGGGTCTATTTCGGCCGCCAAAGCATCTATTGTGGGCGCCAACATTCTGCACGGACCGCACCATGTTGCCCAAAAATCTACTAACACGGGTTTGCCCGATGCTATTGTATTATCAAAACTTTCGTTATTTAAGTGAAGTACACTTGCCATAGTTCAATTTCCTGTTATTGCTGGACAACGGTTAAAACCGAAAAGGCAACTACGGCGGCAAACGCCAAAAAGTCTACCACGACCAGCAACGGGTTAACGGTTTTCTTATCGGCAAAATTTGCGTCGAATGAAGGGCGAATTTTGTCGGCACTAGTAGAAAAATTTACGGGAGAGGCCGCCACCGATGTTTTGGGCAGCGAAAACGAAGGAGCCTCCACCTTGGGAGCAGCAGACAAGTCGAGATTCACCTTTGGCGCGCCTTGCGCAACCTCTGGCTTGGCCGAGGGATTTTCGCCAAGAACAGGAGCCTTTTCTGCGGCCGCATTGGGATTTTCGGGCAATTCAAATTTTGTTTCTTCCGACATGGTAATGTATAAGTTTGGTTTGTTAATAGTGCTCCATAAAGGAGACTGCCCACAATTCAATATTTAACGCACGCTTTTGCAAGCTTTATTTTAATTTTAAGAACTTTTGGCAAACACAAAAAACATTTTGCAAAAAAGCAAAGGTGCGCTTGACAAACCGTATAATTACTGCAAGATTTTCGGGATAATGCGTAAGGAGTTTTCGGGTTCCGCTCGAAGTTCCCGCGGTTTTCGGGCAACACCCGTTTTAACGATGTTTTCTGCGAGTGGCAGATTACATGGCCGTATGAATTATACGACCCCAAAAGCCGTGCACAAAAAAGGACAAGCAAATGGCAGATAACGCTCAAGATAAAAGCAGCATAATTAAAGAATACGCCGTAACCGATAAGGATACGGGTTCGTGCGAAGTTCAAGTCGCATTGTTGTCGGCAAGGATAGCCCACTTAACGGACCACCTCGCCTCGCACAAAAAAGACTTCCACTCGCGCAAGGGTTTGTTGGCTATGGCCAGCAGGCGCCGCAAGTTGTTGGCTTATCTTAAACGCACCAATCTAACACGATACAACAATCTCATCACGAGATTGGGTCTTCGCAAGTAGAGATTTGCACAAAACGCTCTCTTTACTCTCTCGGGTAAAGAGAGTTTTCATTTTCAAAAAATAATTACCTGGAACACGCAAACGTCCAATCCGTTCGGTTCACAACAACAAAGAAGAAACAATAATGAAACAAAAATACTCAGTACAAGTGCCCGATTTGGGCATAACAATATCTACGGGCACAATAGCCAAGCAGGCAAACGGCTCGGTAACAATACAATTGGGCGACACTACCGTATTTGTAAGCGCGGTTGCCGCTTCGCAGTTGCGCCCAGAGCAGGACTTTTTTCCCCTCACGGTAGACTACAGGGAAAATTTCTCGGCGGCGGGCAGGTTCCCCGGCGGATACTTTAAAAGAGAGGGCAAACCCTCCGAAAAGGAAATCTTAACCGCGCGTCTTTGCGACAGGCCTTTGCGCCCCTTGTTCCCCAAGGGCTTTATGAACGAAGTTCAGGTTATCGGCCAGCTTCTTACAGCCGACGGCGTAAACGAACCCGACATTTTGATGGTAAACGGCGCAAGTGCGGCAATGTATATTTCCGACATTCCCTGGCAAGGCCCCGTTGGCTGCGTAAGAATTGCAGATATAGACGGCAACTTTGTGGTTAATCCCACCCATGAACAGATGCTGGATTCTACTCTGGATTTGATTTATGTAGGCAATAAAACCGAAATGATGATGATTGAAGGCAGCGCAGAACAATATCCCGAAGACAAGTTTATTGAAGCTTTGGCGTTCGCGCAAACTCAGGTTCAAAAAATCATTGCCGCGATTGAAGACTTGGCAAAACAGGTTGCAAAGCCCAAAAAGGAATTCCCCCTAGTTGTTGTTAAGCCCGAAATTTTACAGATGTGCACCGACTTTGTAGGCGACAGGCTTTTGGCCGCGGTTTTCCAAGACAACAAGCTTAAAAGACAAGCCGATGTAGACGCCCTTATGGAAGAGGCGGCTGCCTTTGTTCAGGAAAAGGTTGGCGAGGAAGAATTCGACAAAAACCAAATTAGGTTGGCTTTCGAAGAATTGCAGGAAAAGGTATACCGCGAAAATATTTTGGACGCCGGCAAGCGTTGCGATGGCCGCGGCGTTAAAGATTTGCGCCCCATTGCATGCGACACAAACCTCTTCCCCGTTGTACACGGTTCGGCACTCTTCCAAAGAGGCGAAACGCAGGCGATTGTTTTCACAACATTGGGCACAACCAAAGATTGTCAGGAATTAGACGGTCTTACAGGCGGCAGCAAGCAAAAGTCGTTTATTTTGCACTACAACTTCCCTCCATACTCGGTTGGCGAAACAGGCAGGTTCGGCAGCCCGGGCCGCAGAGAAATCGGCCACGGCAACTTGGCTGAACGCTCGCTTTTGCCCGTATTGCCCTCCGAAGACAAATTCCCCTATGCAATCCGCTTGGTTTCCGAAATTATGGAATCGAACGGCTCCACTTCTATGGCGTCGGTTTGCGGCGGCTGCCTAAGCCTTATGGACGCAGGCGTGCCGATAGAAACACCCGTAGCGGGTATTTCGTGCGGCTTGGTAACGCGCTTCGACGAAAACCGCAATCTTTTAAAGCACGTTGTGCTTACCGACATTCTCGGCGCGGAAGACCACTTCGGCGATATGGACTTTAAAATTTGCGGCACGCGCAAGGGCATAACGGGCTTCCAGCTAGACTTGAAAATTACGGGGCTTTCGTTTGAAATCACAAAAGAGGCAATCTACCAAAACAGGGAAGCCCGCTTTAAGATTTTGGACATAATGGCGGCCGTAAAACCCGAACCTAGTGCCGAAACAAAGGAATGCGCACCCAAGATTAAGCAAATGCGCATTTCTCCCGACAAAATCGGCATGCTTATCGGCCCCGGAGGCAAAAACATACGCCGCATATGCGAAATTTCGGGCGCGCAAATCGACATCGACGACGAAGATCCCGGCAGAGTTCTTATTTTTGCAAAGGGCAAAGCCGCTATGGAAAGAGCCGTTGCAGAAATCGAATTTACAATCGGCGAAATCGAAGTCGGCAAAACCTACAAGGGCATTGTTCGCTCTATTAAGGAATTCGGCGCGTTTGTAGAATGCCTACCAGGCAAGGAAGGGCTAGTACACATCTCCGAATTGGCAGACTTTAGGGTAAACAAAACCGAAGACGTTTGCAAATTGGGCGACGAAATTATGGTTAAGTGCATAGGCATAGACGACAAAGGCCGCGTACGCTTGTCGAGGCGCGCAGCATTGTGCGAAGCCCAGGGCATTCCCTACGAACCCAAGCCCAGAGGTTCTAGAGAATAATTAACCGGCAATAAATAAAACAAAAATCCCCGAAAAACTTAGGGGATTTTTTGTGCGCAAATTTCCGCAAAAAATTTTCACAAAATAAAAAACAAAAAAACCGAACGGCAAAACCGCTCGGTTTAAATTAAAAAAACGTAAAACTATTCGCCGTCGTTGCCGATAGCGTTTACGGGGCAAGATTCCATTGCCTCTGTGCACGAAGCCACTTCTGCGTCGGAAGCGGGCTGCTGCTTAACATACGACATACCCTCGTCGTTTCTGTCGAAAAATTCGGGAGCCATTTGTCTGCAAAGATCGCAATCGATGCACTGTTTATCTACATAGAATTTGCCTTCTACGTTTAATTGTGTTTTGTCGTTTTTATCTGCCATAATGCCGATAAACATTGGCTAAATTCGCTCTTTCGTCAAGTTTTTTCGGCTAAAAAATTATCTTGTATAATGCGCGGGCATACTAGTAGATTATCAGCCTAAAATAGGTATATGCAAAACGCAAAAACAATAGGTGCGCTAAGCAGCATTCTTGCCGTAAATGCAAACAATGCCAACGATGTTTGCTACGGCGTAAACTATGCCGTACACGGGCACAATGCACTGCGAAGCTCGCCAGAAATTGCAAAACGCCTGCTTAAAATTTACGACGAAGACGCCGCCGTTGAATATTTGGCGTTCGACGGCGACTATTTCGACCCGCTTTTTGCCATTGTACGCCTAAAAGAGGCCTTAATGCGCTTGACAGGCTACAAACGCTCGATTTTGATAATCGAGTCGCTTTCGAAAAGCTCGCTAAACGGCAAAAAGCGAAAGTCGCCAAAAAGCGAACTTCGCCTGCGCGAAAATGCGGCGTTTATAGAAAGCTACGCCGAAAAGTTCGAAAAATACATTCAAAACCTCGAAATAATATTTATATGAAAACACTGTTCGAAAAGATTATAGACGGCGAACTTCCGTCGAACAAAGTATACGAAGACGAATCGTTTTTCGCCTTTAGGGATATTGCTCCTCAAGCTCCCACGCACGTTATATTGGTGCCAAAGCGCGTTATACCGCGCATTGCCGAGGCAAAAGAAGGCGATGCCGATCTTTTGGGGCGTTTAATGCTAACTGCGGCAAAAATAGCCAAGCAGGAAAAGCTAGATAAAGGCTTTAGAATTGTAATAAACAACGGGCCTTTCGGCGGCGAAACCGTGCCGCACTTGCATGTGCATATTCTGGGAGGCCGCCAATTAAAATGGCCACCCTGCTGATTGTGTATTTAAAATTATTCCCGCAAAAAATTAATAAAAAACCGCGCACAGTTCAAAACGCGGTTTTTTATTTCATATAGCATTGCAAAAATTAAGATTTACAACATCTCTTTTATTTGCGCCCAGTTTGCCCTAACTACGCCCTCGGCTTTAACTCCAAAATTTTGCGGCTGGGCAAAAAGTATTTTGGTGTTTCCCTTAAATGAAGTAAGGTTCGAAAGTTTGTCGTCTATCATAATATCGGCCAAAACAAAATCTTTTGCGCCGCAAAAAACAAACTGCTTCCAATGTAGATACGGGAAATATCTATTTAGCCAAACAATTTTCTCCTTCATACTGTCGGGATATTCCGTCGCCGCCGACACAATTAAAACCCTGTATTTTTCGTTAAGGTATTTTAGCGTTTCTATTGCGCCCTCCATAACGGGAGCGTTTTCGTATATGCCCTTTTGGGCAAGACACTCCCTGCAATGCGGAAATGCCTGCGGAATTAAAATTCCCCTAACCGAATTTAGGTCTATTTTTTTATTTGCAACTTTTTCCTCGTAGGCGGCAATTATGTTGTACAAGTCCGCCATTACGCAGTCCATATCTACGGCAATGCACTTTCTGTTGTCCATAGCTTTTATAATGTTACACCGTTTTTAAAAATTGCAATTTCTTTATAGCCGTTTTGCTCCGACTTTGTCTTTTTGCCGTTGGCTACTTCTACAACAAAATCAAAAAACTCTTTTGCAAGTTCGCAAATGGGTTTGCCGTTGGCTATCTCGCCCGCGTTGAAGTCTATCCAGTTGCGCTTGTTTTCGCTTAGGGGTGTGTTTGTGGCAATCTTTATTGTGGGAACTGCCGCCCCCCACGGAGTCCCCCTGCCCGTGCTAAACAATATAATTTGGCAGCCCGCGGCGGCAAGCGTTGTAGTCGCCACTGGATCGTTGCCGGGCGAAGTTAAAAGGCTTAGCCCCGCGCTTTTTACAAAATCGCCGTACATAAGAACGTCTCTTACCAAAGCATGACCGCCCTTTTGCACGCAGCCCAAAGATTTTTCCTCTAAAGTGGAAATGCCGCCGTCTCTATTGCCGGGCGAAGGATTTTCGTAGACGGGCATTTTATACGACATAAAATACTCTTTAAACGAGTTTATCATTTCCACAATTTTTTCGAATACCTCTTTGTTGCAGGCTCTTTGCATAAGCAAGGTTTCTGCCCCGAACATTTCGGGAACTTCGGTCAACACGCACGAAGCTCCCCTGGTTATCGCCATGTCCGAAAACGCGCCTATAAGCGGGTTTGCCGTAATTCCAGAAAATCCGTCGGATCCCCCACACTTAAGTCCAACCGAAAGCTTTGAAAGAGGCAACTTTGTGCGCGAATCTCCCTTCATCTTCAACGCCAAACCCTTTAAAATTTCAACCCCCTCGGCAATTTCGTCGGAAAAGTCTTGCGCCTGCATAAAGCAGATTCTGTCGGAATCGTAATCGCCCAAAAATTCCCTGAATTTAGAAAGCCTGTTGTTTTCGCAGCCAAGCCCCAAAACCAAAACGCCGCCCGCATTGGGATGCAATGTTAAGCCTCTTAAAATTTTGCGGGTGTTTTCGTGGTCGCAGCCAAGCTGAGAGCAGCCGTAGGTATGCGGAATTGCAAAAACCCCATCGGTATATTTTGCGTATTCGGTTTTAGAAAATTCGGCTGCCATTTTTTGGGCAACCGCATTTACGCACGAAACAGTGGGGACAATCCACAGCTCGTTTCTTACGCCAGCCTTGCCGTTTTTGCGCAAATATCCGTTAAAGGTTGCGTGTTCTGTTGCGTCTTTTATGCTGCAGCTTTTTAGGGGGTTGTATGTATAGCTTAAAAGCTCGCCTAGCGCCGTTTTTATATTGCGGTCGCTAACCCAGTCGCCGCAGGCAATATCGCATTGGGCAATGCCTATGGTGTGCCCGTATTTTATAATTTCTTCGCCCTTTTTAAGGTTTTTTAGCGCAACCTTGTGCCCGAAGGGAACATCGCACAATACCGTAAGGGCATTTCCGCCAATATCAAAGCTTTCGCCCTTTTTTAGGGGCTTTAGGGCAACTGCAACATTGTCGGCACTGTTTATCTGAAGCAATTTAGACATATGTTAAAAAAACTTTTTTAAAGATTCCAAAACGCCAACTTTTTTTACCGACTCTGCATATTTTTGCGCAAGCTCTTTAAAGCCTTCTATCGCAAAAAGGCTTTCGGTATAAATTTCTTTAGAATCGAAAAGAATTGCCGCAAATTTAAGAAAATCGCTTTCGGTTTTTAAGGTTTCGGGAGCGTTAAGCGGCAACAAAGACCTATCGGCAAAGGCAAGAGATGCGTTTGCAACCAAGCCGAATACGCATCTTTCGGGCAAAACGCCCTTTCTTTTTACAAACTCTCTAAGCGGCGGGACAACCCTTACCGCTGTTTTAGAAATGGCGTTTGAACTAATCGCCTTTAGCTGGTGTTTTAAGTATGGGTTTTTAAATCTTTCCAAAACGGAATTTGCGTAGGCTGTTTTGCCTTTAATGTCTAAATCTAAAGTTTCCAAAAGCTCGCCAAAAATGCAGTCTTGTATAAACTTGCCCAAAACGGGATGCAACAGTGCGTCCATTACCGTTTTTACATTCATCTGCAAGCCCGTTGCCGCCATTATCGTATGCGGCGCGTTAAGCAAGGTTACCTTTTGCGCCCTGTATAGGGAAATATCGTCGGTAAACACAACGTTTAGGCCGCATTTTTCGAAGGGGATTTCGTTGCGGACAAATTCGGGGGCTTGAATTGCCCACAAATAATAGGGCTCGGCAACAACCGCCAGATTGTCGGAATATTCCCAAATTTGCTCTAAAGCTGTGGCTATGTGCGAGGGATAACCGCTTACAATGCGGTCTACCAAAGTGTTGCAAAATGCGCACGAATTTTCAAGCCAAGCGGCAAAGCCTTCGGGCAAGTTCCACAACTTTGCATACTTTAAAATGCAATCCTTTAATGCGTCGCCGTTTTTCTCTATAAGCTCGCATGGCAAAACAATTATGCCCTTTTTGGTGTCGCCTTTAAAAAAGCTGTAGCGTTCGAACAAAAGTTTTGCAAGCTTGGCAGGAAATGTGCTTGGCGGCTCGTCGCTTAGCTTGTCGCTTTCGCAAAAGGCGATGCCAGCCTCGGTACTGTTAGAAATAACTATGCGCCAATCTTCCGACTTTGCAAAAGCCGCAAATTCGGCGTAGTTTTCGTAGGGGTTTAGGGCTTTTGTTATGCTGTTTATCGGCACACATTCGGTTGTTATTGCTCCGTTTTTTAGCCCCTGAACTACAAGGGTATAAAGGCAATTTTGCTCCGATAATTTCGCAACAGAACCGCTCTTTCGCAAATTGCACGCACACACCGCCGAATTAAAACCGCAACTGCGGTTCATTTCAAAAACCATATAGTCGGCAAAGGCTCTTAAAAAGTTGCCTTCGCCGAATTGCAAAATCCTTACGGGGCGTTGCTGCACACCAACTGCGTCTTTAATATTTAGCATAGTAAAATCCCAATATTTTAGTTAAAAATTTAAGAATAAAATATATAAGCTTGGCTAAGTTCGTCAATTTCATTCGCCAAAAAATTTTGCCGCATTTTTCAGGCAAAAAACGCAAAAAAAGCCGCCCCATATACAAGGGGCGGCAATTTTCCAGACAAAATGCAAAGCTTATCTGCCGATTTTCTCGCGTATAAAGTCTACCAATTCGTCTTCCGACATACGAACCTGCTTTGTGGTATCGCGGTCTCTAACGGTTACGGTACCGTCTTTTTCTATAGTGTCGAAGTCTATCGTAATTCCGAAAGGCGTGCCTATTTCGTCTTGACGGCGGTAGCGCTTGCCTATTGCGCCGCTTGCATCGAAAAATACGTTCCAGTTGCGCTGAAGCTTTTTGTATAGCTTGTAGGCTCTGTCGTAGATTTCGGGCTTGTTCTTAAGCAACGGGAATATTGCCGCCTTGTAGGGCGCAATTCTCGGGTGAAGCTTTAAAACAATTCTCTTTTCGGGAACGCCCTTTTCGTTTGGAACTTCGTCTTCGCAGTAGGCGGCAGTCATAACGGCCAGGAAAGTTCTGTCTACGCCAAGCGAAGGCTCTATAACGTGAGGCAAATACTTTTCCTTTCTTTCTTCGTCGAAATACTCAAGGTTTTTGCCCGAGACGTTTTGGTGCTGGGTTAGGTCGAAATTGCCTCGTACGGCAATGCCCTGCAGTTCCTGCAAGCCGTGCGGGAAGTGGAAGGTAATGTCGGTGCACGCCTTTGCATAGTGCGCCAACTTTTCCTTCGGGTGCACGTCTTCTGCCAAAGAATCGGCAGGAATGCCAATCGAAATAAACCAGTTTTTGCAGTAGTCTATCCATGACCTATGCAGCTTTTGCCAATCTTCGTAGGGGGAAATGAAATATTCTATTTCCATTTGCTCGAATTCGCGGCTTCTGAAAATGAAGTTGCGGGGCGTAATTTCGTTTCTAAAAGCCTTGCCTATTTGCGCAATACCGAAGGGCAGCTTTACGCGACTTGTGTCTACAATGTTCTTAAATTCGGCAAAAATGCCCTGAGCTGTTTCGGGGCGCAAATACGCGACGGCAGTTTCGTCTCTTAATGCGCCTATATATGTTTGGAACATCAAGTTAAAATCGCGCGGGGGAGTAAGCGAGCCCGCCTTGCCCGTTGCGGGGCTGGGTATCAATACATATTCTTCGGGCTTTGCGTCCATATAGTTCTTTAAAACCACGGGCTCTAAAGTACCCTGCTTTGCCAAGTGGCGTTTTAAAGATTCGGCCTTTTTGTCGGCCTCTTTTTGCATATTTTCGTCTTCCAAAACGCTTACATAGCCTATAACTTCGCCGTCTACCTTAACTTGGGCAAAGAAAATCTGGTCGGCGCGAAAGCGCATTTTAGATTCCTTGCAGTCTACCATAGGGTCGGAAAAGCCTGCAACGTGCCCCGAAGCCCTCCAAATGTCGGGGTGCATAATAATAGACGAATCCAAACCAACCATATCGTCTCTTAAATGCACAAAATCTTGCCACCAAGCGGCCTTTATGTTGTTTTTAAGCTCTACACCCAAGGGGCCGTAGTCGAAAAAACCGTTGCAGCCGCCGTAAATTTCGGACGATCTAAAGATGAAGCCCCTTCTCTTGCAGAGGGCTTCGATAGTACCCATATCTACCATAGTATTGCCTTCTTATAAAATTTATAAAGCGCAGAATTTAACCGCTTGTTGCGCTAATTGTCAAGAACGCAAAAAGCCGCAATGCCCCGTTTTGCCGTTTGCAATACTTAGCCAAACTTGTTTGCTCTTGACACTTGTTCGGACAAATTTTTTAATTTCGAATACGATGAAACTGCTTAATATAACTATTTGTTTTTTTGCATTGTTTGCCGCCCAAAGCACGTTTGCTGAAAAAGGGAACCGAAAAATTGCCGTACAAAGCTATTCTTTTAGACTTTTCACATACGAAGAACTTGCCCCTATGATGAAGGCTATAGGCGTTCAGGGCTTGGGCTGCTCGGGCGGAATGGAAATAAGCAAAAAGTACCCCAAGGTAAAATTCGGCCCCGATATGACCGACGAGCAAAAGGCATTTGTGCGCGAAATCGCAAAAAAATACGACTTAAAATTTGTCTCGTACGGCGTTGTTAGCCCGCAAAAAGAAGAGCAAGTTGAAAGAATAGCCAAATTCGCAAAGGAAATGGGAATAAACACTGTAATTACCGAGTCGCCCGAACACCTTTTGCCCTGCTGGGAAAAGAACTGCGAAAAATACGGAATAAGAATGGCTATCCACAACCACGCAAAGGAAGTGAAAAACGGCTATTGGAATCCCGAAAAGGTCGCAAAAATGATTGCGCCTTTCAAACACATATACGCCTGCGCCGACAACGGCCACTGGTCGCGCGCCCAGGTAAAAAGCTTAGACGGCTATAACACTTTAAAGGGGCGTTTGGCGGTTATTCACTTTAAAGACCAAAAAGAGTTTGGCAACCCACGTAACCAGCCCGTTGTGTTCGGCACGGGGCAGCTGAACAGCAAAGAGCTTTTAAAGGCTCTCGACGCCCAGGGCTACGACGACTATTTTGTTATAGAATACGAAGCCAACTGGGAAAATAATTTGGCGCTGGTGCAACGTTGCGCCGAATTTTTAAAAAACAACTAGACAAAAAATTAGCATAACGTTTGACAAGCCCCGCAGTTTAAAAGACTATGGGGCTTGCCTTTTTTGAAAGGCTCACAACAACAACTTGCGCTTGCACACAAACATGAATATTCGGAAAAAGCTTTTTATTTCGGCAATGTTTTTAATGTCGGCAATGGCCAACACTTGGGCTACCGAGCCGCTTGATTTGAAAACCCCGATTTTCGGCGGACAGGTTATTATAGAGCCGGGGCAAAGCGATGAATATATAGAAACGCTTTTCAAGCGCCTAAGCGAAAACAGTATGAATGTGTGCCGCATAAGAATGTTCGAATCGTATATGACAAACGACGACGGCACGCGCGACTTTTCGCTTTTCGACAAGGCCTTTAAATATGCCGAAAAATACAACGTTAAAATAATAGGCACCTTTTTCCCGAAAACAGACAAAACCGACATAGGCGGCTGGAAATTTCCCTACGACAACGCCCAATTAAACTCGTTTGCAAAATTCATAAAAGACGCAAGTTTGCATTTTAAGCAATATAAAAGCTTGGCGGCATGGGTGCTTATAAACGAACCGGGAGGAAGTTTAAGAAACTGCCCTTTTATAAACGAAAAATACGCCGAATTTTTAAAGCAAAACCCCGAACCCTACAAGCTGCCAAACGGCAGGCTGCAGCTTATAGGCTTTTCGCGCGAAAGGTTTGCAAGGAATGCCACCAGCCAAATGCTGCAATGGATTGCAAACGAGGTACGAAAATACGACAAGTCCGTTCACTTGCACGTTAACACCCACGCAATATTTTTCAATGCAACCGAATACGATTTCCCCTGTTGGCGCAGCTTTCTTTCAAGCTTTGGCGGCTCGGCACACCCTGGGTTTCACTATGTAGATTTTAGTCAGCAAGACTACACTTTTGCAATTGCAGCCAACAGCGAAATTATAGATTCGGGGGCGGCCGCCACCCCGTGGTTTATGACCGAAATTCAGGGCGGCAACAATACCTACAGCGCGCAAAAGCCCTATTGCCCCACAAAAGAAGACATCGCGAAATGGCTATGGAGCGTTTTGGGCGCAAATGGCAAAGGCGCAATATTTTGGTCGCTTAACCCGCGCGCCTCGGGCTTTGAAGCCGGCGAATGGGCGTTGCTAGACTTCCAAAACAACCCCTCCGACAGAATGTTTATGGCGGCAAAAGTTGCAAGGTGTGTAAACGAAAATGCGCAAATTTTTAAGTCTCTTAAAAAGGCAAAGCAAAACACAACCATTATATATACAAAAGAAAGCCTTTGGGCGGAAAACCGCCAAGCCAAAAGCTACGGCAAAAAATTTATTTGGCAAAGCATTAACGGATATTTTAAGGCTATTGCCCAGGGCGGCGATATCCCCGCAATTTCGGCGTTCGAAGAATTCGACTTTTCGAAAAGCGACTACGCAAATCAAACCATAATTTTAACAAACCAAATTGCGCTTTCTGCCGAACAGGTTAAAAAGCTTGAAAACTTTGTAAAAAACGGCGGCTCTCTTTTCGTAGACGGCCTTACAGGGTTTTACGACCACAATTCGGTATGCACAATGATGACGGGCTTTTTATTAAGAAATCTGTTGGGCGGCCAAATTAGCGAATTTAAAAAGCTAAACAAACGCGACTATAATATAGACTATAACTTTTTTGAAAACGATGGCGAAAATTCCATAACCTTAAGGGGCGGCGCTTGGCGCGGAATAATAAAGCCCGACAGCGCAAAGATTATATGCCAAAACAACGGCGAAGTTTGCGCCACAATAAATAAATTCGGGCAAGGTGCCGCCCTTTGGGTGCCCACAATGCTACAAAAAACGCATTTTGGAGAAAACAAAAACATCTTCGCACTGCTTAAACGCACTCTAAATATGCCCGAAGGCAAAATAACATTTAAAAACTACGAGCAAAACGCAATGCTAAGGCTTATGGAGTGCAACTCGGGTTTTGTGGCTATTATAATAAACAACCAACCCGAATTCGCCAAAAAAGAAAGTTCGTCTTTATTCGGCGGCATTTTAGACGGCGGCGAAAACAACAAAGTTCCGACAAGAAAAATCGAGCTAAAAACCGAATTAAAGAACCCGAAAATCCTGTTCTCGACAAACGGCGGCGACTTTATAGACGGCAACATATTGCATATTGCAGGCGACAGCGTTTGCGTTTTGTACTATCCAAAAAACTAGCGCTTCCGTCTTGCGCAAAGCAATGGCGTATTTCTAGCCAAGTTTTTGCGCAAAACAAAGCCAAAGTAAAAGCAAAAACACGCGTTTTATCGAAAAAATTTTGCGCGAGCTGCAAATTTTCAAAAAAATGCTTGCAATATTTTTGCGGAAAACTTTTATAAATAGCTTTTACAAATATTTACTATGAGCGAACAACCTAAAAGAAAATCAGCTTCCGAATTAAACTTTACGGACACAGAGGCACTCAGCCGCTATGTTACCGAAACAGGCAAAATCCTCCCCCGTAAATTTACAGGCCTTACAGCCAAAGAGCAGCGCCACATTAAAAAGAGCGTAAAGCACGCGCGCAACATGCTCTTAATGAAATAGGGCTTTTTACGCAATATAGCAATGGGTTTAAAAGGCGACAACGCTTTTGTAAATCCGTCTAATGTCGAGCTGTCTGAAGATATACTTAAGGCGGCTCGTATTATTTTAGACGGCGACTGTGTTGCCGTACCCACCGAAACGGTATACGGCCTTGCGGCCAACGCCCTAAACGAAAACGCCTGCCGCAAGATTTTCAAGATAAAAAACCGCCCTTTTATAGACCCTTTAATTGTGCATGTTTCGGATATGCAAATGGCCGAAAGCATTGCATACTTTAACGACAAAGCCCGCAAGCTTGCCGAAAGGTTTTGGCCGGGGCCGATGACCATTGTCTTAAAGAAAAAAAACGTAATCCCCGATTTGGTTTCGGCAAACCTCGACACGGTTGCAATAAGGATGCCGTCGCACAAAGTAGCGCACGCTTTAATTGTGGCATCTAAAGTGCCCTTTGCCGCCCCAAGCGCAAATCCCTTCGGCTATGTAAGCCCCACAAAGGCAGAACATGTGCGCGCCCAGCTTGGCGACAAAATAAAGCTTATTTTAGAGGGCGGGCAATGCGACAGAGGGTTGGAATCTACCATAATTTCGTTGGCAGACCCGAACAAACCCCTGCTTTTGCGTTTTGGGCCTTTGGCAAGAGAGGAACTTGAAGCGTTTTTGGGTGAAAAAGTTATTGTTCCCGAAAAGAATCCAGCCCAGCCAATCGCCCCGGGAATGATGAAATCGCACTACAGCCCCAAGGCAAACTTTAGACTGTTCGAAAACGAAAGCGAAATTCCCGAAAATTTTGATGGGGCTGTTATATTTTTAAAGCGCCCGCAAAGCCCAAAAAACAACCATTTTTGGCTTTCCGAAAACGGAGATTTGGCGGAAGTTGCGAAAAACCTTTACGACCTTATGCGAAATTGCGACAAAAAATACTCTAAAATACTCTGCCAAAAGCCCGAAAATTCGGGAGTGGGAGCTGCAATTAACGACAGACTTTCGCGGGCGAGTAAAAAATAAAAAATTTATGGGGCTTTTTTGCAAAAAAAGCTTGCACTTACAATTTAACTGTATTTATTGGAACTTTTTAAATTTACGATAATGAAAGCGACTATTAAAATTCAAGGAAAACAACTGACGGTATCGGAAGGCGAAATCTTTTTCGTAAACCGCTTCTGCGACTCCAAAGCTGGCGACACAGTTACCATTAACGAAGTTCTTATGCTCGGCGACGGTGCCGAAGCGAAGTTTGGCACGCCCTATGTCGACGGAGCGAGCGTAACCGCCAAAATTCTCGAAAACAAGCGCGGCAAGAAGGTAGACATCTTCAAAAAGAAACGCCGCAAGGGTTATCAGCGCAGAAGAGGCCACAGGCAGGAATTGTCTGTTATAAAAGTAGAATCTATCAAGGCATAAGGAGGCTAATCAGTTATGGCACATAAAAAAGGTCAGTCGTCGGCAGGCAACGGTAAAGATTCTAACGCACAACGTCGCGGCGTAAAGAAATACGGCGGCGAAGCTATTTTGGCAGGCGGCATTATCGTCCGTCAGTGCGGCACAAAAGTACACCCCGGCTTGAATGTTGGAATGGGTAAAGACTACACCCTCTTTGCATTGAAAGACGGTACCGTTAAGTGGGACGGCGCACACCGCAAAGTTTCGGTTTTGTAATTTAATAAAACCTTTATTTGATTTTGTTTATGGCGGGTTTACCCCGCCATTTTTTTGCGCCAAATTTAGGCAAAAGCATATATTGCATAGCTAAAACCTTTGGGAATTTGCCACGCGTTTTATATAAAAACTTTATATATAAAAAAAACGGCAAAGCACCGCATTTTAGCAGAACATACAGCTATGCCCCCTGCCCTAATTTTACGGCATAATTTTACGCGCACAAAAAAACTCTCAAAGCAATTTTGCATTGAGAGTTTTTTGTTTTAAAAGAAAGCTACTAGGTTATTTAAGAACAGCTTCGATAAATACGGGGAAGTGGTCGGACGGGAACTTTGTTTTGTTGCTGTCGCTTATTACCCTGTAAGAGTTTACCTGCGTATTGTTCTTGTTCACAAAAATGTAGTCTATGCGCGTTTTTTGCGAAGGCTCAAAACCCTTAAAAGCGTGGAATGTCGCTTCGGGCCCGTAGGGTGTTTTTTTCGACAAGCCGCGCGAATCTTTAAAGGTATCTGAAGAAAACATAATTTTCATAGGTTCGCTGTCGGAAAAGGCGTTAAAGTCGCCCATGCAAAATACGGCGGTATTTTTGTCTAGCTCGCCCATTTTCTTTAGCAACAACTTTGCAGATTCTGCTCTGGCATAGGGTGCTATATGGTCGAAGTGGCTATTGAACACAACAATATTTTTGCCGCTGTTTTTGTCGCGCAATTTGGCAAATGTGCAAATTCTTTTGTGCTCTTTAACGTCCCAACCCAGGCTTGGCACTTCGGGCGTTTCCGAATACCAAAAAGTTCCCTTGTCGAGCAATTCAAAGCGGTCTTTCTTGTAGTATATCGCGCAAGTTTCGCCCAACTGCTTGCCGTCGTCGCGGCCGGCTGCAACAATGTCGTATTGCGGAAGCTCTTTGCCTATGTATTCAAGCTGCTGCCAAAACGCCTCTTGCGAGCCCCACAAATCAAAATCGTAGTAGTTTACAAGTGCTTTAACCTGCCCTTTGCGCAAATCCCAAATGTTTTCCTTGTCCCAGTTGTTTAGCAGTCTTAAGTTCCAGCTGGCAACCTTTACGGGCACGCCGCCTGCACAGACACTTTCGCCATTGCAGGGGAGTTTAGAAAACACAAAACCCGCGGCAAATGCCGCAATCGCCAAGCATACAACCAATATTGTTTTTTTCATTTTATAATCCTCCTATATAAAAATTTAAGCCTGCTGCGCCAATAGGCCGCTGCGCCCCGCAAATTCAAGCATTTTAACTTCGCATACTTGAATTTTTTGCGGCTCTGCCAACAGCTGTTTTGCCCAGTCTTGCAGCGAAAAGAATTCTATATTGCGGGCTTTTGCCTCTTTTATAAAGCCTTCAAAGTAGTCGAAATAATTCAAAGCCTCCAACTCGGAATGTATTGTTATAACCGACATTTCGGCAGCGAGAATCTTTTCTAAATACATTTGCTTTATGGAATCCAATGTATTTGAGCCTACGCCCAAAACTTCGTCTAAAGTAGGCAGTGTAGACGGTATCTGAAGCGTTTTAAACGTTTTGCCTCCCATTTTTGGGAAAAACGGGCTTTTGCCGCGTGTATCCGATGCATATAGCAAATTGTTTGCGTCTTCTACCGCAATAGCGTCGGGCGAAATTTGCCAACCTGGGGCACCGCAGCAAAGGGGGGCTTGTCCGTAAACTTCAACAAAAGCTTTTTTTGCCTTTTCAAATTCGGCTGCTACGGCAGTTTTAGACATTTTAAAAATATTGTCTTGCCAGTTGTAGTGGTTCCACGAATGTATGCCGCATTCAAAGCCGCTGTTTTTTGCCTGCAACATAATGTTTGCGCACTTTTTGTAGATTATAGGTGCGGGCAAAAGCGTTCCGTACATAAGGGTTTTTAGGCCGTAGTTGCCCGCCACATTGCTGCGCAGGCACTTTTTTATAAAGCCCTTTCTAAACACCCTTGTTATTGCCCTGCCCGTGTTGTCGGGCCCAAAGCTAAAAAGGAATGTTGCGGGCACTGCGTACTTTTCAAATAAACGAAGAAGGGGTATTATCCCCTTCTTTGTTCCTTGATAAGTATCTACGTCTATCTTTATTGCAAGCTTGGGCATTACTTTCTCTTTTGCTCAAGTTCGTAGTCTTTGCCCAACAAGTGGTAGTCTAGCGTAAGGCGTATTGCGGTTTTTAAGTCGGTTGTAGGCTTCCAGCCTAGTTTTTCTTCGGCTTCTTTTATAGAGGGAATTCTATATTTTACGTCTTGATAGCCTTCGCCGTAATACTCTTTTGCCGAAACCGTTTCAATTCTGGCATTTTTAGCACATTCTTCGTAGCCCTTATATTCGCCAATCATCTCAACAAGCATATCCGCCAATTCCTTAATGGAAAAGTCCATATATGGATTGCCTATGTTGAAGATTCTGCGCGAGGCAACGCCGTCCTTGTTTTCTATGATTTTCAGCATACAATCCATGGCGTCGTCTATAAAGGTAAAGCTTCTGCGCTGCGCGCCGCCGTCTACAAGCTTAATCGGCTTGTTGTTTATTATGTTGTGTATAAACTGCGTCAATACGCGCGAAGAGCCTTCTTTTGGAGCCTTAACGTCGTCAAGCTTTGGGCCTATGAAGTTGAAAGGTCTAAACAAGGTAAAGTCTAAGCCTTCGTGCATGCCGTATGCCCAAATTACGCGGTCTAACATCTGCTTAATGCACGAGTATATCCAGCGTTCTTTGGGAACGGGGCCAAGAGTTAAGTTGGAATTATATTCGTCGAAAGAATCGTCTTGGCACATACCGTATACTTCGGAAGTAGACGGGAACAATATGCGCGTTTTGTATTTTGCGCAAAGTTTTACAACCTCTATGTTCGACTCGTAGTCGAGCCTGTAAACCCTGAGGGGGTCGGTTACATACATTCTGGGGGTTGCAATGGCAACCAGCGGAATTACTACATCGCAGGCTTTTACCTGTTCTTCAATCCAGTCGGTATCTACGGTAACATCGCCCTTTTTAAAGTGGAATTTTTCGTAGCCCAAGCAGTTTTCAAGCTTGTTCGACGCCATGTCGAACGCGAAAATTTCCCAGTCGGTTTTGTTGAGAATTGCCCACGACAGCGACGAGCCTATAAAGCCGTTCGCGCCCAATATAAGAATTTTTTTTGACATATATTTTTGCTTTCGATTAAAGTGCAAGCGAACCCGTTTCGCCCGTGCGTATTCTGATAACTTCGTCGACATTGCTTACAAAAAGCTTGCCGTCGCCTATCTTGCCGGTGCGCGCCGATTTAAGTATTGCGTCTATCGCCTTGTCGGCAACTTCGTCGGGCACGCACAAATCTATAATAACCTTAGGCAACAACTCCGACGTATACTCGCTGCCGCGGTATATTTCGGAATGGCCGCGCTGCCTGCCAAACCCTTTGGCTTCGGTTACGGTCATACCCTCTATGCCTATTTCGGCCAAAGATTCCTTTACTTCGTCCAATTTAAATGGCTTAATGATTGCCTTAATAAGTTTCATAAAAACCATAATTTAACAAAGCCGTAGCAAACGCAAGTTTTTTTAGGCAATGGGCAAAATTTCGACACAAATTTTAGAGGATTTCGCAAAGCGCGAACTGTTCGACGCAGTGGGCGTATGCGAAGCTTTGCCCGTCGAAAAAAGGTATGCCGACAAATTCCTAGAATGGGTAAATTCGCAAAATTCGGGAGCTTTGGAATATATGAAACGCAACATAGAAGTTAGGCTAAACCCGCAGCTGTTGCTGGAAGGCGCAAAAAGCGTTATAGGCTTTAGGGCAAACTTTTGGCGCACGGTTAGCGAAAACCGCATTGCAACCTACGCGCAGGGCAAAGACTACCACATTGTTTTAAAGGAAAAACTTTTGCGGCTAAACGCCCTTTTAAGCGAGCTTGGCGGCACGCAAAAATTGTGTGTAGACAGCACCCCCTTAATGGAAAAATATTTTGCGCAAAAATGCGGTTTGGGCTTTATAGGCAAAAACTCGCTTTTAATAAGCAGGCCCAACGGGGCGTTTAACTTTTTATGCTTTGCTATAACTACGCTGGAATTCGATAGGCTGTCGAGCCCCGTAGCCGACTCGTGCCGAGATTGCGACATTTGCATTAAGGCGTGTCCGGTAAAGGCAATTAAAGGCAACTACACCGTAAACGCCGCAAAGTGCATAAACGCCCTTACAATAGAAGAGGCAAAACCCGTAAAAATAGGCAACCGCAACTTTATTTTCGGGTGCGACATTTGCCTTAGGGTGTGCCCTAAAAACGAGAAAAGCCAAACGCCCAAAATGCCCGAATTTTGCAATAGGTTTGACAATTTAAGCGAAACTGCAACTCTTGAAAGTTTAATGCCCATTGCGAAAAATACGCCGATGGAAAGAACCATAAAAAAACTGCTAAGGCAAAAAAAATGAAAAGAACATTCATATTCGATTTCGACGGAACGTTGGCCGACACATTCCCGCTAATTTTATACGCATTCGGCAAGGGTTTTGAGGCGGTGGATATGCCCGTTCCAAGCAACGAGGATATGGTTTCGCATTTCGGCCCGTCTGAAGAGGGATTTTTTAAGGCATATAACGCCGACAAGGCAAACGCCATGTTTGCAGCCTATATACAGGCCTACGAGCGCGAGCACGAAAAGTTTTCGCCCAAGCCATTCTGCAATATGGTTGAAATTTTCAATTACATAAAAGCCAAGGGCGACAACCTTGGGCTTATAACGGGCAAATGCCTGCAAAGCGCAAAAATAAGCCTTAAGCACTACGGCATAGATTTTGGCATATTCGACTTTGTAAGAACCGGCAGCCCCGACGGCAATACAAAGCCGCAGGCGATGAAAGACGCAAGGGAATATTTTAAGGAAAATTCTTCGGAATATTATTATATTGGCGATGCCCTAAGCGACATAAAAGACGCGCAAGAATCGGGCTTTGCGCCCATTGCAGCAGCCTGGGCAAGCCATGCCGACAAAGCCGGCCAGCTTAAGCTAGACCCCTACAAACAATTCACCACCACCGAAGCCTTTTTCAACTGGCTAAAGAGTTTAAAATAAAGCTGCAAAAAATTTTATCTGTAAAAAATAAAAAATGCCTTTTTTGAGAAACTCTCAAAAAAGGCATTTGTTTTTTACAGGTTTTAAAGAAATTTTATTTGCGGCGGCGGCATACGGCTAAACCCAACGCCAATGCGCCGAAAATAGCTGCAACGGCAGCGGGTTCCGGAACCTGCGTCGCCAAAATTGTAAACTTATTTTCGTTTATAACGCAGCTCCAATAGCCGTTAAAAGTTTTGCCTTTAATTGTTAGATATATGCTTTCGTCGGGCTTTAAGTCTTTTAGGTTAGATACTTTCGAATCGTCTTCAAAGGCAATTAAGTCGAATTGATATTCAACATTGTCTAAAAGGCTTTCGGTTATGTTCACGTTTACTTTCCCGTTAACGCTTAGCCCAGCCAACGCTTCAACATAAATTTGCGTCGGATCGCTGGCAGCAGTATCTATAATAAGCACGCCGTTTTCGGCTATAGTAAGAGCCTTTTTGTTTACGATGTCCAACCTAGCTCCAGTATCTAACTTAAGCTCTGCCCCGCCCGAAACGGTTGCATTGCTTTCCGAAATCTTCGCGCTAATCATCTCTCCGCCGCCAGTAGCAGGCGTGTATCTGCGAATTGTAAGGTTGTCTGCACTAGACGCCATACCAAAGTTTTTAATTACGCCATCTGCCATTATGGTGTTTTTGTATTTGGGCAAACTTACAATATACCTTAAGTCTGAACCACGCAAATCTGCACCCGAAAAATTAGTTTCTTCTAACCTCGCACTTACAAAACTTGCATTCATCAAATTTTGCCCAGAAAAATCCCAACCGCTTAAGATATTAGATCCAAGATTTATTCCATTTAAATCTTTTTCTTTATATGATTTCGTTGAATATAATTGATTTTCCACAAAACCATTTGAAACAGTTCCGCTAAAATTTGCTCCGTTTACTATGGCATCTGTAAAAATTGCGTTTTTTATGTTTGTTTGGTAGCCAAATTTAACATCAGCCAAAACTGCTCCGGTAAAATTTACTTCTGTTAAATTCACATTATTTGAAAATTCTGCTCTACTTAAATTTTGCCCAGAAAAATCCCAACCATTAAGTTTTGCTTTTGCGGTTGCAAATATTATGCCTTGCAAATCCTTATCTTTATAGCTTTTTGTAGAGTATAACTGCTCTTTTGTAAAACCATCATACCAAGATAAGTTAATTTCTTTTATGATAGCATCAGTAAAATCGGCATTAGTAAAATTTACACCATAAAAATTAGAGCCTGAAAGATCCATTCCAGATAAATTCCAACCGCTAAAATCATTATTGCCAAAATTCATATTGTTCAAAGATTTATCCTTATAACTCTTTGTCGAATATAACTGCTCTTTTGTAAAACCTTTTGATGTTGCTTCTCGGAAATCGACATTTGTAATTACCGCATTTTTAAAATTTGTATTCGTTAATGTAACCGAAAAAAAACTTGCTCCATGTAAATTTTGCCCAGAAAAATCCCAATTGCTTAAATTCATATAGCCAAGTTTCACTCCTCTTAAATCTTTATTTTTATAACTTTTTGTAGAGTAAATTTGTTCTTTTATAAGTCCTTTTTTATCAAGGCTTCCGAACGAAACGCCTGTTATTATGGCATTATCAAATATTGCTTCTTTTACATTAGACAAATCCACCATGCTAGCATTTGTAAGATCAGCTCCAGTTAAATCTGCATAACTCAAATTGACACCATAAAAATTTACCCCATTTAGTTTTGCATTACTTAAATTTGAATATTCGAAATTAACATTACTTAGCCTTGAATTTGACAAATTTTGTTCAGCAAAATTCCAATCACTAAAATCATTCCCAGAAAAATCTATCCCTACAAGATTTTTTTCTTTATAATTTCTTGTTGAATATAATTGTCCTCTTCGAAATCCAACTCCAACTACATATGATAAATTTGCGCCTGAAATAACCGCATCGGTCAAATTGGCATTTGTAAAGTCGGCTTTTGTCAGATCGGCACCTGTAAAATTTGCAGATGTTAGGTCTGCATTAGCAAATTTTGTGGAAGCTGCATCTGCGCTTTTCCACGAGGAATTTTTTAGAGCTTTGCCAGTAAAATCCCTACCGCTTACGTCTTGGTTGTCGTAGTTTTCGTTGTCGGCGTAAGAGAGGGTCGGCAAGGTTAACAATGCACTAATGATATATATATATACGATTTCTTGGGTTGGAGCGTGTTTTTGATGTCCATTTTTTAAAAATTCCTTTGATCGTTTTTCGCAGGTTTGGAAAATTTCTTACAAAATTTGAGAAGAAAGTATTATTTTTTTGCAGAATTGGCTTTTTTTGAATCTTTATTGCAAAAGGCAAATTTTTGAAAGTTGGCGCACTATTTTTTGAAAAGAAAAAAGGCTTTGGATACTCTCCAAAGCCTTTTGAGTTTTATTCTGAACAATTAACAAATTATTTGCGGCGACGGTATGTTGTAAATTGCAACATAAAACTGCACCTGAATACCTATTCTATATATTCTAATTTTTCGCGAAAATCTTACACAAAAAATTTAAATTTTTTTCATAAAGAAGTTTTACGCCTTGCGTCCGGCAAAATGCGCCGCGCGCCAACATATTGCCGATTTTTACAAAACAATTTAGCTTACAATAAGTTGCGCTTATACATTTCAAGTTCGGCGGCAAACTGGGTTTTTGCAAATTCGGAGGCAAAGACCGTGTTTGGGCATTCAAGCTTGTGCCCGCCGTTTGGCATTTGCATAAAGCTTATTTTTGCCGAAAGCTTTGCGGCTTTTTGGTAGTAGCGCGCGGCGCAGTCTATAGGCACTGTTGTGTCTGCTAAGCCGTGCACAAGCAAAACTTCGGGCATATTTTTGTTTATATATTCGCTGGGGCTAAGCTTTTTTACAATATCGCTTTCCATTGTGACGTTTTTGCCGAACAGGCTTTCTACCAAAATCGGGCTTGCATTTTTAAACGAAAGAAAATCGCACACCGCGCTAACTGCACATACGCATTGTGGGGTAAAGCTATAACTTTGCAGCTCGGGGCTTCCCAAAAAATCGCTTGGGTTTGCCGTGGCGCACAAAAGAGCCAATAGCCCCCCTGCCGACCTACCGTAAAACGCCATTTTGCCAGAATTTAGCCCAAAAGCTTTTGCATTTTTGGCTAAAAAACGCGCGGCGTCGAAACAGTCTACAGCACAGTCGCATACGGTATTTGCTCCGCTGCCTACAAGCGAATACGAAATGCTTGCGCACGCTATGCTTTCAGACAAAATCTGCCCCAGCCTTTCGGGAAAAATTATAAAGCGTTTGCCTGAAGTAAAGCCGCCGCCGTGTATAAACACTATAACAGGCGCGCCGTGTTCGGGGGCGCGTTCTGGCAAGTGCAAAGTTAGCCCAAGCTCTAAATTGCCCCTTTTTTTATATATAATATTTTCGAACATGCGCAACATATCAACCCACTCGGCAGATTCTGCAAAAATTGGAAATTTGTCAAAAAAATTTTACACATAAAACTATTTGACAAAATTGCCCCAAACGCAAAATCTTTTTATATCTATAACTCTATGGACAACTTAAAATTGAAGAAGCTTACCTACCGGCTGGCGGCCGCACTTTTCTTTTTTATGATAGGCTCGACATTTGCGGCGTGGGCAAGCCGTATACCCGATATAAAAGAGCACCTTAACATTACCGACGGGCAGCTTGGCACGGCTTTGCTGGGGTTGCCAATAGGGCAAATGCTGGCAATGGCGGTTTCGGGCCACCTTGTGGGCAAATTCGGCAGCAAAAAAATGCTTTCCATTGGCATGCTGTTGTACCCGCTGGGCTTTATATTTATTGCCTTTTGCAACAGCTACTACCAGTTTATTGCGGCTTTGCTTGCAACGGGCATTTTTGCAAACTTAAGCAACATTTCGGTAAACACGCAAGCCGTTGGCGTAGAAAGGCTATACGGCAAAAGCATAATGGCGGCATTTCACGGCGTATGGAGCTTGGCTGGTTTTTTAGGCGGGCTTTTAAGCTATTTGGTTGTAAAGCTGAACGTTTCGGTTTTAACGCACTTTTCGGTTGTATATGCAATAGTGGCAGTTCTTGCGATTTTTGCGCAAAAATACCTTTTGCCGCAAGACATTACCGAGAATACCCAACACCCGCACCCCAAACACGGCGTAAATTTGCCCGATATGTTTCTTGTTTTGCTGGGCATTACGGCGTTTTCGTCGATGGCGTGCGAAGGCACAATGTTCAACTGGAGCGGCGTGTATTTTAAAAGCGTTGTAAATGCGCAAAAAGAATATGTTTCGCTAGGCTATACCGCCTTTATGTGCCTTATGGCAACGGGCAGGTTTTGCGGAGACTTTTTTATTAACCGCTTTGGGCACACAAATGTTATGAAATTTAGCGGAGTTTTAATATTTTTCGGGCTAACGCTTTCGGTTGCAATGCCAACTATGCTTTTTGCCGCCATAGGCTTTGCCTTTGTGGGCATGGGGGTGTCTTCAATAGTACCGCTTTCGTACAGCTTGGCGGGGCGTTCAAAAACAATGGATACGGGCAACGCAATTGCAACGGTTGCAACCATAGGGTTTTTCGGATTTTTAATGGGCCCCCCAATAATAGGCTTTTTGTCGGACAAATACAGCCTTAGGGTTTCGTTTTTAACCATTGCGCTTGTTGGGCTTTTAATGACCGCAATTTCGCCCCTAGTCAAACGCAAGCTTGCCGAAAACGAAGAATAAACGCAAGCTTGCACAGTTTTTTGCCCTGCTTTACTAAAAGCTTATAAAATGAAGGCGGCCAATCTTCCCCAAGATTGGCCGCCAATTTATTTTCTACTTTACTTTTATTACCCCATCTCCCTTTCGGGAGAAATAGCTTTTATTGTCGACAGTAAAATATTTATAAGAATTGCAAAAAGTCAAGCGGTTTTTGTAAAAATTTTAACTTTTTTGCTGTTTTTATACGTTTTATATGGTGTTGCCGCGAATTAAATAGGTTTCTACCGTTTTGTTCAAGTCGGGGTTCCAGTCTAAAATCTGTTTGCCTACCTGCCTTCCCATATCGTAAAAATCTATGCTTATGGTGGAAACGCCACCCTCTATTATGTGCTTCATAGCCATATCGTTGTAGGTAATTATGCCATAGTCGCGCTTAAGCTTTAGCCCCTCGCTTTGCGACATTTTTATTAGGTGAACTAAGTCGGAATCTTGCACTAAAAACCATAGTGTGTTGCGGTGTATGTTGGCGGGCAAAACTTCGTCGTCTACATAACAGTTAAAACCGTTCTTTTTGCAAAATTCGCGGAACATTGCAACGGTTTCCTGCGGGTGGGCGTGGTAGGGATTGTTTACAAACCTAAAATCAAAGCCCTTGTATTTTTCCAAATCGGGGGCAAGCTTTTCCATCGCCTTTAAAAAGTTTATATCGAAATTTTGTATTATTCTAGAACACGCCTTGTTTGGGAAATCCACGTCCAAATCTATCAGCAAAAGCTTTTTTTGGTCTATAGACGCAAGCAGTTTCGACGTCTGTTCCGACCTCATGGGAATTACCGCGTAATATTCATACTTACCTATTGCGTTTTCAAGCAAAGTTGTAAAGTTCCTTTCGCTACGGTTGTGCGATGCAAAATTGAGGGTGGCCTTGTCTCCTACGACGTCTATTATGCCCCTTGCAATGGCTGCCTTGTAGGGGGTGCTTAAAAAGTTGAAAAGTAAAAATACGTTGCGCTTTTTGTCGTATGTAGATTTAAGCACAAAAAACGACTTGCCCTGGTGCGCGCCTATTAGCCCCTTTTCTTTTAGCGTGCCGTACGCCTTTCTTACAGTTTCGCAGGCTATTTTGCAAAAGCGTGCCGTTTTGTTTATAGATGGCAGAACATCGCCCTTTTTTAGCGTGCCGGAAATAACCGAGTCTATAACCACATCGGCTATAACCTGTGGCTTGGGTTTTTCGGATTTGTCTAGCGAATCTTTTAACAGTGCAAGGAAGTTATCTTTCATGCGAAGTCTTTTTAAATTATATTTATACTTAACAAACTGGCAAACTTTACTACTTAACTTTTTTTATTTTGGCAATGTTATTTTTATATACGCGCAAATAAACTTGTAAAAACGGCGTTTGCGTCGAAAATTTTTAGGCGAATTTAACATATAAAAAAGATGAAAGCACAAGAAATTATAGACAGCGTAAAAAGCAAAAAGCTTATCGCGGTAATTACAATTAACGATGCAAAAAATGCGGTTCCTCTGGCAAAGGCTCTATATAACGGCGGCATTAGCGCAATAGAGCTTACGTTGAGAACCGACGCTGCTTTGGAATCAATAAAAAGAATACGCGCCGAAGTTCCCGAAATGGTGGTGGCCGCAGGCACGGTGCTAACCCCCAAGCAGATAGACGAAGTTGTTAAAGCCGGCGCGCACTGGGCTGTTGCCCCCGGAACAAACCCGAGAGTTTTACAGGCGGCTCAAGACGCAGGGCTTTTCTTTGCCCCCGGCATTATGACGCCCTCCGACATAGAGGCGGCGTTGGAATTCGGCTGCAGGCTTTTAAAATTCTTCCCCGCAGGCACAACGGGTGGAATGAAGCACCTAAAGGCAATGAGCGCGCCCTACAACCACTTGGGGCTTTCGTACATTCCCCTTGGCGGAGTAAATACCACAAACTTGGCAGACTTTGTAAGCGACCCGTTGATTGCCGCAGTTGGCGGTTCTTGGTTGGCAAAACCAGACCAAATTAAAAACGCAGAATTCGACAAGATTCAGGCCCAGGCAGAAGAAGCCGCAAAGATTATCGCTTCGGTAAACAAATAGTTTTTTAGTTTAAAACTTTGCAAAAAACAAGAGAGCCGCTCCACTATCGGGGCGGCTCTCTTTGTTGTGTAAATTCTAGTTGCGCTATTTTTTTGCGGCGTTCTATTTCTTTTTATTTTTCACGTTCCACTTTACAACATACAGCCCCACGCCCTCCGACGTTTTTGTGTAGAACATTGTAAGCAAAGAACCGTCTTTTAAAAGCGCCGTGCTAGGATACCCAGCATCGCCCTTAGAGCCTTCTAAAGCCCCCGCCAAGCGTATTTCGCCGCCCCAGGTTTTGCCGAAGTCGCCGCTAATTTTTGCGTAAACGCCCTCTTTGCCCTTAAGTCGTTTTGCGTAGGTACATAAAATGCCCCTGTCGCCCAAGTTAAGCAAGTGCGGCGGGTATCCTTCAATATCAACTTCGTGCGCAAGTGTCCAAGTTCTGCCAAAATCAAAGCTTTCCGACTGCAAAAGTTTTGTGTTGGGCTTGTCTGGATCGGTTTTGTCTTGCCTTCGCATTTGCGCCAAAAGCATTCCGTTAGAGCATTCTACAACGCAAGGCTCCGAAACCGTTTTTTTGTCGGTATCCACAAATTTTTTTGCAACGGGAATTTCGCCTATTACATTCCATGTGCGCCCAAAATCTTTAGACTCCTCGGCAAAAATTTTGCCGGAGCTGCGGTCTTTCCACCAAAATTCGGGGTTTTCGTGCGGATCTATTGCGCGGTCGCGATGTTTGCCCACATATAGCAGCGACTTGTTGCTTAGCGCAACCGCGCCGTGGGGAGCCGATGTATAGGTTTGCACTGGTCTTGCCCATTTGCGCCCTATGGTGTCTACCGAGTGTATCTGCCAGTTTCCAAGGACGGCGGCCCTCTCCTTTTCGGTTGTATTTTTAAACACTATTTTAGATTCTTCAAAGCCCTGCCAGCTTGTTACCCTTCTAGAATCCAAGCCCGAATAAAAGGAAACCAGCAGATTGCCGTCGGGCATTTCGCAAATACCGGCGTCGCGGTCGTCTACAATCGAAGAATATACCGTTTCGGGAGCACTCCAAGTTTTGCCCGAGTCGACAGAGCGTATAAGCTGGATTTTCCCCGAAAAGCACATTTTTGCGTTTCTGTCGCCCGAAAATACGGCAACCAATTCGCCGTTTTTGCGTGCAACTAGCGTGCTCCACGCCAAATATCTGTCTTTCACAAAACAGGCCGGCTTTATCCATTCAATCTTTGCCGCCCCCTGTTCGGTTGGAACGTCGGTTATAACAAAATCGTTGTCGGCGGCCAAAGCCGCAAACGTTGCAAACATTGCCAAAACTGAAAATATCTTTTTGATGTTCATAATGCCTACCCATTGAAATTAAATTATTTAGTTTTGCGCCTAAAAAAACTGCGTTTCGGCTTTTCGGTGTTTATGTTGCCCATACCGTGAACCTTTTTGTATTTGTCGGCAAGCATAACTTTTAGTATGCAAAATACAAAAAATAAAACTACGCACGATGTGGAGATTAAAAAAGTAAGCCAGCCGCCGAATGTCATTTTCTCTGCCTCCTAGACTTGTATGTTTTAGAGAATTTTGCAATGCCCGCAAAAAATAGATATACAAAGAACATAATGCAAACGCTCATAACCGCAATCTTGTCGGGGGTTTTGCCTATTATATCGCTGAAGTACGAGCTTTTGCCCTCGATCAATATTTTTATTTCTTTGGAAATCCAAAATATAAAAATTGCAAAAAGAGCAAAGGGAGCAAAGTATTGCAAAACATAGGCGGTTATTATAGGAGCTTTCATTAAAGAGCCCCTGTTTGCCATTCTTATGCCGCGCTTTGTGCCTATTACATAAACAAAAACCGCCGACATAACCATTGTCATAACGTACACGCAAACCTGACCGCACCAAAAATCGAAAGTGTCTAGTGCCTTTAGGTTTTTGGAAAAGTACGCTACAAAAAACGATGGGAACACCGTAACGGCCAACATCACCCAAACCGCATGCTTGCGCCCGAAGTTAATGGCTTCGCCGAAAAACGCTATTGCGGGCTGCAGCATTGAAAGCGAACTTGTAACCGCACCCAAAAATAATAGCGAAAAGAACATAAAACCGAACAAAGCCCCGCCCCATAGCGACGAAAAGAAAACGGGCAAAATCTTAAAGCCCAAATCGAACAAACTTAGGCAAGACCCCAGTGTCGCGCTTACGCCGAAAAACGCAACGGCTGCCGGAACGGTAATAAGCCCGGCTATGCAAACTTCGCAAAATTCGTTTGTGCTTGCCGCGCTAACCGCGCCCAAAACAATGTCGTTGTTCTTTTTTATGTAGCTGGCATAGGTCATTATAGCGCAAAAGCCAACCGTAAGGCTAAAGAACACCTGGCTTGCGGCGGCAATCCATATTTGCGGGTTAAGCAGCTGCCTTAAAAGCGAAATTTTAACAATCCTAAATTCGTTGGGCGTTTTTGCGGCAATATCTTCGCCTCTTGCTATGGCGGTATCTCCCACAAGCCTTTCGATTTGCACCCATTGGTTTTTATCGGCATCGAACTTTTCAAGCAAAATCTGTTCGGGGTTCCACATAAAGCCCAATCCGGTATTTAGGCTTTGTTCGGGCTTGCCTATGTCGGGGGTTCCCAAACACATAACCCTTACAACCAAAATAAGCCCTAGCAAAAAAAGCATAGGCATTGCATATTTGCAAAAGAACTCTATGCCCTTCGAAACACCCCTGTATATGATGTAGAAATTCAATGCAAAAACCATCAAAAAATATGGAAGCAACTTTTTAAAGCTAAACGAAAACGCTCCGCCGTCGGCGTCTATGCCCGTAAAATCGTTAAAAAAACCCGCTGATTCCGCCAAAGTTTTAAAATGCAAATTGTCGAACGCAAAATTTACCGCATAGCCCAAGCACCAAGCCTCTATATATATGTAGTACGAAAATACTATTGTTGTAAGCATTACAGCCAAAACGCCCATGTATTTTGCGCACTTGTTTTTCCATAGCGAATGGAATATGCCCACCGGAGAATTAAAGCCCAGAAGGCCGCCCTCGCGCCCCATTGTCCATTCTACAATGGAAAGCGGCAAGGCTATAAAGAAAAAGGAAATTACATAGGCAATCATAAACGATGCGCCGCCGTAGGTTGCCACCTGCCCCGGGAACTTAAGAAAATTGCCCAAACCTACCGCGCTGCCTGCAACCGCAAGAATTACGCCTATATGCGAGCTCCAGTTTTCCCTTTTCACTTTGTCTACGAGATTTTTTGGTTCATTGTTTTGGAAGGCTCGGCTTCGGCGGCAACGCCCACAGGCTTTGCGGGAATGCCCGCAACGGTGGTATGGGGGGCAACATCGTCGAGCACAACCGAGCCCGCGCCTATTTTTGCACATTTACCAACCTTAATGTTGCCTATAATTTTGGCACCTGCACCTATCAAAACGCCTCTGCCAATTTTTGGGTGTCTATCGCCGACCTCGTTGCCTGTGCCGCCCAAAGTTACTTCGTGCAAAATCGAAACTTCGTCTTCTACAACAGATGTTTCACCCGCAACAAAAGACGTTGCGTGGTCTAGCATAATACCCCTGCCAAAGCGCGCCGCGGGGTGAATGTCTACGGCAAAAACTTCGCTGTTAAGGCTTTGCAGGTAATACGCCAAATCTATTCTGCCGCACTGCCATAGATAGTGCGAAACCCTGTAGGTTGTAATAGCCATAAAGCCCTTGTAATACAAAAGGGGCATAATATAGCTTTTGCAGGCGGGGTCGCGCGCCCTAACGGCGGCCAAGTCGTCTAAAAGCGATTCTTTAATCTCGGGCGACTTTTCAAACGCCTCGCAAAAAATCGAATATAAGTGGTCGTAATCCATTGCAAGCGAAACCAGCCTGCGCGAAATTCTAGAAGCCACCGCCTCGAATATGTTCGACTTTTCCAAAATGGCTGAATTTACCAAAATGCGCAATGCGGGTTCCCTTTCGGCTATGTTTTTCGCCTCGGTTAAAACATCGTTCCAAACCGCGTTTTCAATTTCCTTATAATTCTTATCCATAGTTAAACCAAGTTTTGCGGTTTATTGTTTAAAAACATTCTTAAATTTTCTTCGGCAGTTTTTAAAAGCCTTGTTTTTGCCTGTTTGGTCGCCCAAGCCGTATGCGCCGTTATATGGCAGTTTTTAAGGCCAAGCAAAACGTTGCCGTTTTTTGGGGGCTCTGCCGACAAAACGTCTATTCCCGCAAACGCAACCTTGCCCGAATTTAGGGCATTTGCCAACGCCTTTTCGTCTACAAGGCCGCCGCGGGCTGTGTTTACAAGCCAAACACCGTCTTTGCACTTTGCCAAATTCTGCGCATTTATAATCTTTTTATTGCTTTCGCACAAAGGGCAATGCAGCGATATAATATCGGCATTTCTAAAGAGAAAATCCAAGTCTGCAAACTCGGCAATGCCGTCGCTCGTGTTCGGCGTTTTAGAAGGGGCAAAGGCCAAAACTTTCATATCGAAAGCCCTTGCAATTTTCGCAACTTTTTTGCCTATTGCGCCATAGCCTATCAATGCAATAGTTTTGCCAGCAAGCTCCTCTAGCGGAGTGTTTATGCAGCAAAAATCGGGGCTACTTTGCCACGCACCGCCTTTTATCGCAATCGAATTTGTTTCGGTAAAAGTTGCAAAATTAAGCAAGTGGGCAAATGTTGCTTCCGCCACGCTGTTTGTGCTATATTGCGGAATGTTGCACACTGTAATGTCTCTTTTTCTGCAATATGGCAAATCCACATTATTGCAGCCCGTTGCCATAACGCCTATATACTTTAATTTAGGCAGGCCGTCTATTTGCGATTTACCCATTACAACTTTGTTTACAAGCACGCCTTCGCAATCCTTGGCGCGGGGCACAATCTCTTCGGGCAAAGTTCTGTCGTAAAACGAGCATTCCGCCATTTGTTTTATGCCCGACCAATCCAAATACGCGTCCGAAAGCGGAGCGTTGTCTAATACGGCAATTTTCATAACGCGCTACTAAAAGGGGAACATTTCCTTCCAAAACGAGTTTCCCGACTCTTTTTGCTTTTGTTTTTCGCTTTCGCTGAGGGGCAGTTCGTGCACCGCCTGAGCTTTGTCCTGCAAAGCTTTCATTTGCTCCTGCGACGAGTTTTTTGCCGCATGCTTTTTTTTGGGAGCTGCCTCCTTTTCGATTTCGATTTTTGCAGAATCAACCGCATCGATATCGGTTGTTTTGTCTACAAGAACAAGCAAGTCCAAATCGGCCTTTTTACCCGAATTATCTATAGCCCTCTTTAAATTCCTGTTTTCGCGCATCAGGGCAAATGTTTGCGAGCGGGCGGTCTTTTCGGCAGCATATATTTTCGACTGCGCCAAAGCCGCCTCCTTTTCTGCTTCGGCAAGTTTTGCCTTTAGATCTTGGCAGTTTCTTGTTAGAGATTCAACCTTTTCGGCAAGTGCCTGGTTTTGTTTAAGCAGCAAATTGTAGTCGCCTTGCGAAATGTCGCCGTAGGTGCAAATGGCAAGCATGGCAAAAAGCGCGATTATTATTGCATAAATTTTCATAACGCCCCATACAATAGTAAAAGCGGCCGCATTGCAAGCCACTATTTAGCCGAAAAGCTCCACAAAAAAGCTAAAACGGACAATACAGTTTATGGAAGTCTTCGGGGCTGTTTATGTTGCATATTTCGGGATTGTCGGAAGCTATTATTGCCCTAGAGTAATCAGGAATGTTTTTTGCCCGCTTTTCGTTATAATTTGGGCTTATTACAACGCCGTTTGCGGGCACAAAAACGAAAATGTTTTCATAGCTAAAACGCACAGATAAGCATAACTTTTCCATAAGGCACCCCACTTTGTCTTGCGCCGTTTTGTCGAAAAACTTAAACATTGCATAGTTTGCAGCCAAATAAACGGCATAGTTGCCCCTGTTTTCCTTTTTGTTTAAGATTTTCTTTAAATCCAAAACTTTCGCAATTTTTTTAGGTTCGCAATAGCTTACATATACGCAAGTTGCAGCATTTTTGCAGCAGCCTTTGCCGAACGATATGCAAAAATTGTCGTTTTTTTGAGAAAAGCCGGTTGTAGGCTTGTACGAAAAATTTTTAAGCTCGCAATAGGGAATGTTTTTTAAGCTAAAATCTGCACCCAGCTTCAATTTTTTTGCATAGTATTTCGCAAAAATACCCCTTACAAACGCCGTATTAAACAGACATTTTCTGTGCAAAGTTGCCCCGAACAAATATTTTAAATACGCCAATTTTTTAAATGGCGAATTTGCATCGTCGAAGCGAAAAGGCTCGAATATTCCGTTTTTGGCAAGGCCGCCGCCGTTAAAAAACGCGTCTAAAAACGAAAATTCTGAAACAGCACAAACATCTATAGTTTTTTCGTATTTGCACTTGGGCGCATTTTGCGCGTTAAAAAACCAATTTGTCATCTTGCTACCGTTTTATGTTTTGACTTTTAAAATATTCAGGCAAATCATCGGGCGATACTCCCCTTTTGTAATTCGGCTCGCTCGACATTTCAAAATCTATTTGCCGAGCCGACATAAGGTCTTTATGGTAAATCCACGTTTTGTTGTACGGCTTGCCGTCTATTTTCATTGATTTTACATATTTGTTTTCCGCCGACGCGTTCTTTGCCGTTATTGTAAGAGTTTTATTGTCGGGCAAATGTATTATCGCCTTGTCGAAATACGGCGAGCCGAAGTCGTATATCGGATAGCCTATGTTCGTAGGGAAAAACCCTAACTGGCTAAATACCACAAACGCGCTCATTGCCCCGCCGTCTTCGACGCCGGGAATACCCATATAGTCGTTCCTAAACCACAGGTCTATTAGGTGTCTTAGCATTTTTTGCGTTTTCCACGGAGTCAACGCGCTGTTGTACAAATACGGTATTCGCATACAAGGCTCGTTGCCCATCGAAAAATTGCCGACCGTTGCAGAGTGATTGCCGCCGCATAGGCGATAAAAATAGGATTTATCGAGATGTATTATTTTCGAAAACATTTCGTCGAGCGCGATTTCGAATGCCTTGTAACCTCCTATTTGCGAGATTAAGTCGGGCATATTCTGCTCTACGTCCCAGCGGCATATATAGGCGTTGTTTTCGGTGTAGTAGTCTCTAAAGCCCAACCCGCCGCCGAACGAATAGTCTACATTCTTTATAAACTCGCCCCTGTCGTCTTTCGGGTGCATAAATTTTGTTTTCGGGTGCAGCAAATTGCGGTAGTTGTACGACTGTTTTAAAAGCTTTTCCGCCGACTCTTTTTCGCCTATTATTTCGGCTATCTGCGAAAGGCACCAATCGTCGTAGGCGGTTGCCGTTGTAACGCTTACGGGTTGGCGTTTCATACGCAAGTTAACTTCTTTGAAGCTTTCCTTTTGCCCCTCTCTTAGAGCGGGAATGTAGCCCTTTTCGTAGTAGAATTTGGAAAGCTCGCCCGAATCGCAAATCGTATCGGGCAAAAGTGATTTTGTTTGAACGGTGTTCATAGCCAAGCGATACGCCGTTTTTAAATCCAAATCGCGAATGCCCTTGTTGTAGGCGTCTATAAACGAGGCTACTATGTGGTTGCCGTTCATATACTGGTTGTCGCCGTCTATTGTCGGGAATTTCGGCAACCATTTTTTTGGGCTTGATTCACCGAAAAACAGAATACTTTTCAGACACTTTTTTTCGTAGTCGGGGTTTAAAATCAGATAAAGCGGGTGGCTTGTCCTATAGGTATCCCACGACCAGTCGTCGCAGTATATGTAGGAATTGTCGAAGCTTTGGCAAACCTTGTCGGAATAGGCATTGTAAAATTGGCCGTATTCGTCGTAATTAACCATACGCTCTTTTGTGCGCCAAAAAGATGTGTAAAACACCGTTTTTTCGTTTTCGTTTTTGCCGAAAACCTCTATTTGAGAAAGCGCGGCATTCCATATTTGCCTTCCTTTTTCGGCAACAGCATTCAGATTAAAGTCTTTAATTTCGCGAGCTAGGTTGTCTTTTGCCTTTTCGTAGCTTATAAACGACACTCCGTATTTTGCGCCGAGCTTTGAGACGTTTTCGGCAAATATTGCCGTTTGCGAATTTTTTGTTTTATTATAGCTTTCGGGCTTGGCATCAAAAGCTACATATATGTATACCTTTGTATTCCCCCTTAGGCGGTACGAAACTCCGAAGGCGTTTTCGTCGGTAAAGCTGTCTAAAAAGTCTTTTGCATATATGCAAAACTTGCGCTTTTGGCTAGGGCTGCTTTGCGAAAAATCGAAAGAGTAAATCGCCGACCTTTTGGATACCGCGTAGTCTACCGAAATTTTGTCGTCTTCCAAAAACACCGAATAGGAATAAGGGGTAATCCTTTCCCTGTCGAAAAGATACAGGTCTTGGGGCGTTTCGCCATTTGTAAATACGTTCAGTTTTGTGTTTGGCAAAAAGCGGTGGGTATGAACAAAAAGCGGAAGCGAATGCAGCGCTACAGCGGCGGAATCGAATTTAAAAGCAAAAGCCCTCATCATAGAGTTGGGAAGCTGCACAGTTTCGCGGGCGGGAACTAAAACGTGGCTTACGCCGCCCATCTTGCAGTTCACATAGTCTACATAATCTTTTGCAAAAATACTTGATGCAAAAAGCGCGAACAAGGACGTAAAATAGTTAATCTTCATAGCATTGGAGTTGTAGAATATATCCAAAGCCTATTCAAATGTTTTTTTCGAAAATTTTAAGTATGTTTAGCAAAGTTAAAAACCAAAACTATACCCAAAAATTTCTTGTTAAGTTTGGCGAATATGCTTAGCTTCGGCTTTATATGGTAAAAATATTTAAATTCGCCCAGATAAAAGATTCGCCCTTTGCCGCAAAAAAGGGCTTCGACAAACTTGTAGAATACGTTTTAAAGAACGATATTTTTAAAATGCCGCTCGGCAAATACGAAATAGACGGCAAAAGCCTGTATTTTGAAATTTCGAACTGCAATTTGCGCGAAAAGCAAAGCGCCCCGCTTGAAGCACATAAAAAATATGCCGACTTGCAGCTTATTTTGGAAGGCAGCGAAACTTTCGGGCTTGCCGATACAAACGTTTGCAAGGGAATAAAGGCACCTTACAACACCGAAAAGGATATAGAGTTTTTTGAAGATGCCCCAGAGCAGTACAAAACTTTAAGTGCGGGCGAATTTATGGTGTTTTTCCCCGAAAACGCGCACGCACCCCTTATAGGCAAAGGCTCGGTTAAAAAGGTTGTATTTAAAATACTTCTTTAACGGCTGGTAAAATTTGTATTTGACCGAACGCGCGTTTATGTAGACTATAGACACGCGTTTAAAAAAATTGATAAATTCAAAAAAAACGCTTTTGCAGCTTTTTTAATGCAAATCATACCTCTCCGAGCAATGGAGACGCTTTTTTTCTTTCACCGTACACATCTACATTATGTTCTTATTTTTAACAGGCATGCTTCTTTTGGCGGCTGGCTATTTTTTCTACGGCCGCCTTGTCGAAAAAATATTGTCGCCCGACGACAGAAAAACTCCGGCAATGGCAATGGCCGACGGAGTAGACTATGTTGTTCTTCCGCAGTGGAAGAATATGCTTATACAGCTTTTGAACATTGCGGGGGTCGGCCCCGTAATAGGGGTTATTTTGGGCATAAAGTTCGGCGAAATAGTTTTTTTGGTAATTCCCTTCGGCAATATGATTGCGGGGGCTACCCACGACTTCCTGTCGGGAATGATGTCGCTTAGAAACGGCGGCGCAAATTTGCCCGCAATAATTAAAGACAATTTGGGCAAGGGCTACTACCGCTTCTTTTCGGTATTTAGCGTGTTTTTGCTTTTGCTGGTTGTGGCGGTTTTCATAAACATTCCGGCAAACCTGCTAAGCAGCCTCATTCACGAAAACTCCGACCTATTCTGGTATATGGTGGTTGCAATTTTCGCCTACTATATTGTCGCAACGTTGTTTCCGGTAGACAAAATTATAGGCAAAATATACCCGCTATTTGGAGCAATGCTTATTTTAGGAACAGCCGCAATTTTTGCGGCCCTTATGTGGAATGCAATCGAAAACCCATCGCTACTAAGCGAAAGCGCGGCGTTTAAGGAAAGAATGTTCACCGCCGAAAACGGCAACCCCGTTTTGCCCGTGTTGTTTGTAACAATAGCCTGCGGCATAATTTCGGGCTTTCACGCAACGCAGTCGCCCATAATTGCTAGAACTATGAAAAGCGAAAGGCAGGCGCGCCAGTCGTTCTACGGAATGATGATTGTAGAAGGCTACATTGCAATGATTTGGGCGGGGGCTGCAATGGCAATCTACAACATTTGCCCCGACTATATGCTTATTAAAGCCGACACCGTTTTAGGCAAAATTACCGAATACTTTCTGGGTGCAAACGTGGGAACTGTAACAATTCTTTCGGTTGTAATTTTGTCGATAACATCGGGCGATACCGCCATGCGCAGCGTAAGGCTTTCGATTGCAGAAATGCTAAAGCTTAACCAAAAGCCGCTTTTTAACCGCGTTTTGCTGTGCATACCCGCCATTGCGGTTGTTGCACTTTTGTTGCTTTGGTCTAATCAAAACGCACAAACATTCAAGCATTTGTGGAACTATTTTGCGTGGGGCAATCAGGTTTTGGCGGCCTCTACCTTAATGGCAGCAACCGCCTGGCTTATAAGAAGCCGCAAGAATTTCTACATAGCAATAGTACCCGCAATGTTTATGACATTTATAGTTTCGTGCTACATAATTTGGGTTTCGCCCGAACATAAGGGGCCCTACGGACTTGGGTTGGATTTGAATTTGTCGTACATAATTGCCGCTATATTTACCCTTGCAGTTTCCTATGCCGTAATGCGCAGAGCAAAGAAAGCCCCGAAAATTTTGGACAAATAACAAACTAACCATTTTCAAAGTCAAAAACGCCGCAATTTTTCGCGGCGTTTTTGTTTTTTTTAGCCCACGCAAAATCTTTTATGGCAAAAAACGCCTTTAGTTACCAAGGCTTTTTACGATTTATTCAATACAAACAAATATATAAAAATGAAAAGTTCGTCTTTAAGAATTACAGGTGTGTTTTTGCTGCTGCTTGGCATATTGTGCCTGGTGTATCCCGTTTTTTCGGCATTTTGGGCAGAGAGTTTTACCGCAATAGTTTTGGCTATTGCCGCAGTTTTTACATTTGCACTGGCAGGCAAAGAAAGTTCGTATGCCGACAAGGCAATATATGCCTTTATGGGCATAATATATCTTGCAGGATGCCTGTTTTTGGTGTTTAACCCTGTTGTGGGGCTTGCCGTTATGATGGCAGCCTTTGCTGTGATATTTTTTTGCGAGGGCGTTTTTGCGCTTGCGTTGTTTGCGCGCAAAAGCAAAAGCCGCAACTGGCTTATGCTTATAAACGCGCTTGCAAGTTTTATCTTGGCATTCTTGGTTTTTGCAAACGTAAACGAGGGCGTTTTGTTTATAGGCCTGCTTGTGGGCATAGACCTTATTTTTACGGGAGTTGGTCTTTTGTTTTGGTCGCCCGCGCAAAATTTAAACGAAGCTTAAAGGCAATTTCTTGTAAACACTCCGTCAAAAAAAACGGCATACGCTTTAACTCGTATGCCGTTTCCCATTTTATGTGGCAGCCCTATTTTGCAGGCATATTTTCAGGCTTTGCGGAGGCCGGTTTTGCCTTTGTTTTGTCTGGATTTTCCTTTCCGGCCTTTGCCTTCATATAGGAGCTTTGCGGCAAAAACTTTGCATTTTCAAAGCAGCCGAAATACCATGCTCCGTAAAATATCGCCGTTATCAAAGCCAGAATGGCAACAAAATTTCTTACTCCGTGGTGCGGCGAATACGGGTCTAATAAATCGCGCTTAGAGCCTTTTGGCAAAGAGGCCGTTTTTGTAAGCATACCGCCAAAAGCTATGTTTATTTTGGCCCTTGTGTTAACCGCCCAACCGTTTGCGTCTAACAGCGGCCCGAGATTTCGCATTCTAAGCTTTAAGGCCGCCAATACCATGGAAGGCAGCGATATTGCAAGAATTATGCCCGCAATGCCAAGCGGAATATACCAGCCCAAACCGAAGAAGAAATCCAGCAAAATGCCGAATGTTGCAGTTAGGCCGCTTACGGCAACTCCCAAGGCGGCAACCGTGCCTACATCTATCTTCTTTTGGGGGGATGCAACCGAAGTTTGCAGGTTTGCCTGAGCCTTTTCGTCGGCCTGACTAGCAAATTTTGCAATTTGCTCGGAAATCCATTTCGAACACTTTTTGTAGGGTGACCAAAACGCCTGCGCAATGCTTATTGGGTTTTCCACCACTTTTACGACAACGGCGTCCCAATCGCGGCCAAGGTTATCGTAAAACACCCCGTTGCGCCCCACCATTAGGTTGTTGTTATCGCCCGAAGTTACGGCGGCAACAATTGTCATAGGCGGCATTCCCGCCCTTTTGCAGTCGCAGTAAAGCAGGTATGTGTAGCTTAGCGCGCCCATTGCCGAATGACTAGCTATATTTTCTACAGCAATGCACAAGTCGCAAACCCTTTGGTCTATATAAAGCCTGCCAACCTGAAATGCCGACTTGTTTTTGCCCCCGTAAAACGACTTAAAGCTTACAAAGTTTGTAAGCACGCCGAGCAAGTCGGCATTAAGGCGCACGAGTTTTTCTACCGAAAATATGGCATCGTATTCGGCGCGCAGCGTTTCATCTTTTTCTACAACTTTTGCAAGCTTTTCTCGATAGTCGGATTTTGCAAATTTTGCGATAAAGTCTTCGCCCAGTTTGTCGGACAAATCGTTGGGTTTTGCCGAAATCCATTTTGCAAATGGTTCAAAATATTTCTCTATTTTTGCAAAGTCGGTGGCGCTAATTTTCGAAACTTCGCCGCCTAAGATTTTTGAAGCTACGTCTTTAAAAGCGTCTACCTGATGCTGCCAAGCGGGGTTTACCCCCTTTTCGAAATCGAAAAATTCTCTGTCGCCAACCAATGCAATCGGCAAAGTTTTAAGTTTGTCGTCGCGCGAGTCTAAATCGGAAAAAATGGCGGCTATTGTGTCGTTTGTAGGGTTAAGGCTGGCAGAGGCTGCGTTGTCGTAGCTAAGAACAGCCCTGCGGGTAAAGTAGTCGTTCAGCTTTTCGGAAATAGCCATATAGGCGGCATGGGCCGCGGCTGTTTCGTCGCCCAAAAAGAGAATGGCGTTGTCGCTTTTTTCGTTTTCAAGCCAAGTTTGCGAAGCGTTTAAAGCGTCAAAAAACACGTTTATTTGGGCTAAGTCTATGCCGTCTTTGCCCGAACGGTCTTTCTTTGCGCCGTATAAATCGGCTATTTTTTTGATTAAGTCGGCGCAAACTGTATCGCTTTCGGCAGATTCAGGAATGATTATGCCGTCGGCATTAAAGATTGTGTTTTCGTATACCGAGCCTTTGTCGAAATCTTCGGGCAAAAGAGTGTTTTCTTTGCCGAAAGTTTTTGCCAAATGCTGGGCTGCCGACTTAACAATTTTCGAATTTTCGTTGTCGTCGCTAATATTTGAGATTTCAAGTTCGCGGCTGCCGCTTAAAAGGCTGTCGGAATTTTTCAACATTTTGCAAGTCCATTCGCAGGCTTCTATCAATTCCTGCGCGCGTATTTTGCCGTCTTTGTCCAAGTCTATAAAGGCAAGGGTTTTTTCGTCTAAATTCGTTCCCTTAACGGGGCAGCTTAAGGCCGTCCATAACTTTAAATCTAGGTTGCGCAAATTTGCTATATCGCTACCCGACTCGAATTTTACCTGATAAACGCCGCCAGCTTTAAAAAAGCTCCAAGTATGTTTAGTTTCCATAAGCCGTTAAAATGTAGGAACAGCCTATAAAACAGATGCGCAATTTGTCAAATAAGCTTTAAATAAAAGTACAAAAAAAGCCTATGGCACCCCCTATCGGATTCGAACCGATGTTTTCTGAATGAGATTCAGAAGTCCTAACCACTAGACGATGGGGGCACAATAAGCTAAAATCAATTCGAGGAATATCGCCAAAAACCGCAAAATTGTCAAGCAATTTGCGGCATTTTTTTGACGCTTAAAAGGCGGCGAATATTGTATTTATATGTCTATTGTATTGTTGCTTTGCTTGTCGGTATTTTCGGTGTCAACCCACTGATCTTGAGCAACCGAACCCGATTCTTCCTTAAAGAGGCTTTTGCCGTATTTATTGTCTGAATTTTGCCCCTTGCAGAAAAGCAGAATGATAAGAACAACAATGCTTGCAAAAGGGACAAGCGACAGCACCGAAAACCAACCGCTTAGCCCCATATCGTGAAAGCGTTTTGCAGAAAGTGCCAAAGTTGTATAGCTAACAACAATCTGAATAGGCAAAAATATAATGCTGGCAAGGCTGGATGTTGCAATCTCTTCGATGCCTGCTCCGTTCATTGCAAGGCCAATTCCAAACGGAATCATTATAAACACGGCCAATAGCCCGAAGAACAAGCTAGACAATATCGAATAGATTAAATAGTCCAATCGCCCTATTCTTCCCTTAAAGGAAAAGAACATTCTGACACACTTTTTTATAAAATTTTCTTTTTGCATATTTAGATTATATAATCGCAAAAAACGCGTACTATTCAAGCAAATTGAAGCGGCAAATTTTTGCACAAAAAATCTCCGAAGCAATTTTCGGAGATTTTCGTTTTTGCCTTTTACAGGAATACCGATTGCCTTTACAAAACGCTATCGAGAGCCTCTTTTAGGTCGTCGATGTGTTCCAGACCAATCGAAAGGCGTATAAGCTCGGGCGTCAGGCCGCTTGCAGCCTGCTGGGCTTCGTCTAGCTGCGAGTGCGAAGTAGAAGACGGATGCAAAACAAGGCTCTTCGAGTCGCCAACGTTTGCCAAGTTGCTGAAAAGCGGAATATTGTCTACCAACTTTACCGCCGCATTGTAGCCTCCTTTTATACCGAACACAACCATGCCGCCAAAGCCGTTTTTAAGATATTTGCTGGCAAGCGGATAGCTTGGGTCGTCGGGCAAGCCGGGGTAGCGAACCCACGAAACCGACTTGTGCGCCTTTAAGAATTTTGCAATTTCAAGCGCATTTTCGCTGTGGCGTTTTATGCGCAACGGCAAACTCTGCAGACCCTGCAAGAATATCCAAGCGGCATCTGGGGCAAGGGTAGGCCCTATGTTGCGCAAGCCGACCGTTCTTAGCCTTAAGATGAAGGCAAGCTTATTGTTTTCGCCCAAGTCGTGCGCAAAACGCAAGCCGTGGTAGCCGCCGTCGGGCTCGTTATACAATGCAAACTTTTTATCGCTCCAGTCGAAATTGCCGGCGTCTATAACTGCGCCTCCAATGCCCGTGCCGTGCCCGCCAATCCATTTCGATAGCGAGTGTATTACAATGTTGGCTCCATAGTCTATCGAGCGTATCAATGTAGGCGGCGTAAAGGTGGCGTCTACAATCAAAGGCAAGTGATATTCTTTTGCGATTTTTGCGTAGCCTTCAATGTCGGCTGCGTCCAAAACGGGGTTGCCCAAAGTTTCTATATAAATTGCGCGCGTACGTTCGTTTATGGCGGCTTTTACTTCGGCAAAATCGTTTATCTTTGTAAAGTGCGCTTTAATGCCGAACTGCGGCAAAATGGAATTAAACTGAACGTAGGTGCCGCCGTACAGGTTATTGGCAGCAACAAGCTCGTCGCCCGCTTTTAAGATGTTGGTTATGGCGAACGCTATTGCAGCCGTACCCGACGAAAGCGTAAGAGCGGCCGCCCCGCCCTCTAAAGCGGCGAGCCTCTTTTCGAGAACATCGTTAGTCGGGTTCATTAGGCGGGCATATATGTTGCCGGATTCTTTCAGGGCAAAAAGGTCTGCTCCGTGTTTTGCGCTTTTAAAATTAAAAGCCGTTGTTCTGTATACGGGAACGGCCCTTGCCAATGTGGTCGGGTCTGGAACCTGCCCTGCGTGAAGCGCCAATGTTTCGGGTCTGTAGTTGCTCATTTTTTTCCTTTCAAATAGTTTGTTGGTGTTAAAATTCGTATTTTATAGAGGCTGCCCAAGCGGTGTTTTCGCGTGTATTTAAAACAGTGCCTAAGTGGCCGTAGCCTGCGGTAACTGTAAGGTGTTCGTTTACAACGGCTGCAAGCCCTATTGTCCACCAGTCGCTTTCCTCGCCCACTAGCTGTTTAGCGCCAGCGCTTATGGGCGAATACTGGTTTATCTTTTGGCGGTATTCAAAGGCGGCAAAAAGCCAATCTGTTATGCCGAACACCGCGTTGCCTTCGGCGGAAAATTCGTATTTGCCAGAATAACCGGTATAGCCCAAATTCGAAGCGTCGGTAGCCCTGCCCGTAATCGACAGTATAAGAGGGTGTCCGTAAATCAAAAATGTTTTCGAAGCGGTTATGGTAAATTCAACGCCGTATTCTCTGTCGTAGCCTTTTTGAGAAAGAAGGCCGCCTAGGTTGTCGTTTATTTCGCCGATACCGTCGTTATACTTGCCGTGAACGCCAACTGTTATTGCTGGCACAAAGCCTTCGTAAAACTCGTTTTCTTTTATTACATTATAACGGGCGTTTACGGTGTGTAGCCAAACGTCGTTGCGGTCTATATTAGCCCCTGCATACTGCAAAACGTCGCTTTGCAAAGAGCCCGTGCCAAAACGGCTTGCGTTGTACGAAAGCTCCAATTTGCCGAACAGCGTTTCGCTTACAACAAAGCTTTCAACATTCTTTTGGCGCGCGTTAACATAGGTTGCACCAAAGCTCGGCAAGGCAAAGTCGGCGCCTTCTGAACCGGGGTTTACCAAATAGGCTATGGGGGTTAAAACCACGCCGCCTACGCCGTCTATTGTAAACAAGGGCAAGGGAGCCGCCTTTTGGGGCTTTGCGCTTTGCTGCGTTTTGTTTGCAGCCTCTTTGGGCTGGGCAGCTTCGGCGTTAACAGCAGCTTCGTTCGAAGCCGCATATGTTATGGGAGAAACGGCAAGGATTACCGCCAATTTATATATTGTAGAAATTTGTTTCATTTTTATTGTCCTTATGCTTTTTAATTTTTTTGTCTGTTTAATTTTTGCCTTTAACGGCGAGTTTGTTTTTTTGTTTGTTTCCGTTTAAGAGCAACGGCGGCTTATTCCTTTTTTCGGAACAACGGTTAAACCGCCGCCGCAAACATTCGCATAGAACAACAGCTTTGTTTTTCGCTTATAAGATTGTAAAAATCTTTGTTGTGTGAAAATTGCCTGTAAGTTTCAAATTTCATTATGTCTACCGTTATGGTAATGTATTTTTAAAAGTCAACACATTTTTAAAAATTTTTTATTTTTTAGTAAAATAGCCATATAAAGCGCATATTTACTGTATATTTTTGCATATATACATCCCGACTACCGCAAATATTTTTTTTAATAACAGCAACATAAAATCTATTCACTACTTTTTTAATAGCAAAATATGCGCATACCTATAAAAGAACGAAAAAGCCCGATGCAAATACATTGCAAAGGGCTTTTTTATTAGTTTTGCGGCCTCTACCCGCTACTTTATAATGGGTGTTTTAGACATTTTAAATACAAGTTTTTTGCCTGTTTTTAATGCGCTTATGGGCATTTTAAAATTTTCAAGCTTGCGGCCGTCTAGCCATACCGATTCAACATAGATATTCTCGGGGGCGTAATTTTCGCATTCTATCGTAAATGTATTGCCGCCGTATATATATTCGGGAAGCTTAAGCGTTATCTTTTTAAACAATGGCGAACCCAAAATAAATTCGTCGCCTGCTGCAAAATTTATGGGTGGGTACAAGCCCATTGCGCTCATTACATACCAACCCGAAATATTGCCGTAGTCGTCGTTATTGGGCAATGCTCCCGGCTCGTTGCGGTACATTGTATCCATAATAAAACGTACCATTTCTTGCGTTTTGTGCGGAACGCCAACTTCGGCATACAAATATGGAATAAACCTGTCGTTGCCGTTGCCGTGTGTATAGCAGCCTATCATACCGGAAACATCGCCTATGGCAGCCGTATACGGAGCTTTGAAGAATTCGTCCAGTCTTTTAATAAAGGCGTCTTTGCCGCCCATCATTTTCACCAATTCGGGGATATCGTGCAGCACCATATACGAATACTGCCATGAATTGCCCTCGTTGTACGGGCTGCGCAATGTTGCCGTTGTGGGGTTGAAAGGTTCAACCCATTTGCCGTCGGCCGTTTTCGCGCGCAAAAAGCCTGTTTTCGGGTCGAACAGATTTTTGTAGTTTTTTGAATGTTTTAAGAGAAAATCCGTTTCGCTTTGCGGCCTGTCGCCAAGCTCCTTTGCCAATTCGGCAAGGCAGTAAAATTCGTACGAATAGCCGAGCGTTCTGTTCGAGCAGTCTTCGTTCATTTCGTACCTGCCGTTTTCGCGGTGTATATAGGGCAGATAGCCGTACTTAATAAATTCGGCATAGCGTTCGTAATTCGGATCGCTTACAAGGCCGTAATATTTGTTGTATATTGATTTTATATCTATTGTAGTTGCCCCCCTGCGGTAAAAGCTTAGAGCTGCAGGAATGAACCCGTTGCCGAAAAACCCCCTGCGAACATAGCCGCTTTTTACAATGTCGTCTATTTTATCGACAACCATTTTCGGCTCCATAAGGAACAGCACCTGATAGTTCATAGTATACAGCATTGCTATATCCTCTACCGACGCAAAATTTGAACAGCGCAAAATGGAAGTGTAGAACATTGTCCTTTGCGCCTGGGTGCCGCCCTCTACCTGAATTTTAGAGAAATATTTATTCCATTCGTTTTCGCAGGCAACTTTTATGTCGTCAAAATTTTTGCCTTTTGTTTCGTCTTCCAATTTTTTGCGCGCGTCTTCTATACTTTTGTTCGACACGGCAATTTTTACTTCGATTTGCTCGTTTTCATCTGTTGCGTAATCTACAAACGCGCCCAATCCCTGCTTTTTTACATTGCCCTTGCTTTGAACGCGCCCAATGTAGGGATTAATTTTCATAATTCTTCGGTGATTTTGGTTGTTGTCTTTCCAAATTCCCCAATAGCGAAAGGGACGGCTGAATTTTGCTACAAAGTATATGTCGTTGCCGTAAAAATTGAAGAGGGTTTTTAGTTTTTGGTAGCCTTCGATTTTATCGTTGCCCACTATTTCAAGCCAGGCTTCGGGAATGCTTGTAAACTTGTGGGCAGCCCCCAGATCTATCAATATTTTAGACGAATGTGCTTTCGGGAAAGTATAGCGGTGAACACCCACATGGTCGGTTGCGGTAATTTCAGCGCGAACGCCGTTCTTTAATTTTACCGTATAGTAATACGGTTTTGCAACTTCGCTTGCCGAATCTTTTTCGACACGATAGCCGCTTGCGCTGTTGGTGTCGTCTCCCGAAAAGGTATCAAGCTGGCCTACTACGGGCATAACTATGGGATTTGCATAGGCATTGTATTCAATGTTTAGCTGCGAAAACCCTATTATGTATTTGTCTCCATGCCTATAGCCCGAACCCCTTGAATGCGAAGCTACTCCCCTAAAGCTTGTAACTGGCGATGGCGAAACCATACCGCTAGGCATTCTTGGCCCGACAATTTCGTTTGCATACAACCCGTAGTCGGGGTCTAGCGAGTTGTTGCCGCTATATTCGGGATACGGGAAAATATCCGTTCCCAAAAGCAAGTTGGCTTCGTCTGCAAGCGGGGTTTGTTTTTGCTTTTTTTCGGCCGAAACGCAGCCGAGCATTGCCGAAAAAGCAATAGTTAATATTATATAAAAAACTCTTATCATATATACAATAATCTTTCTGTTTAAGGTTAGGTTTAACGATATATGAAAAAGAAAAAATACTCAAGCCCTTATTAAAAATTTGGCAAAAAACGCAATTATTAAAAAAATAATTTCCGATAGAAATAAAGACCGCCAAAGGATAAAGATAAAACTTATATTGCATTTTGGCGACCAGAAAAAAGTTTTTGGCAATATATTTACACCGCAAAAAATTTGCGCAGTGCACATTTAACCCGTGTTATTTACCATAAAATGAGAATCTTTACCGCTATTTTGCTTATAATTTTGTGCATATTCCTGTTCGATTGTGCAACGCAGCCCCATGCGCCGCAGCAAACCGCGCAGAACATAGATATAAAAAAATATATGGGGCTTTGGCACGAAGTTGCGCGCACAAAAAACCCGTTCGAAAGCGGCGTTGTAAATGCCCAAGCCAAATATTCGCTAAATGCCGACAACACTGTAAGCGTTTCAAACACGGGCATACGCCAAAACGGCACAACAAAAAGCGCAAAAGGCAAAGCCTATGCGCCAAACCCGAAAGACTTTTCAAAGTTAAAAGTTACATTTTTTTGGCCCTTTTACGGCGACTATAATATTTTGGCGGTAGGTAAAAACTATAGCTGGGCACTTGTAGCCAGCGGCAAATATTTGTGGATACTTTCGAGAACCATTCCCATGCCCAGAAGCGAGCTAAACGACATTCTGCAAAAAGTAGCCTCGTTCGGCTACGCAACCGACAACATAATCTACAACCTAAATGCGGCAGAATACGATTAGAAACTTAAACACTGCAAAAAATACAGTTTCAATTCCAACGGGTTTTCAAATACAACTTTTTATAAAGCCAAACTCAAAATTCAAACCGTCAAGATTAAGAAATTAAAATAAGCTTTATATTTGAAATCAAACTTGCTCGCTTAGACAAATTTCTTGTTTTTCCAATTTCAATTTTTCGTTAAAATTATCTATATATTCCTGCAAGCCAAGCGTCTTCAATTCTCCAGAAACCGGAACATCTGGCTCAAATCTTATGCCAATAAATCCGTATTTATAACAAACGGGGCTTAAAATTGATTTCAAATAATCTTTTGTAAATTCGTCGATTTTTGATTGCAAATCCCCGTCAGATGAATTCGTAAATATATCTTTAAATTCCTGCTTATGTTGACTCTTCAATTTTTCAAGCTCTTGATCGGTGTTGGCAGTTGTTACAATACTTATTTCTTCTGGAGCTGGAAGTTTATAGGCGTTAATATCGGTTCCTCTTTTATACTTTTCTATCTCTATCCTTTTTAATAATTCTTCCTCATCTGCATCCTTTGATACAGAACTATGATTATGCAAACTTCCACATATAACAAGTTCGTTGTTTTCTATCTTCACAACCAATTTGCTAAAATCAGTTCCGAAATACATTGTTCCTTGTTTTCTAATAAGCCCTCTGTAAACTTTTCTTTGCGACCTATGGAGACGCGACTCTTCTTCTCTAGAGATTGTATATTATTTAAAATCGCAAGAGCAAAAAGACATTTCGCACGAAATCAATCCTTTTGCAGGTTTAATTTCGTAGATTTGAATTACTTTTGATTTTTCTGCATTCAAGTCTCTTTTTAAAGCCAAAACCCTGTCTTTATAATCGTTGTTTTTTTCGATCAAATCATTTTTTTCGCTTTTCAACTGCTCGTTTTCCGCTTCTTTTTGTTTGATATCAGAAATTAGCTTATTATTCTTAATGGTAGCAGAATGCAAATCTTTTACTACAGACTCATATTGAGCCCCTAATTCATCGTATCGCTTCTTATCCTTCTGGTAATCTGGACTTTTATATATAGATTCTTCTACGGTTTTTTTTACTTCTTCACTTTTGTTTTTCGCATAGCCAAGCACAGCAAGCATAGTCCCAATAATACAACCTAATGCAGTTATTGTTACGCTTATTGTTACATTAAAGAAATTGAATATTGGGAATTTTGGTGCCCCTATGGCAAATATGGGAGAAACAACCATAATAAGTATACCCGTTGTCATAACAACGAGATTGCAAAAGCCGATAATTTTTTCAAAGAAAAGCTTAAAGGGCGATGTTATTATTGTAGATATTTTTTCGACAAAATGTTTCATGTGGTTCTTGTTTATTAAATCATTACAGGATTGCGCTTTTAACAAAAAAGCAACAATCGAAACCAACACTATAGAGTATTTCGCAAAAAACAGAACATTCTTACCACTTTTCTGTCAAAACACACAAAAAAAAGGACTCGTTTACACGAGTCCTTTTTTGCCCGAGCCAGGTGTCGGGCTTGAACCGACGACCTGATGATTACAAATCAACTGCTCTACCAACTGAGCTAACCTGGCCAAGTATTAAAGCTTTTCATGAAAGCATTACTGATTTTGTTTTGCAAGCTTTTTTTGACTTAAAATTACATCTTTGCCGAAAATTCTGCGAATTATGTAATAAAACACGGGAGTCATTAGGCAGCCGCATATTGTTACACCCAACATGCCGAACAAAACCGATGTTCCCAACGCCTGTCTTAGCTCAAAACCCGAGCCCGTGCCGTATGCCAAGGGAACAACGCCCAAGATAAAGGCGAAAGATGTCATCAAAATGGGGCGCAAACGGTTTTTGGAAGCATTGCTTACGGCGCTTACAATCTCCTCGCCCCTTGCCTCTCTTTGCTTTGCAAATTCGACAATCAAAATCGCGTTTTTGCAGGCAAGGCCTATAAGCACAACAAAGCCTATTTGCGACATTATATTGTTGTCCATCTTGCGATAGTCTATACCGAGCACCGCAAACAACAGCACCAGCGGCACAATAAGTATAACCGAAAGCGGAATTGTCCAGCTCTCGTACAGTGCCGAAAGCAAAAGGAAAATAAACAGAACGCACACGCCGAAAATATACAGCGCGGTATTGCCCGCCTTGCGTTCCTGATAAACAAGGTCTGTCCATTCTATGCCCATGCCCACGGGTAAAATTTGGCGGGCAAGCTCCTCTATTTGGTTGGCAACATAGCCCGTGCTATAACCCTTTTTAAGGTTGCCCTGAATGGGCGCGCTTGAATACAAGTTAAACCTTTCCACACGATCGGGCCCAATGCCGCGCCGTATTTTTACAAGCGAGCCAAACGGAACGCTTTTGCCGTTTTTGCTGGGCACTTTCAAGTTGTATATGTCGTTTATACTGCCCCTGTTTTCGGGCTGGCCTTGGGCTACAACCCTGTAAACGCGTCCTAAAATATTAAAGTCGTTAACGTATGCCGAGCCAAAATTATACTGCATTGCGGCGAAAATTTCTGATATGGGAACGTTTAGCTTTTGCGCCCTTTCGCGGTCTACCTCCATAAAAAGCTGCGGGTCGCTTACCCTATACGAAGTAAACACGCTGTCTACGGAATCGAGCTTTTCTATTTCCCCTACCAAAAGGTTTGCGTAGTGGTTTAGCTGCATAACGCCAAGGCCTGCCCTGTCTTGCAACATAAATTTAAAGTCGCTGCCGGACCCTATGCCGGGAACGGGCGAAGGCGTTAAAATATTGATCTTTGCCTCCAAAATATTTTCGTCGAGAACCTTCCTTGCCTCTTGCATAATATGTGCCATTGTGTAGCCGTGGGCGTCTCTATACGAGCGTTCCCTGAAATTTACAACCAATCTGCCGCACGAAGACGAAACCATACCCGTTGCCGCATTTTGCCCAGCGTTAGACTGTGCATACCTTATGCCCGCAATACGCATAACAAGGTCTCCCGCGCGTTTGGTAACCTCTTCGGTTGTGCTAAACGCCGTTCCGTTGGGCATATCAAGTCCTATGTTTATAAAGCCTCTGTCCTGCTTGGGTATAAAGCCCTTGGGTGTTGTTTCAAAAACGTGAACTGTTAGATACAACAAACCTATGTACAAAAGGAAAATTATAATCGAAATTCTTATTAAACCGGCAACCAGACGACCGTAGAACTTTGCGCACAGTTCGAATACCTTGTTGAAAAGCCAGAATATTTTGCCGAATGTATTGTTGTATAACTTAAACAAAAATCCCTTTTTTGCATTGGGCTTTTCTTTAAGGAAAAGCGCGCAAAGCGCGGGAGTAAGCGTAAGCGAAACTATGCCCGAAAATATGGTTGAAGCCGCAATTGTTATTGCAAACTGCCTGTAAAACTGCCCGGAAATGCCGCCCAAAAACGCAGTGGGTAAAAACACGCAGCTTAGCACCAAAACAATTGCTATAAGCGCGCCCTGCACTTGCGTCATTGCCTTTTCGGTTGCGGCTTTTGCGTCCAGACCGTCTGCCATATTGCGCTCCACGTTTTCAACAACAACAATCGCGTCGTCTACAACAATGCCTATGGCAAGCACCAAACCGAATAGCGTAAGATTGTTTATCGAATAGCCCAAAGCATACATAACCGCAAATGTGCCTACCAGCGAAACGGGAATTGCAAAAAGCGGAATAACCGCAGCCTTGAATTTTTGCAGGAACAGCAGCACAACAAAAACGACCAAAATTACGGCGTCGAAAATTGTGCTGTAAACGGCGTTGATGGATTCGGAAATATACTCGGTTGTATCGAAGCCTATAATATAGTCTACATCGTTTGGGAAGTCTTTTTTAAGTTCTTCAAGCTCTTTGCGAATGTTTTTAACTGTTTGCACCGCGTTAGACCCGGGCAACTGGTACGCCCCCATACCCACCGTACTTTTGTTGTTAATATACGAGTCGGTATTGTAGTTGTAGGAAGCCAGCTCTATTTTAGCTACGTCTTTTAGGCGAATAACCCTGCCGTCGGGCAGGTCTTTTACTATAATCGAGCTAAATTCCGATTCGGTAGAAAGCCTGCCCTTCATATTTATCAGCAGCTCAAGCGTTGCGTCCTCCTTGTGGGGCGACTGGTTTATTTTGCCCGCGGCAACCTGTTTGTTTTGCTCTTCTATTGCCGAAATAATTTCCTTTGCGCTCATATTCAGGCTGGCAAGCCTGTCGGGATCTATCCAAATACGCATACAATATTCCTTTGCGCCCCAAACGTCGAATTCGCTAACGCCGTATACGCGCGAAAGCCTGTCTTGCATATTTGTAATTGCGTAGTTTGTTAAATACAGTTTGTCTCGCGTGCCCTTTGGAGAAATAAGGTTTACCGTCATCAACATATCGGGCGAACGCTTTGCCACGGTTACGCCCTTGTCGCGGACTTCTTTCGGCAATCTGGAAAGCGACTGCGAAACCTTGTTTTGCACCAAAACCTGCGCCATATCTATGTTGGTTCCCGTTTCGAAAGTAACGGTAATTCTAACCGAGCCGTTCGAAGCGCACTGGCTTTGCATGTAAATCATGTTCTCGACGCCGTTTATTTCCTGCTCGAGAGGGGCTGCAACCGTGTTCATCAAAACTTCGGGAGACGCCCCCGCATAGTTTGCCGAAACCGAAATTGTTGGCGGCACAATGTTCGGATATTGCGTAATTGGCAGATTTTGGAACGCAACTATACCAACAAGCATTATAAAGATTGAAATAACGCTTGCAAAAATCGGCCTATTTATAAAGAAGTGCGAAAAATTCATTATTTAAGCTCCACCTTTACGGGTTTTACAACCGAATTTAACTTTGCGCGGTGAAGTGCTTTTACAACAACCCAATCGCTGTCTTTTAAGCCGTCTAAAATTATTATATTTTTGCCTATGTTTTCGCCAACAGTTACGGCGCGGTATTCAACAACGTTCTTGTCGTTCACAACCAAAACATAGCGACCAACTAAGTCGGTGCCTACAATTTGTTCGGGCAGCATAAGGCGTTCTACACCCTCGCTGCGGCGCAAACTTGCCTTTGCATACATACCGGGGAAAAGCTTGCCCTTAGAATTGTCCACATCGGCCCTAAGCTCCATACTTGCGGAATTTAGCTTGTTGTCGATATACGTTAACACACCGGTGTGCGACGCTGTTTTTTCATCCATAAGTTTTATCTTTACGGGCGGGCCGCTGCGAGTGTCGCCGTTGATTTTGTCGATGAGGTTTTCGTTGGAATAGTTTATTATGTCGCGTTCGCTAACTTCGAAATACGCATATATTGTAGCTCTCGAAACCACGTTCGCCATAAGGGTGCCGGAAGCCTCTATAAGGTTGCCAGCGTCTACCATACGGCGGCTTACATAGCCCGAAATGGGCGAGGTTATTTTGGTAAATTCCAAATTAAGGTTTGCCTCTTTCAGCTGCGCTTTTGCACTCATTAACAATGCGTTTGTAGTAAGGTATTCGCTGCGGCGCGTTTCCAAAGTTTCTTTCGAAATTGCCTTGGCGGCAAACAGTTCTTCGGCGCGGCTTAGGTTGCTTTTTGCCAAGCTTACCTTCGATTCTGCCTCTATAACCGATGCCTTGCAGTTTTCTACTACAACCTCGAAAGGCCTTGGATCTATAAGGAAAAGCGGCTGGCCCTCCTTTACATATTGGCCGTCGAAAAACAAAATCTTTTCGAGATAGCCGCTAACGCGCGAGCGTATTTCAACCGACTTTTCGCCCTCTAGTCTTGCAACGTAGTCGTCCCAAATTTCTACCCTGCGCTTTATGGGGTTTGCAACCTCTACCGAATTGTTCTGTGCAGTCGTTTTGGCTGCGGGTTGTTCGTCTTTGCAGGATACCGCAAAAAATGCGCACAATGCAAATAATGCAAATGTATATAAATTTGTTTTAGCCATATATAAGATAAAGTTTTTTAAGGCTTAAAAAAGAGAACTGCACCGCAATTTGCCGCAAAACCCGACAACACAGCGTTTAACAAAGCCCTCCCCCGCAAGCCGTTAAAGTTTTAAGAGGCTACAATTATATAAAATAGGCTGCTTTTCAAGAATTTTTACCTAAAAATTTTCATTATTTTTGGGTAAAAAAAACGCCCCGCCGAATGTCGGCGAAGCGCAGCAAATCTTGTGTAAGTTTAAATTAGTTTTCCCTTAAAAACTTTACGCACTTTTCCAAGTCTTTTAGGTTGTCTTTGTAGTTTGCCTCGTACTCGATGACAAAAAAGCCGTTGTAGCCTTGTTTGTCGAGCTCGGCAAGCATTGCCTTGTCGTTAAGCGCGCCCTCGCCCAGTGGAACGGGCTGGTTTTTTGCGTTGCCGAATTCGGCCTGGTCTTTAAAGTGAATAGAGCCAATATTGCCTTTTAAAAGCTTTAAAGCGTCTACTGGGTTTATGCCGCAGCGCGACCAATGCCCAACGTCGGGGTTCGCCATAACGTTGTCGAAAGGTCTTGTGTATTTATCCATAACTTCGGGGTCGAAATACTGGTTTAGACTGTCTTTTGCGTGGTGGTGCAAGCACATTTTTATGCCGTATTTTTTGCCGAATTTATCCCATACGGGGAATCTCGAAACGGGGTCTTCGGTAATTATGCGTTCCATACCGAATTCGTTTGCAAAGCGACAATATTTTTCAACATCTGCGTCTTTCGACGTTCTTTTTACACCAAAGCTTACCATCTTTAACTTTGCGTCGGCAAAAAGCTTCTTCACAAATGCCTTTTGTTCGTCCGTCATATTAACGTCGAATTTTGCATTGCCGAATTTGTCGGAAATTCTCTGGTTCGGATAGCATTCAACGCCGTCTATATCAAGACCTTTTATTCTATTTACGGTTTCTTCTAGCGTATAGCAATTCATAGAAAACGCCTGAATTGCAATTTTGCGGTGTTTTTTTGCGGGCGCTTGGGTCTGCGCAAACGCCGACGAAAGCGAAACTGCAAACAACAGTATTAACGATATAATTTTCTTTGTCATAATGCCGATTATCTAACTTCGGTAAAATTTTTATTCAAGAGTTTTTTTAATTTTCTTGATAAAGCGCAAAACTATACATATTCGTAAATCAATTTATAGATATGTATATGAAAAACAAAGCAAGATTTATTTTTTCTTTTGCCTGCATTATGGGCTGCCTACACGCGTTTGCAGCGGCAAATATTTCTATAAACTCGGTTAAGCTAAACTATGCGCAGGCAAAAAGCCTGTATGCAAAAGTAGTAAAAGTTTCGGATTTCGGGGCTATTGCAAACGACGGCAAAGACGATACCAAAGCCATTAACACCGCGCTTGAAAAAGCAAAAGAAATTGCCCAAAGCGAACCCGTTTGCCTGCTTTTCGAAAACGGCAGCTACGACATTACTCCCGAAAACAGCGAGTTTTACGCATTAAAAATAAAGGGGGCAAAAAATATTTTAATAGACGGCAATAACGCTACATTAATAAGGCACAAAGGGGCAGTGTTTTTTATAAAAAACAGTACAAACATTGCGGTTGCAAATTTTAAAATAAAAAACGCCGAATTGGCTATAACGGGAGGCGTGGTTGTAAACGCGGGCGAAGGATTTTTCGACTGCAAAATAGCCGAGCAATTCCCCGCCTACGAAAAGCCCGTTTTGGCAATTATAGGCTACAACCAAGAGCACGACTGCTACAACGTGAAAGTTGCCGACATTTACCAGCTAGATAGCTCTGTTAACGCAAAGAAAATTGCCGACAAAACTTTGCGCGTGTTTTTAAACAAGGGCAAAAAAACGCCGCCATTAAATTCTACCGTGCTGCTGCGCTACGCCGTTTACGGTCCACAGGCGGTAATGTCGGAAAACTGTAAAAACGCAAGGTTCTACAACCTTACGGTGCTTGAACACTCGGGAATGGGCATTTTGGCGTTGAACACCGAAAATATTTATGTGGACAATTTCAACGTAAAAACAAGCGACAAAAAATATTGGATGGCGGCAACCGCCGACGGTCTTCACTTTAAAAATTGCAGAGGAAAAGTGTTTATATATAATTCATACTTTGAAAAGCTTGGCGACGATGCATTGAACATACACCAAATGTACCTTACGGTAAGCAAAAGAATTTCGCCAAAGAAAATAGAGGTTTTCCACGCAAGGAATTTAAACGAAACCCAAAAGCACCCTTCCAAGGAAAGACCATTTCCCTACTATCTTGTTCCCGATAAGGGCGACACAATTGTATTCGGCGAGAAGGAAAACTACCTAAGGCTTGGCTCGCCAAACAAAATTGTTAACGCGCAAATTTTGCACGACAAAGGTTCGGCAATTTTCGAGTTCGAAAACGACCTGCCCGAGCACGTCGACTACGGGCTTACCGTTGCCAACATTTCGCAAGACCCATACACTGAAATTAAAAACTGCACAGTAAGAGGCAACAGGGCAAGGGGCTTTCTTATAAAGGTTTCGGAAGCTGTAATAGAAAACTGCACGTTCATACGCCCCACAATTAGCGGCATACTTTTAGAAAACGACGCCAGCTACTGGTATGAAGGCATTAGGGTCAAGAACCTTTTGATAAAAAACTGCAAGTTCGACAACTGCGGAACAATGTGGAACAGAAACAAACTGCCCCACGCAATTTGGGACGACGCCTCTTTTTGCAAAGGCGTTCCCAAAAGCGGCTACGTAAACGAAACCGTTACAATAGAAAACTGCGAATTTTTAAACTGCAATGTTTTGCTGCAGCAAACAAAGAATCTTGTAGAAAAAAACAACAACTACGAAGAAGACTAATCTTTGTTTTACGCCTTTTTTAGATAAAAGAAAATCCCGCTCCTGTTTGGGGCGGGATTGTTTTTGTGTCTCTTTATAATAGCAGTTTTTTTAGTAGACAAAAAGCATTTCGCAATACTTGGGCAAGGGCCACAATTCGTTGTCGACTTCGCCTTCAAGCGTATCGGCAATTTTGCGGACTTCGGCCATTGCGTCGAGCAGCTTTACGGGAGCTTCGCCCTTCTTTATAAGGGCTTCAAGCTTGTCGGCGGCCAAAACCAAAGCGTTAAGCCTTGTGTCGATTTTTGCAGCCAGCGCCCTTACAGCCGAATTCTTTGTGCCCAAAATCTTTTCGGCTTCAAGCGACTTGCCAAGCTTTTCTATGTAGGCAACCACTGCGGGGATTATGTGCGTGCGCGAAATCTTCAATGTCAACCCAGCTTCTATTCCTACTTTGCGGGTGTATTCCTCCAAGAATACTTCGTAGCGCGACTTTAATTCTACCGCATTGAAAACTCCATACTTTTCGAAAAGTGCAATATTCTTGGAGTCTACCAATGGTTTGATTGCTTCGGGTGTTGTGCGCAAATTGGGCAACTTGCGCTTTGCGGCCTCTTTCTTCCAAGCATCGCCATAGCCATCGCCGTTGAAGATAATCTTCTTGTGCTTTTTGATTATGGCAGAAAGAATCTTTTGCAATTCGTCGTGGAAGTTTGCGCCTTTTGGCAGATTCTCGAGCATTGTTGCAATTTCGTCGAAAGCTTCGGCAACAGCGGTATTCAAAACAATGTTCGGGCTTGCGCAGCTTTGCGAAGAGCCAGCGGCTCTAAACTCGAACTTATTGCCCGTAAATGCAAATGGGCTTGTTCTGTTTCTGTCGGTTGCATCGCATGGCAATACGGGCAAAATGTCGGCGCCGATTTTCAAAATCTTGCCGTGCTTGCTCGACTTTGCGCCGCCGTTTTCTATCTGCTCTACAATGTCGGCTAGCTGTTCGCCCAAGTACATCGAAATGATTGCCGGCGGAGCTTCGTTTGCGCCCAAACGGTGGTCGTTGCCCGCCCCCGCAATTGCCGAGCGCAGCAAGTCGGCGTGCTTGTCGACAGCCTGTATTACAGCGCAAAGGCTTGTAAGGAATATTGCGTTTTGGTGAGGATCGTCGCCGGGGTTAAGCAAATTGATGTCGCCAACCGAAATAGACCAGTTATTGTGCTTGCCCGAACCGTTTACGCCGTCGAAAGGCTTTTCATGAAGCAGGCATGCAAAACCGTGTTTGTCGCCTATTCTCTTTAGCGCGTCCATAATAAGCATATTATGGTCTACAGCCAAATTAAGCTCTTCAAACATCGGAGCAATTTCGAACTGGGCGGGGGCAACTTCGTTGTGCCTGGTTTTTGCGGGAATGCCAAGCCTCCACAATTCGTGGTCCAGCTCGCTCATAAACGACAAAATTCTGGGTTTAATTGCGCCGAAATAGTGGTCTTCCAATTGTTGGTGCCTTTGCGGAGGTGCGCCAAACAATGTTCTGCCGGTTTGCATTAGGTCGGGGCGTTGAACATAAAAACGCTTGTCGATTAAAAAGTATTCTTGCTCCGCACCCAAGGTTACCTTTGCGTTGGCTTCAAAATTTTTGCCGAAGCACTTTAGCAAACGCTTTGCCTGTTCGCCCAAAACCTGCATCGAGCGCAGCAAGGGTGTTTTCTTGTCGAGAACTTCGCCCGTATACGAACAGAACGCCGTGGGAATGTACAAGGTTGCCACACCGTATTCGCGCTTAATAAAGGCGGGGCTTGTCGGGTCCCAAGCGGTGTAGCCGCGGGCTTCCGCCGTAGAGCGCAAACCGCCCGAGGGGAAACTGGAAGCGTCGGGTTCGCCCATTATAAGGTTTTTGCCCGAAAATCTTGCAATGACTTCGCCGCCGCCGACAGGTTCAAGGAAAGAGTCGTGCTTTTCGGCACTGGAACCAGTAAGGGGCATAAACCAGTGAGTGTAATGGGTAGCCCCCCTCTTAATCGCCCAGCTTTTCATTGCGTGGGCAACATCGTCGGCAATCGAAGAATCTATTGCCTTGCCAGTGTTCATAGTTTCCAACAGCTTCTTGAAAACGGGCTTAGGGAGATATTCCGACATTGCCTTAATGTTGAATACGTCGCAGCCGTAGTCTTCTATGAAGTTGCCTGCCGCCGCCGTTTCGGGAACGGCGGTGTCGGCAATATTTGCCAGTGCTATTTTTCTGCTATTCATATTTTTGTCCTTTCAAAATTAGTCTTTTAAAAACTATTCGTTAGAGAAGATTTGGAATCCGTTGTAGGCCTCCATTGCGTGTTCCGAGATGTCCAAGCCCTTCAATTCGTCGCTCTTGCTTACCCTTATACCAATTGTCTTTTTTATTGTGTAGAAGATTGCAAAGCTTATCGAAACGCTTGCCGCAGCCACTGCAACTATGCCTATTATTTGCGGTAAAAGCTCGTGGTCGGGAGAGAATAGGCCAACTGCCAAAGTGCCCCAAACACCGCATACCAAGTGTACCGAAAGCGCGCCAACAGGGTCGTCGATTTGCAGCTTGTCGAAAGCGTATACCGCAATTACAACTATCACACCCGAGATTGCGCCGATTAGGCACGAAGCTTGAATTGATACACAGTCGGCGGCGGCGGAAATGCCTACCAAGCCTGCCAAGCAGCCGTTAAGAACCATAGACAAGTCGGGCTTGCCTTGCGCTACCCACGAAGTGAACATTGCAGCCATTAAACCGGCCGCGGCCGACAAAGCCGTTGTTGTGAATACGTAAGCTACCATTACGGGATCGGCGCTAAATACCGAAGCTCCGTTAAAGCCGAACCAACCGAACCAGAGCAAAAATACGCCCAATGTTGCAAAGCCCAAGTTGCTGCCGGGAATTGCGTGGGCAGTCTTGCCAACGTACTTGCCGATTCTCGGGCCTACCAATATTGCGCCAACTAATGCCGCCCAGCCGCCTACGCTGTGTACGAATGTAGAACCCGCCAAGTCGTAGAATCCGAGGCTCGACAACCAGCCGCCGCCCCAGCCCCAAGAGCCGATAATCGTGTAGCCGACAGTCGCGTAGATTATTGCGAAAATCAAATACGCACTAAACTTGATTCTTTCGGCAACCGCGCCCGAAACGATTGTAACGCTCGTGGCGGCAAACATGCCCTGAAAGATGAAGTCGGTCCAGTAGCCGTAGTTGCCTCCGTTGTAGGCTATCGCGCCCGCCGCGCCCTCGGGACTTGCAACCCCGAACGACGGCAGCGCAAGAACGCCGTTTATAAGCCAGTTGTCGTGCGGATACATCAGCGTGAAGCCGATTACAACGTAGGTCAGCAAACCTATCGCCACTGTCACGACATTCTTGGTGAGAATGTTTACGCTGTTTTTTGCGCGGCAAAGCCCCGTTTCAACCAGCGCGAACCCCGGGTGCATCGAGAAGACGAGAATCGCTCCCAAAAGTATCCAGAGGTTGTTAATAGTGAACATTTCCGCCGAAACCTTCGGTTCTTCGGTTGCGGCGCAAAGCGTGCCCGCCGCCAAAAGCGAAAATGCCGTTAAAATTGCCTTGTTCATTGTATTAGTCTTTCAAATTGTTTGCGTTGTTTAACCTATTGCCTCGGGACCCGTCTCTCCCGTGCGGACGCGTATGCACTGTTCGATGTTGAGGACGAAAATTTTTCCGTCGCCGATGTGGTCGGTTTTCGCCCCTTTGATAATCGCGGAGATTGTGGGTTCGAGAAATTCGTCGTTTACGGCGATTTCAAGGCGAACCTTTTTGAGCAGGTTCACTTCCCTTTCGTTTCCGCGATACTTTTCGCTATAGCCCTTTTGCCTTCCGCAACCGAGCACGTTGGTGACCGATAATCTGAATATTTCGCTCTTGAAGAGTTCTTGCTTTACGTCTCCAAGCTGTTCAGGCTTTATGTATGCAATAACTAATTTCATAATTATTTTGGGTTAGGTGCAAACAAGTAAGCATATTCCGTGCCAGTTTTTCAAAAGTCCCTTTTTCGGACGAAAACCGCCCGCATTTTCCGTCCGTATTATATATACTATATAGGCGAACGCCCCGAACCCACCGCAACGCGCACCGAACCCGATACACGCGCAACAAAAAAACGACACTGAGAGACATGTGCAGAAAC
>JAXFOH010000017.1:0-9449 GCA_034180465.1 Opitutales bacterium
TGCAAACAGCGATTCGAGTTCGGATATGCTGTATTTTGCCCAAAGCTTTATACCCGACGACTTTTTTGCCTTCACCCAAAACGGCGAGCGTTGCGCAATATTAAGCCCGCTTGAGATTGGCAGAGCAAGGAAGGAATCGGCATTTTCGCGCATATACGAGTATGCCGACGAGCGCGAAATATTCAACGAGCTTGGACTTAAAAAATTTTTGGTGCCGCGCAATTTCCCCGCCTTTATGTTAGAAAAACTGCGCAAGGCAAACTTCGACATTGTTGTTGCCTCCGGCGAAATTTTTCCCGAAAGGGTTTTTAAAGACGAACGCCAAACCGCCGAAATACGCAAGGCGAATATGGTTTCGGCAAAGTGCTACGCGCTTATAAGAAAAATTTTGGCAAATTCTTCGGTAGACAAAAAGGGAGCTTTAATTTGGAACGGACAACCCCTTACAAGCGAAATTCTGCGCCGCGAAACAGATCTGGAATGTATGCGCAATAACGCCTTGGCAAAGTCTACAATAATTGCGGCGGGCAACCAGGCTTGCGACCCGCACTGCATAGGCTACGGCAAGATATATGCAAATACCTCCATTATTGCAGATATTTTCCCGCGCCTAAATTCCAGCGGCTATTTTGGCGATATGACGCGCACCTTTGTAAAAGGCAAGCCAACCGACGACCAAAAAAAGATTTACCAAACCGTAAAAGACGCCCACGACGCCGTTTTGGACACATTGCACAACGGCATTGCGGCAAACAAGGCGCACTTTAAGGTTGTGGAAATATTCGAAAAAGCGGGCTTTAAGACCTATTGCAAAAACGGCAGTTGGTACGGGTTCTTCCACAGCACGGGGCACGGCGTTGGGCTAGACATTCACGAAGCACCACGCCTTTCGACGGGCGCAAACATTCTAAAAACCGCAATGGTTGTAACCGACGAACCGGGTCTATACTATAAAAATGTTGGGGCTTGCCGCATAGAAGACTGCGTAAGAATAACCGCAAACGGCTGCGAACTGCTGTCGAATTTCGACTATATACAACAAGTAGATTAGTTTTCGGAAAAAAGAGTTGAAAATTCGCAAAAATTTTGCAGATTTATCGTATTAGTATTTTCACATCAAAAACACAGATTATGTCGTACCTAAAAACAACAATAACGTCTTCCATAATAAAGAAGTTTGTAATGGCGCTCACGGGCTTTGTGCTTGTAGCGTTTTTGTTTATGCATATGCTGGGCAATTTGCAGACTTTTGAGGGAGAACCTAACGCAATTAACGCCTATGCAAACTTTTTGCAGACCTTGCCGTGGGAATTCCTTTGGGGTTTCCGTGCCGTAATGGCTCTTTGCATACTATTACACCTTCTTATGGGCTATTTGCTTGTTTTGGAAAACAAAGCTGCCCGCCCGCAAAAATACGCCGTAAAGAAATATTTGGCGGCTTCGTTTGCGGCAAGAACCATGATTTATACGGGAACCGTCATAATCCTTTTTGTTGTTTTGCACTTGATGCACTTTACCCTTTTGAACATAGACCCTGTGTTTAAAAAGCTGGAATGGGTTGCAACTTCGGGCATGTACGAAGGCAAAACAATCCACGATGTATACGCAATGCTTGTATACGGCTTTAGCTGCGACATTGTTTCGGTGTTGTACATAGTTGCGTTGGCAGCCATTGCATTACACCTTTCGCACGCAGTTTCCAGCATGTTCCAGACAATCGGTTTTAGAAACGAAAAGGTTCGCTACATTCTCAACAAAATCGCCGTTCTCTACGCGGTTGTAATCTTCTTTGGTTTTGCGTCGAACCCCGCCGCTGTTTTGCTAAGCAAATACACCTGCATTAACATCTTCCCCCAAAGCCAGATCGTAGAGCAAATCAACGCCCAAAAGAACAACGACAAGATTTTTGTAAGCTACAAGGGCATTGAATGCCAAAAATCGGCAAAAGCGGCACTTTGCGTAAAGAAAGCCGCCGAACAAGGCAAATAAACAACAACTTTAAAAGAATTTAAAAGATTATGATGAATCTCGATCCAAAAATCCCCGAAGGGCCAATTTCGCAAAAGTGGTCGAACCACAAAGCCCACATGAAGCTTGTTAACCCATCGAACCGCAGAAAGTACAACATTATTGTTGTAGGCACAGGTTTGGCGGGTGCTTCGGCAGCGGCAACTTTGGCCGAACAAGGCTACAATGTTTCGTGCTTTTGCTATCAAGATAGCCCCAGACGCGCGCACTCTATTGCGGCTCAGGGCGGCATAAACGCCGCAAAGAACTATCAGAACGACGGCGACAGCATCTACAGGCTTTTCTACGACACGGTTAAAGGCGGCGACTTTCGCTCTCGCGAAGCCAACGTTTACCGCTTGGCTGAAGTTAGCAACAACATTATAGACCAGTGTGTTGCCCAGGGCGTTCCCTTTGCAAGGGAATATGGCGGCTTATTGGCAAACAGGTCTTTCGGCGGCGCGCAGGTTAGCAGAACTTTCTATGCAAGGGGCCAAACAGGCCAGCAGCTTTTGTTGGGCGCATATTCCGCACTTAACAAGCAGGTTGCAGCAAAGAAAATAAAGGTATATTCGCGCCATGAAATGCTCGACTTGGTTGTAGTTAACGGCCACGCCAAGGGCATTGTAACCCGCAATCTTTGCACGGGCGAAATCAAGGCATTTGCGGCCGATGCCGTTTTGCTTTGCACGGGCGGCTACGGCAACGTGTTCTATCTTTCCACAAACGCACAAGGCTGCAGCGTAACGGCTGCCTACCGTTGCTATAAGCGCGGAGCCGGTTTTGCAAACTTGTGCTTTACGCAAATTCACCCCACTTGCATTCCCCAGCACGGAGACCAGCAATCTAAGCTCACCCTTATGAGCGAATCGCTCAGAAACGACGGTCGCGTTTGGGTGCCCAAAAATGCGGCAGACTGCGTAAAAGACCCGAACCAAATCCCCGAAGCCGACAGAGACTACTATTTGGAACGCAAATATCCCAGCTTTGGCAACTTGGCTCCCCGAGACATTTCGTCGAGAGCTGCAAAGGAAGCCTGCGACGACGGCAGAGGTGTTGGCCCCGCGGTTGGCGGTTCTCGCCGAGGCGTATATCTAGACTTTGCAACGGCAATTAAGCGCGACGGTCAAAAAACGATTTCCGACAAATACGGCAATCTTTTTGAAATGTACGAAAGAATTACGGGCGAAGACGCATACAAGCGTCCGATGAGAATATATCCCGCCTCCCACTACACAATGGGCGGATTGTGGGTAGACTACAACCTGCAAAGCACAATTCCCGGTCTTTTCGTATTGGGCGAAGCAAACTTTTCCGACCACGGCGCAAACCGCTTGGGTGCCTCGGCTCTCATGCAAGGCTTGTCGGACGGCTACTTTGTTATCCCCAACACCCTGCCCGACTACTTGGCAAGAGAAGGCGCGCAAAACCTTGCACCCGACGGCGAATCGTACAACGAAGCCATCGACAACGTTAAATCGCAAATTTCCAAACTTATGGGAATTAAGGGTCAGTACAGCCCCCGCCACTTCCATATGCAGCTCGGAAAAGTTATGTGGGAATACTGCGGCATGGCAAGAAACGAAGCGGGTCTTAAAAAGGCTTTGGAATTGATACCGCAAATCCGCGAAGACTTCTGGAAGAACGTAAGGGTTGTAGGCGACGCAAACAACATAAACAACGAGCTTGAAAGAGCTGGCCGCGTTGCAGACTTCCTCGAATTTGCGGAAATCGTCTGCATGGACGCCCTCGAAAGAAGGGAATCGTGCGGCGCGCACTTCCGCGAAGAATATCAAGACGCCGAAGGCGAAGCAAAGCGCAACGACAAAGACTTCTCGCACGTTTCGGTTTGGGAATATCAAGGCCCGAACAAGAAACCCATAATGCAAAAGGAAATCATTACCCACGACGAAGTTGCACCCGTTGTACGTTCGTACAAATAATATAACAGGAGACAGATTTTATGAAAATCAATTTAAAAGTTTGGAGACAAAACAAACCCAACGAAAAGGGACATTTTGAAATGTATTCGCTAGACAACATCAGCGAAGACAGCTCGTTCCTTGAAATGATGGATATTCTTAACGAAAAGCTCGTTGCAGAAGGCAAAGACACTATCGCTTTCGACCACGACTGCCGCGAAGGCATTTGCGGTATGTGCTCGATGACGATTAACGGCATTCCGCACGGCCCCGAACGCAAAACAACCGTTTGTCAATTGCATATGCGCAAGTTTAACGACGGCGATACGATTGTTGTAGAACCCTGGAGAGCAGGCAACTTCCCCGTTAAGAAAGACTTGATTGTTAGCCGCGACGCCTTCGAAGTTATCCAGCAGGCAGGCGGTTATATATCCATAAGAACCGGCGCGCCGCAAGATGCAAACGCCGTTCTTATTTCCAAGCAAATTGCGGACAAGGCTATGGATGCCGCCGCTTGCATAGGTTGCGGCGCGTGCGTAGCGGCCTGCCCCAACGCCTCGGCTATGTTGTTTACTTCGGCAAAAGTTACCCAGCTTAACCTATTGCCGCAGGGCGCGCCCGAAAAGGATAAGCGCACAATAGCAATGGTAGAAACAATGAACGCTTTGGGCTTTGGCAACTGCACAAACTACGGCGAATGTCAGGCGGTTTGCCCAAAGGGAATTACCTTGGACAACATCGCAAAAATGAACCGCGACTATGCCGCAGCAAAGGCGCGTCAGGCTTTGTGCGACTAATTTCTAATTAGGCAAAATACATTTGCGGCTTGGCTTTTGCCAAGCCGCTTTTTTTGTCCATACTAAAAAAGAAAAGAACTTCATTTAAAAGCGTAGCAAAGATTCAACGAACAAAAAAATTTGCGCCAAAAATTAGTTAATGAATTTTTTAGCAAAACAATTAATAATCTATATATAAACATATTTTTTAATGCAACAAAACAAAAGTTTAACCTATAAATTAAAATAAAACATACAACAAACGTGCATAATCTATTTTTAGTTAAACAAAGAATTCTGCATTTTTTAAAACCACATATAACAACCTAAAATGGCGTATTTTTTTAAAAATTGCAGTCTAAAATATTGACTTTAAAATAAATGAAACATAGATTTTTAGCGTTTTTTTAGAATCACGAGCCTTTGTGCAAAAAAATATGCACTATCCTCCGCTTTTCCTTAAAAACAAAGAGCAAACGCCCTTTCCCAAACATAGCTAAAAACTTTAACATAAAACAAAAAATGTTTACGTTAGCCGCCCTACTACCACTTAAACCCACCATACTGCAAACCTGCAACTATATGTTGTTGGGCTTTTGCGTTGTTTGCATAATTCTTTATCTGCTCTCGACTGTTACAAACATTCTGGGCTTTTTCTTTAAAAGGTTTATAAAAGATAATCCCCAAAAGCTCGAAACGGCAGCCCAAGCAAACACCAACGCTGTCGGCGGCAAGTTGGCTGCAGTAGTTGCAGCGGCGGTATACGTTGCAACAAACGGCGCAAAATGCGAAATCCGTTCTATAACCCCTTCCGACAAATCTTCAAAATAAAGGCATTTAAAAATGAATAAAAAATTAAAAATCACAGTAGACGGTGTATCCTACAACGTAGAGATTGAAGTTTTAGGCTCTAACGCACAAGCTGCGGCAGCTCCCGCACAAGTGGCTCAACAACCGGCACCCCAACAAACAACCCCTTCAGGCGACGGCGCAGTGTTAAGCCCCCTTTCGGCTGTTGTTGTTTCGGTAGACGTTTCGACGGGGCAAAGCGTAAAGGAAGGCGACAAGCTCTTTACTTTGGAAGCAATGAAAATGAATACCTTTGTTTTTGCCCCAAAGTCGGGCACGGTTTCGCAAATTTTGGTAAGCAAAGGCGAAAATATTACCGAAGGACAACCTTTGGCAAACATTCAATAGCAGAGGTTTTTTATGTTAAACGACTTAATGAACCTAATATGGGACTCCGGTCTATTTTATATAGACTGGCGTATGATTACCATGTGGGTTGTAGTTGGGGTTTTGTTTTATTTGGCGGTTAAACACCAATTCGAGCCCCTGCTTTTAATACCTATTGCCTTTGGCGCATTATTGGCAAACCTGCCCACAAACGGCGTTGTAAACAAACCTGCGGGCGAAATTATTGCCCCCGACAACGGCACTGTTGCGGCGGTTTTTGCAAAAGAAGGGCAAAAACTAGATTTGCCCCGCGTTTTAAAAGACCAGCCCGATGCCTTTTGGCGCATTGTAAAACTTAACGACAACGGCGAACCCGTTAACGCGCAAAAAGACATTCAAAACTTTTTAGACAACGTTCAACTGGCAACAAAAACCGAATTTAGCTCGGATTTAGACAGGGCCGAAACAAAGGCTAAGGGTGTTCCCAATTTGTTGGCCATTGTCCGCCCCTCGGAAAAGTCCGACTTTGCTTGGCGCGACAGCATTGTAACCGTAAAATTTAACGATATCGACATTGCAGTAAGGCCTTCCGACGAGCTTGTTTGGGCAAATTCTTCGGGCACTGTAATAGATGTTAATGTTGCGGCAGGTCAAAGCGTTTTAAAAGGTCAACCTTTAATGAAGGCGTATGCCGCGCACACGGGCGGTTTATACTACTACATTCAATGGGGAGTTTTGTTGGAATTGTTCCCGCCAATCATCTTCTTGGGAGTAGGCGCTTTAACCGACTTTGGGCCTTTAATTGCAAACCCAAAAACTTTGTTGTTGGGATCAGCCGCCCAGTTTGGCGTATTCTTTACAATGTTCGGGGCAATCTGCCTTGGCTTTAACTGTATGGAAGCTGCCTCTATAGGCATTATAGGCGGCGCCGATGGCCCTACTTCTATATTTCTTTCGAACAAACTCGCCCCGCATCTAATGGCTCCCATTGCGGTTGCAGCATACAGCTATATGGCACTTGTTCCAATTATACAACCTCCTATTATGCGCCTGCTTACAACAAAGGCAGAACGTAAAATTAAGATGAAAAGCCTGCGCAAAGTTTCGCGCCTAGAAAAGCTTGTTTTTGCAATTATTGTTTCGGTATTCTGCATAATTTTGATACCCGATGCCTCGGCCCTTATAGGCATGCTTATGTTGGGCAACTTTATAAGAGAATCGGGCGTTTGCGAACGTTTGAACAAAGCGGCCCAAAACGAAATCATAAACATAGTAACAATATTTCTGGGAACTTCGGTTGGCATTACAATGACGGGCGACAAATTCCTCCGCACCGAAACGTTGTCGATTCTGTTCTTGGGCGTTGTTGCCTTTATGATATCTACTGCAGCAGGCGTGCTTATGGCAAAGGTTATGAACTTGTTTAGCAAAGACAAGATTAACCCGCTTATCGGTTCGGCAGGCGTTTCGGCAGTTCCTATGGCGGCTCGTGTTTCGCACATTGAAGGGCAAAAGGCAGATCCCAGCAACTTCCTGCTTATGCATGCAATGGGCCCGAATGTAGCAGGCGTTATAGGCACCGCGGTTGTAGCCGGTTTCTTTATTGCAACCTTAACGTAATAAAAAACAGCAAGATTTTACCAAGGGGCAAATATTCAAAATTTGCCCCTTAATTCATATATAAACACAATTTTCAAACAGATAAAATTCAATAAATAAAATGAATTACCCAATACTAACAGCACAAGAGGCTGCAAGCCTTATCAACAACCAAGACCAAGTTTGCGTAAGCGGTTTTACGCCGGCTGGCTCTCTTAAAGCGGTACCCGCAGCCATAGCCGAAAAGGCAAAGGCAGAACATGCTGCAGGCAGACCCTTTAAAATCAATCTTTACAGCGGCGCATCTACCGGGCCTTCGTGCGACGGCGTTTTGGCTCAGGCCGACGCAATTAATTTCCGCGCTCCCTACCAGACAAACAAAGACCTGCGCGAAAGAATAAATGCCGGCACTGTAAAGTATATAGATATGAACCTTTCGGTTTTGGCTCAGGAAATGCGCTACGGATTTTACGGCAAATTCAACTGGGCAATAGTTGAGGCTTGCGATGTAAGCGACGACGGCGAAATTGTGCTTACAACATCGGTAGGCATTGCCCCTACTGCCCTGCACTTGGCGGAAAAAATCATTATTGAATTGAACGAATATCACCCCGCCGCTTTAAGGGGCATTCACGACATCATAGAAATGGACAACCCGCCCTTCAGAAAATCCATACCGATTTTCAAGGTATCCGACAGGGGCGGCTCGCAAACCGTTAAGGTAGACCCAAAAAAGATTGTCGGCATTGTAAAGACAAACAGCCACGACGAAGTTGCCGCCTTTAAGCCTTCAGACCCAATTACCCACAAAATCGGCGAAAACGTTGCAAACTTCTTTGCAGCCGAAATGAGAGCGGGCAGAATTCCCAACACATTCCTTCCATTGCAAAGCGGTGTTGGCAACATTGCAAACGCAGTGCTAAAGGCTATGGGCGAACACCCCGAAATTCCCGCCTTTACAATGTATTCGGAAGTTGCCCAAGACTCGGTTATAGACTTGGTAGACGAAGGCAGAATCAACTTTGTTTCGGCAACATCGCTTACAATTACACCCGACAAATTGCAGAAAGTATATTCGAATCTCGACTACTATAAGAGCAAGATTGTTCTAAGACCTCAGGAAATTTCGAACAACCCCGAAGTTTCGAGGCGCATAGGCATTATCTCTATTAATACCGCCATAGAAGCAGACTTGTTCGGCAACGTAAACAGCACCCACATTATGGGGCAAAAGATGATGAACGGCATAGGCGGCTCGGCAGACTTTACAAGCTCTGGATATCTTTCTATCTTTACAACGCCTTCGTTGGCAAAGGGAGGCCTGATTAGCTCGTTTGTTCCAATGTGCTCGCATGTAGACCACACCGAACATACAGTAAAGATTTTGGTTTCGGAATACGGCGTTGCAGACTTGCGCGGCAAAACACCTATGGAAAGAGCGCAACTGATAATCGAAAACGTTGCAGCTCCCGAATACAGAGACTTGCTGAGAAAATACTTATCCTCGGTAAAACACGGGCATACCCCGCAAACCCTTGCAAAAGCCTACGCGTTCCACGAAGCTTTTGTAAATTGCGGCGATATGCACAAAGCCGAATTTTAATTTATAGAGCATATAAAAACAAAAGCTCCGAAAGCGAAAAACTTTCGGAGCTTTTCTATGCAAACACGCAAGAATTGTTATCGAAAAAGACGAAAAAATGCGCAAAAATTTTGCGCACGCTTGCCATAAAATACGCCCATATGCAATGGGCTTAACGCGCTAATTGCCTTGAGCGTCTACCCCTTTGCTCTGCAGGTCTTTTTGATACTGTAAATATTTTTTTGCCTGCTCTTCGCCCATATAAACCTTTAGCAAAGAAAAATCGGTGTTGCTCAGGTTAACCATTATCAAGCCGTCTAAACAGTTGCCAAAGGCCGGGTCCACATTAAAAGACAATATTTGCCCGTTAAGTTTTAAATAGTGCTT